>JBBAAC010000065.1:0-11478 GCA_041658465.1 bacterium | reverse complement strand
GAGCGGCTCGTGAAGTTCTACGCGGACCACGGCCACCCCTACGCGACCGCGCAGCAGGGTTGGGAGCACGACGATAACGGACGCGCGGTCATACGCTACAACATCTCTGAAGGGCCGCTGGTGCGCGTGGGCGATATCCTGATCGTGGGCGACGTGCTCACGAGCCAGAAGGCCATCAAGCGCGCGATGGATATCAAAGAAGGCGACCCGTTCAGCTACAAGAAAATCGTCGACAGCCAGCTCAACATCCGCAGGCTGGGTCCGTTCGACCTGGTGAGCATCGAGACGATAGGGATCAGCGAGCGCAAGGAGACGGTGCACCTCAAGGTCAAGGTCGAGGAGCAGAGGCCGTTCCTCATCGACATGGGACTCACTTACTCTACGGACAACTCGATGACGGGCACGCTGGCCTTCAGCAACATAAACGCGTTCGGCTGGGCCAAGACAAATTCGCTCAAGCTAACGGCCGGCCGCAAGCTCTCGCGCGCGGAGGTGGCGTGGCTTGATCCGCGCTTCGTAGGCTCCAGCGTCGAAATGGCGACGTCCGCCTGGATCCAGTACCAGCAGCAGCCGGCCTACACCTACATGCAGATGGCCGGCGCCATCGGCTGGGCGAAGCGCTATTCGCAGCTCGGCTTCAATGTCAGGTGGGAACTCGATCGAAACTACTTCGTCGAGGGCGACTCCACCGCGGCGGACGCGGACAGCCTGCGCGACAGCACGATATCGCGCGTCGCGCTCTTCGCCAGCTACGACCGGCGCGACAACTTCTCCGAGCCGACCAAGGGCTACTTCACCGCCGCGGGCGTCGATATCTACGACGAGATCAAAGGCCAGCAGGCCAACTTCGCAAAGTTTTCCTGGCAGTTCGAATACGATCAAAAGCTCATACGTCTGGTGATCTTCTCATCCGCGCTGCGCTTCGACCGCATCGAGGACATAGGCCACAACGTCAGCGTGCCGACCAACGAGCTGCTCTTTTTGGGAGGCGACAACACGATACGAGGGTATGACTACGATTCTCTGGGACCTCTCGACGCCAACGGCAAGGCCACGGGCGGAAGGCTGCGCTGGATAGTAAACGAGGAGCTGCGCGTGAGGCTCTTCAAGCACTTCGGAGGCGTGATCTTCTTCGACATGGGCTCGCTCACGAACAACTTTTCCGAGATAAACGGCTTCTCTATCCGCAAATCTATCGGCGTGGGGCTGCGCTATCTCACTCCGGTGGGACCCATACGCCTCGAATACGGCTTCAAGCTCTTCAACCGTACCGGCGAGCCGATGGGCAAGCTGCACTTCACATTCGGATACGTGTTCTAAAATCCCCTCCCCTTTGTAAGGGGAGGGTGAGGGAGGGATAGATACTGGATCTACCTCCCCTTTCCCCTCCCCGCCTGCCAGCCGGCGGGCAGGCTTACAAAGGAGGGGAATATTATCTGCCTTTATTCAGGTCGTCGGGATTGAGTATCACGCGGCGGAGGAGATCGATATTCACCGGGCGCCCGGCAAAGAAATCGTCGAAGAATTTATTCGCCGCGTAGTAGAAGAGCCCGATCAGGTTGACCTGCTGAAGTATGAATTCCGCGCGCTGCCGCTCCTCCTTGTCCAGCGCCACCTTCGCCTCAGTGGCCTTCGCGCGCGTGCGCTCGATGGTCGTGATGGCATCGGTGAGCGTGCCGCGGATCTTGTCGAGAAAATCCTTGAGGACCTTCTTCGGGTAGGTGCGCTCCGCTGCGTAGTAATCCTTGCGAGAGCCCTTTACCCACACCTTGCGCACGAGGTTGAATTCCTCGAGCATGCGGATGTTGATGGAGATGTTGCTCTTGGACACTCCCAGCCGTTCGCTGACGTCGTCGAGGGAGAGGGGCTCGTCGGAGAGAAAGAGCAGCGCGTAGATCTGGCCGCCGACGCGGTTGATCATCCCCAGCAGGGCGCCGGAGACCTTGCCCGCGCCCTGGATGAAGAGGTCCACCGCCTCGTCCAGCATCAGCGCCCCTTCAGCCCGCTCCGTAGGATTTTGCTTCATATGGTAGCCCTCTGCTCGCTGGCCTCTGCCTCCCGGCACGCGGGCACAACGCCGTCCAGCTCGTGCTCCTGGTCTATGCCCAGGAGCGAGAGGGTCAGCGCAAACGCATCCGCTGTTCGGATCTCGTTCGCCACGATCGGCACGCTGGCGGCAAACGGAACGACCATGTGCCGCCTGCAGAGCGAGCCGTGCGTGGCGCCCTTCGCCTCCGCGCCGAACGAGACGTCTTCCGCCGTGCTCACTACGATATCTCCTGTGCGACCGGAGCGGAAGATCTGAATCGCCTGCATGATGCCGTCGGGATAATCGGAACGTGCAGTGACCCTGAGCGCATCCGTTGAGGAGAGCACCTGGGGCACGCCCGTAAGGCCGAACGGATCCCCGCTGCGTGCAAGATAGGTGATGCGCCCGTCCGCGTCCTCGAGTATGTGCGCACGGCCCCTGCGGCTCTGGACCACGATGCCGCCCTCACTGCTGCGGCCGGCTATTATGTCCACGCATTCCTGCTCGAGCAGCGAGCCGCAGAGTCCCCTGCGCTCCACGTCCTCGAAGAACGCGCGATCCTCCCAACCCTTGCCGAGCTTCAAATAGAGATGCGCCATCGACGTACCGGATGGGAGCGATATGGCGTCGGAGTCGATCCACTCGCGCACCCTGCGCTCCGCACCACAGAGCTTGAAACGCCGGCCGATGAACTCGTCCAGATCGAACGCGCGGCGCGCCTCGCCCACTGAGTGATCAGCCGCCAGCATGAGGACGGTCTGATCGTACATCCCGTTGTTGCGGATGACATCCGCGGCCCTGCCTATGTACGCGTCGATTCGGCGCAGCGATTCGCGGGCCGCCTCGGTCGTTCTCATGTTTTCGCTGAATGCAAAGGACGGCGGAAACCGGTAGAGGACAAAATCCGTCTCACGGCGCATTGCGGAGGAAAACCAGTAGAAAGCGGCTTCGTCCGCCTTCTCCAGGTCCTCGCGGCGGCGCGCCTGATTGTAGCGGCGGTGCATCCTGAAGAAGGCCGGGTCGCGCACGAAACCGCAGCCCCGGTTGAGCATGCCGAAGATGTTAACGGCCTGGCGCGAGTATTCGAAGATCGTGCGCACGGACTTGGATAGATCGTAGTCCATGGCATAGGCGCCCCAGCCGATGTAGTCCCTGAAGCGGTTCATCGACAGCACGCGCCCTGCCTGTACCGTGCGGTCGAACCACCGGGAGCCGGGTATATCGCAGGTCCCAGGGAACGAGCCGGTGACAAACGGCGCGGCGGCGGGCCCCACTGTCGAAGGAAATGCCCCGACCGCTTCCACGACACTGCCCCTCTCGGCTATGTGCCGCGAGATATTCGGGAGATCGCCCTTGCGCATGAGGTCGGTGAGGATTTCCGGAGACACGCCGCTCGCGGCAAAAAGGACCACGTGCGAGAACGATGCGCGGCTGCGATCGTAGCCGTAGCGCGCGCGATCCCAGAGCATCTCGCGGCCCGCCTGCGTGCCGAGCTTCGTGATTATCTGCGGTATCGAGTCTCGGTCGCGGCGATCGACCGTGTCGAGGGCGTTCATCACGTGGATCATCCGATAAATCGCAGTGAAGTTGGTGAGCAGCGCGATGAGCCCGAGCGAGAGCATTATAAGGATATGAGGGGGAGTCTCCCACCACCTCTGCAGCGCGACGCCCATGATCGGATCGAAGGCCGCGGCAACGCCTATGGCCACGATCCGCTCCGGCCTCTGCATGGTGCCTACGTTGCACTCGACGCCCACGGCCTCGGCCCTCGCCTTTGTGTAGCTCACCAGTAGCGAACCCACCAGGCCCGCTATGACTAGCGCGAGCATGAAGCTGTCCCGGAAATAGTAGGCGAGCCCCAGCATGCATACGCCTTCGCTGAAGCGATCCATCACCGCATCGAAGAACGCGCCGGAGCGCGATGACTTGTTCGTGATGCGCGCGACGCGGCCGTCGAACATGTCGAACGACGCGCCTAAGATCATTGCCCAGCCCGCGTATCCAAACCAGCCGCAGCCAAAGAGGTAGCCGGACAGACAGGCCACGAGAAAGCCCATCATAGTGATCGTGTTGGGCCCCATTCGCAGCTTCACGAACAAGCGCACGACTGGATCGGTGGTCCAGAACCACCACTCGCGCGTCCCGCTGGAGAGAAAGTTGGACTCGCCTTTCTTTGCCCCGGCGAACTCGCGCTTGATGCGTTTTGCCCCCCAGAGCTGATAGAGGAGGTAGGAGGCCAATAAAATCGCATTTATAGCGACAATGGGGCCTAACGTGATCCACACCGGGCTTATGCTGGCAATAAGGTTCATAGCATCCAGAACGTTCTAATATGTTGAATTATTGGGGGTTTAGTCATGCATGGGTGCACTATTTACAGGTGGATGTCAAGGTTGCTCCATAGCATGAAGTGCGCGGGGTTCCCCCGTTCATCGCTCAGCAAGCCGACACTGTGCCACAGTACGCGGTGACCTGCGGCTGGCATCTCGCAAACCGGCACGGAGTAATGCCCAGATTATGCGACTAACGGTGGATTCTAAGCCTACGCGGTCCCCATTGCTCGAAGCCTGCCGCAGGTCACCGCTTGCTTCGCGCCGTAAGACGATCTGCGATAAACAGGGGGAACCCTGCTTGCTGCGTGCCATTACGCACGTTGTATCATGGCGCATAACGAGCGGTGTCCCCAGCCCAGCTTCGAGCAATGGGGACCGCGGTGGCAGGCAATTCACCGTTAGCCTTATAAGCTGACCTAGACTCGTTATCGGCTTGCGAGATGATGGGCTGGGGACACCGCTCCGCATGTGGCGAGGAGCATAACCTCGCTGCAGGCAGGCGAGATGCCAGCCGCGGGTCACCGCGTACTTTGGCACGCTGTAACTATTCAGGAGGGCGAGTCGCCTTGCGCGACAATCAGGCGCGGTTTTGAGCGGAGCGTATGACGAAGTGAATTCCTCAACACATTCCCCCATTTGGGGCCTGACCAGCGGGAAGACACCAAATGGGATGAATGTGTCGAGGAATTTGCAAGGAATAGCGTAGCGAATGGCGCCGTCGCACAAGGCGACTCCCCCTCCTGAATAGTTACGGCACGCTGGTTGTTTCGCGGCGCCAGAGAAATATTCCGCTTGTAACTGGCGGCGACGCGCGATAGAGACGCCAATTACGCAATGACCGCTCAACCCAAAAAACCCGGGCATCGCTTCTGGCGGGGGAAGATCCTGCCAAAGCTCGCTCTTACGGTGATGCCCCTGCCGCGCAACACCTTCTGCTCCATCGACGTCACGAACAAGTGCAACCTGCGCTGCAAGCACTGCTATTTTTTTTCGTACGACCAGGAGCGCGGCCCGGAACTCCCGATCGAGGAGTGGCTTCGCCGAATCGAGGCCATGCAGCGCGGAAGGGCTGCCTTCTTCAGCTGCACCTGGGTAGGCGGCGAGCCGCTGCTCCGCCGCGAGCTCATCGACCTAGGCAGGCGCTTCTTCCGCGCGAATCGCGTGGTGACAAACGGCACCCTCCCCCTGCCGGAGTGGACGAACGTGGAGTTCCACATCTCGATCGACGGCACAGAGGAGTTGCACGACGCGATCCGCGGCAACGGGTGTTATGCGAAGATAAAAAAGAACGCGGCGGAACTCAGAGGCGAACAGAACGTTGCGATAGCGTGCTGCATCAGCAGAACGAACATCGACTGCATAGAGGAGCTCACCGCGGAATGGAGCGAGACGCCCCACATCCGGCACGTGCTCTTCGACTTCTTCACCCCGATCAAGGGCGTGAAGGAGGATATGTGGCTTAACTTCGCCGAGCGCGACCGGGCAATAGATCGGATAAATGCGCTTCGAGAAAAATATGGTAAATTCATAGGCGGGCCGGCTGCGACGCATGACTTCATGCGCGAAAAAAACAGCAGCGCCTGCGTCGGTTCAAACTGCGTCTTCGTCCGCAACG
The DNA here is from genome assembly GCA_041658465.1 of bacterium. Lineage (GTDB taxonomy): Bacteria > UBA10199 > UBA10199 > 2-02-FULL-44-16 > JAAZCA01 > JAJZQH01. Next base: position 5,501 of record JBBAAC010000065.1, on the reverse strand, counting down.
GCACCTCATTCGATACGTGGGGAAATATCAAGAAGCCCTGCGTCATAGGCCCTAAGGCCGATTGCGAGCGGTGCGGCTGCATCGTGCCGTTCTCTTTGCACGCCTGGAAACGGCCGTCGAATCTCCTCCGCGAAATCTGGAACGACCTTAAACCAACACCGTGCCAAAGAACGCGGTGATCTGCGGCTGGCAGCCTTTCTCTCTAACCTTGTCCATCGCCACTGCGTAAGCGGTGTCCCCAGCCCATCATCTCGCAAGCCGACACCGAGTTTGGGTCAACTTATAAGGCTAACGGTGAATTACTAGCTCTGCGGTCCCCATTGCTCGAAGCTGGACTGGGGACCCCGCTCGTTATGCGCCATGATACAACTTGCAGACTGGCATGCAGCGAGCGGGGTTGCCCCGTCTATTGCGAAGAAATGGGGACCGCGATGGCAAGGTATTGAACGTTAGCCTGATAAATCAGCTTTATTCCGTGTCGGTTTTCTGAGCAATGGACGGGGGAGCCCCGCGCACTTCATGGCACGGAGTCAGCCGCGGGTCACCGCGTGCTCTGGCACTACGTTGCCCTGCTCGGCACACAACAAGAGGCCCCGGATTTCTCCGGGGCCTCTCTTTTGCATCTCAACAGTATGGCTTCAATTAGAAGTCATACGCGAACGCCAGCGCTCCACCGTACACGTACTCCGTGTTGCCGGGGAGAACTACCGAGGCCGGCTTCACGATATCAAAGCGGCCTTCGAGCTTCAGCTTCGCGCCGTCGGCGATAGCATAACCACCGGCCAGCGTGATCTGATGAATCTGCTGCTGCGTACCAGTCAGGTTCGTCCATGCTGTTGCAGCGGCGAGGTTCGTCGGCTTCGTCTGCTTTGCAAACGCGTAACGGAGCGTTCCATCCCACACATCGCTGAACGCATAGTGCAGGTTGAGCAAACCGCCGAAGTAATTCGTGTTCACGCCACCGAATGCATTGTCACGACGGAAGATACCTTCGAGTCCGAATGCGAATGCTTCCGTGACCCACCAATTCAAATCGAGATCACCAGCGTACGTGAAGTGCCTGTTGCTGGCGCGGGTTTCCGGACCGAACAGACCGGAAATACCGAACGTGCTCTCGTTGCCCTCTTCACCCCAGTTGAAACCGAGGCGGAAGCCCATCGACGGAACGTCGTTGATCTTTACGTTGCTGTCCTGAGTCAGCGAGTTGACGATATAGAAATGGAAGTCAACCAGATCGCTGAAAGCGTAGTAGATCTTCACGCCGGTCGTGTTCGACGGACGAAGGCCCGTTGCGATGACCGACTTTGAAATCGTGTCGTTCTCATTCACATCAACTGCCTCGAAACCGATCGGGGTGTTGAAGCGACCGAGCAAGAACTCGATGCCGTTGCCGACGGGGATGTTTGCCGTGGCATATGCCTGTTCGAGAACGAACGCCGGCACGAACATGCCGGATGAAGCCGTACGGCTGAAGTCGAGGTCTGCACGCAGACGGACGTTCTCGCCGAACGATTTCATGAGATCCAACTCGACCTCATCCACGAAGAAGGTGAAGTGATCCGTGCGGGCGGCAGGTGCCTGGTTCAGGTACTTGCCGATCGAGCCCGCGAAGTATCCGTAGTCACCGTCGAACGTAAAGTAGGTCTGCACCTTGTTGTTGAAGTGCTGATAACCACCGCCAGCGGTCACGTGACCAGCAGCTTCAAAGCCGCCAGCAACGTACTTCTCTTCGGCCTGGGCGCTCGTCGCGATAAACGCTGCGAGGGCAATGGCCAAAATTGCCAATGTAAATTTCTTCATGTTGATTACTCTCCTTTTCCTTGTTTGCTTCCGGCTCTCGGGATCATTCCCGCATAGCCGGCTCCTGCCGAGCAAAGATGTCGGACAAAGATAACGTCTTCCCGCGGATTGGCCATTCGGAGAGTGCACCCCCTTTCTCGGCCTGGATTTCCGCTTGGGTTCAATGGGATTCAATGAGCGGCTGCGCTATGAAGCGCGGCGTCCCCGACGCCGCTGATGCGCAGCAAAAAAAAGTTACAACCCTCTAACTATTCGATTTCCCCCTGTCAAGCTGCCCCGCCTCTCTGTGCGAGGCAAAACACGTCTTACGAATCGAATAGTAAAGAAACTTTTTAAGGCCTGCAAGAAAAATTACTGAACGCAAAGGGAGTTTTCCTCTGGAATCAACTTTTTCAAACTAAATTTACCGAATATTCCCTTTTTCGCTTGACGGGCTAGTGCAATGTTTATTAATTGAATAATATCATGGAGATAAAGGAAGGTCGCTCCCGCATCCTCGTCGTGGACGATGAGCCGGAGATTCATACGGTGCTGGGAAAGCTCCTCACAAAAGAGGGTTATGAGGTTGAAAGCGCATATTCCGCTGAAGAGGCCTTCCAGGCAGTAATCCACAACAAACCAAACCTCATCATTTTAGACATCATGATGCCGAAGGTCACCGGCATTGAGGTGTGTAACCGCTTGAAATCAGACGCATCTACAAAGGATATCCTTATACTTATCGTCTCTGCGCGCGACGCGCAGGCAGACCGCATTGAAGGGCTCAAGCACGGCGCCGACGACTACGTCTCAAAGCCCTTTCACCTGCGCTCACTTGTACGGAAAATTGAACACATGCTGACGAAGAGGCAACTGGATGATTTTGAAAAGGAAATAAGCTAGGGTGTGACACGCAAGTTTCACTGAAACCCTGCCGCCTCTTTGCCTCGGCCCATCTGGGAATACCCGTATTTCAAAAGCTTGCCTACGAACGGAGCCCGCGTCCTCTGCCACAGGGGCGCGAGCTTGCGCACCATGTCGTCATACATGCCGCGCTGATAAAAGAGCTGCGCCGCGAGCAGCTCCTTCCCGTCCTGGCTCATCTCCAGGGATTTCGCCTTTGCGATGTCCGTATCCAGCGCGCGCTCGTCGGCTTGTGAGATAGTCGTGAACTCGAAGCGAGAGGTCTTCCCGGCGACGCCTCCCTTGTTCGAGGCCAGATACCACGTGTACCTGCCTCCGGCAGCGAGGCCGAGCTCCTTTGGAGACGCGGAGTATTCGGATGAGCCTGGCCTGATCGCCTTCACGGCGACGTGCTTCTGCGATGCATCGTCGATGACGATGACGGGTTCCGGCCATTTCACATTCTGCGCGCCCTCCCAGCGAAACGAGATCGTTGGACCGAGCCTGATGGCGGTGCCGATCGGATAGATCGCGCGCAGCCCGCCCGCGCCGAACGCATCGAGAGAGGGCATCTTGGACGCGGGTCCTCCTGCCTCCTTCACCATGCCGTGCACCGTCGGGTTTGGCCCTCCTGCCGAAAGCTCCCTCATAGCGACTCTGACGCCGTTTCCCAGCTCCGTGCGCTTTGAGGACTTTGCCTTGGGGCCGACCGTGTACGACGCCTCGCCCGTGATCTCATCCACGGCCCCGGTGTCCAGCATGACCGATGCCTTTCCGCCCTTGCCCACCTTGAGCACGCTCCCGTCAGGCAGCTCCAGGCCTATCTTTGCGGGCGACGGCTTATTGCCTAGGAGCGTAACGGAGACGCTCCCCTTCGCGTCGAGCAGCACCGCGGATGCGTGCGCGACGAACGGGACGGATATAATAAGAACGATTGCTGCTGAAAATAATCGCATCCTCATTGGACTCCTCCTTTATTTTCATCCCCTCCCCCTTTGTAAGCCTGCCTGCCGGTAGGCAGGGAGGAGTTGGAGGGGGTAGATCAGGATCTACCTCCCCTAACCCCTCCTTACAAAGGAGGGGGATGGTGTCACTTGGAACTCAACTCCGTCACCAGGTCCCAGCCCGGCTCGCGCTGAGCGCGCTCGCAGCGCGCGAGCAGCTCGCGGGCAGGCCCGTCGCCCGGAAACTTTGTGACGATATCCGCTATTGCCAGCTTCGCAAGATCTAACTCGCGCCTCTCGAATGCGGCAAAAGCCTCGGTGTACGGCTTCACCAGATTCCGCTTCGTCGCATCGTCGATATCGCCGTCCGTGCCCATCACCTCATAGAGCAGGATCGGCTTCGCCTTGCCCTTCACGCGCACTCGATCCACAGGCCGCGCGATTAAAGAAGTTTCTTGTGTGTCATTGCGAGGAGCGTTTGCTCCGAAGCAATCCCCTGAAATCAATTGGCTGCGGGGGATTGCTTCGCCCGCTGGCGGGCTCGCAATGACACCAACTGCCTTAATCACGCTCTCCGATGCGAGGATCGTGGTGCCGTAGAATTTGTTTGCGCCCTCGAGGCGGCTCGCAAGGTTGATCGTGTCGCCTATGGCCGTGTAGTCGAACCGCCCTTCGGAGCCCATGTTCCCGACGACCGCTGGACCCGCGTTCAGCCCGATGCGTGTCACGATGTCGCGGCCGCATCGCTCTTGCCATCTGGCGCTGATCGCAACACCCGCGCGCTTGATCCCTATGGCCGCGCGCGCTGCCGCTAGCTCATGTCGGGGCACGTCGAGCGGCGCGTTGAAGAACGCTATGATCGCGTCGCCCTCGTATTTGTCCAGCGTAGCTCCGAACCTGAAGAGCTCCTCGTTCATCCTTCCCAGGTACTCGTTCAGAAATGCCACGAGCTGCGTGGGCTCCATGCGCTCCGAGATCGATGTGAACGAGGCGATGTCGGTGAAGAGGCTCGTAACCTGCCTTGCCTCTCCGCCGAGCTTAAGCAGCTCCGGGTTTTCAGTCATGCGCTCGACTATGGCCGGCGGCACATAGCGCTCGAACGCCCCTCTTATGAACCTGCGCTGGCGTCCCTCTGTCAGGGCGCGCCATCCGAGGCCCGATCCGAACGAGGCGGTGGCCGCAGCGAGAGGGGCCACGATCGGTATCACAACGCCGCAAGAACGGAACGCGAACACCGCGAGCGCAAGCTCCGCGGCCCAGGCGCCGGCAAAGACCGCCCCTGCGCGCCATGGCGAAAGGCCGGTCGTAGCCAGCGCCGCGATGAGCGCGCACAGAAACGCAAGCGACCAGGCCTGCCACGCATGCAGCGCATAATAGAACTGGCCGGTGAGAAGCATCGAGAGGATGTTTGCGTGTATCTCCACGCCCGACATGGTCGCGTAATTCGTCGAGCGGGCGTAGTAGGGCGTGATGTACGTGTCCTTCAGGTCGTCGTAGGAGGCGCCCACGAGCACTATCTTGTCTTTCAGCCACGACGCGGGCACAAGCCCCTTTGCCACGAGTGAGGCGGAGTAGATCTTGAACGCGTTGTCGCTGCCGCCGATCACCCCCGGAGGGCCGCTAAAGCGGATATACGCCTCGTCGCCGTCCCCTGCGAACGGAGTCGCGAAAAACAGCCCCCACCCGGGCCGCTTCGACTCCTCGCCGATCGCGGTTGCCGCATCCACGCCGGTCGCCGCAAGGAAGATGGTCGCTGCAAAAGAACTCATCTCCCCTCGAGCGGTCTTGAAATGGAATTTTACGCGCCTGACCGCGGAGTCGAACGGGTTGAACGGAAGATCGGAAAGCCCGGTTCCCTCCAGCTCTTTCGCAAAG
>JBBAAC010000064.1:0-11489 GCA_041658465.1 bacterium | reverse complement strand
CCATCGTAGCAGCCGTGTGGTGTCTCAAGAACGTCCCGCTCGACGCCATTCCGGATCTCTCCGACACGCAGGTGATCATCTACTCGAAGTGGGACAGAAGTCCGGACATAATCGAGGATCAGGTCACCTATCCCATCGTCACGGCGATGCTGGGTGCTCCCAAGGTGCGCGCCATTCGCGGATTTTCCGATTTCGGATATTCTTACGTCTACATCATCTTCGAGGACGGCACGGACATCTATTGGGCGCGCAGCCGCACGCTCGAATACTTGAGCAAAATTCTTCCGCGGCTGCCGGAGGGCGTCACAACGGAGCTCGGGCCCGACGCCACGAGCCTGGGTTGGGTATTTCAGTATGCGCTCGTGGACGAATCCGGACAGAACGACCTCTCGCAGCTTCGCAGTTTTCAGGACTGGTACCTGCGCTATTATCTCCAATCGGTGCCCGGTGTGGCGGAAGTGGCGACCGTCGGCGGTTTCGTGCGCCAGTATCAAGTGAATGTGGATCCAAACAGACTCTTCTCTTATAAAATTCCTATCGAGCAGGTGGTCGAGGCCGTGCGGCGCAACAACAACGACGTAGGCGGCCGGCTGGTCGAATTCTCCGGCCGCGAGTACATGGTGCGCGGCCGCGGCTATGCAAAGAGCGTTGCGGATCTCGAAGAGATCGCTGTTGGAGTCGATCCCGCCACCGGCACGTCGGTGACAATCAAACAGATCGGCAGCGTGGAGCTAGGGCCTGATATCAGGCGCGGCGTCGCCGATCTCGACGGCAAGGGCGACGCGGTGGGCGGCATCGTGATCATGCGCCACGGGGAAAATGCGCTGAGCGTCATCGATCGCGTGAAAGAGAAGCTCAAGGAAGTGGAGCCGTCTTTCCCGAAAGGGATAAAACTCGTCACCACTTATGACCGCTCTGAACTGATACTGCGCTCCATCTCCACGCTCACCGACACGCTGATCGAGGAAATCATCGTCGTGTCGATCGTGATCCTGATCTTTTTGTGGCACATTCCCTCGGCCTTTGTCCCGATCTTCACGATCCCCGCATCCGTGCTCCTCGCGTTCATACCGTTTTATTTCATGGGGCTCACCGCCAACATCATGTCGCTTGCAGGCATCGCCATTTCCATCGGCGTGCTCGTGGACGGCGCGATCGTGGAGGTGGAGAACGCATACAAGAAACTTCAGCTGTGGAAGGACGGTGGGCGATCGGGCGATTTTCACGACGTGTTGCTCTCTGCGTTAAAACAGGTCGGGCCCTCCGTCTTTTTTTCGCTCCTCGTGATAGCCGTGGCGTTTCTGCCGATCTTCACCCTCGTGGATCAGGAAGGCCGACTCTTTAAGCCGTTGGCCTACTCGAAGACCTTTGCGATGGCCATCGCTGCGCTGCTTGCGGTGACGCTCGATCCGGTGCTGCGAATGCTCTTCACGCACATGGATTATCGCAAGTTCAAGCCTCGCTGGCTCTCCTGGATCTACAACCGCATCTTTGTAGGGAGATATTACGCGGAGGAGAAGCATCCCGTGAGCAGGAGGCTCTTTAGCGTCTACGAGCCGGCCTGCCGCCTGGTGCTCAAGTATCCAAAAAAGACGATAGCGATCGCCGGGCTCTTGTTTCTGACCGCAATCCCGCCTTTTATTATGATGGGCAGCGAGTTTATGCCCCCGCTGGGCGAGGGCACGATACTATACATGCCCACGACATTGCCCGGCATATCCGTGACCGAGGCGACCAATCTCCTGCAACAGCAGGATCGTATCTTCAAGACGTTTCCTGAAGTGGAGCGCGTATTCGGAAAGGCCGGACGCGCGGAGACGTCGACCGATCCCGCGCCCTTCTCGATGATGGAGACGACCGTCGTCTTAAAGCCCATGGATCAGTGGCGCGAGAAGAAGCGCTGGTATTCGTGGATGCCGGATATATTCAAGGCCCCCTTGAGGCACATCTGGAGCGATCGGATGAGCTGGGAGGATCTGGTCGCTGAGATGGACAAGGCAATGCAGTTTCCGGGCGTGTCCAACGCGTGGACCATGCCGATCAAGGCGCGAATCGACATGCTCTCCACCGGAATTCGCACGCCCATCGGCATAAAGATCCTCGGCAACGACACGAAGGAGATAGAGAAGATCGGCGGCCATCTCGAAGCGATACTCAGAGATGTTCCAGGCACGCGAAGCGTATTCGCCGAAAGGGCTGCCGGCGGTTACTTCCTCGATTTCGACCTCAAGCGAGACGAGCTCGCCCGCCTTGGGATCTCGGTCGCCGACGCAGAAGAGACTATCATGACCGCGATCGGCGGAGAGAATATCTCCACGACTATCGAAGGCAGGGAGCGCTATCCCGTCAACGTGCGCTACAGCCGCGAGCTGAGAAGCGACATGAACTCTCTCTCGCGGGTGCTCGTCGCCACGCCGTCTGGTGCGCAGGTGCCGATCGCCGCGCTGGCGGATATCAGGCTCGTGCAGGGCCCGAGCATGCTGCGCAATGAGAACGGGATGTTGTCCGGCTACGTCTACGTGGATCTGGCCGGCCGCGACGTAGGGAGCTACGTGACCGATGCAAAGAAGGCTGCGGCGGCGAAGCTCCAGTTACCTCCAGGCTATGCGCTGCAATGGAGCGGACAGTATGAAAACATGCTGCGCGTGCGCGAGAGGCTGAAGGTAGTGCTGCCGCTGACGCTCTTCATCATCATAGTGCTGCTCTACATGAACACGAAATCCGGCATCAAGGCTTCCATCGTGCTGCTGGCGGTCCCTTTCTCCGCCATCGGCGCGATCTGGCTCCTCTATCTCCTGGGTTACCACATGTCGATCGCGGTATGGGTGGGGCTCATCGCGCTCATGGGGCTCGACGCGGAGACCGGCATCTTCATGCTCCTCTATCTCGACATAGCGCACGAAGACGCGCGCAAGGGCGGGATGCTGAGGGATATATCCGATCTCAAGGAAGCTATTATCCATGGCGCGGTCAAACGCATAAGGCCCAAGATGATGACCGTGATGGCCGCGTTCATGGGGCTTCTCCCCATCATGTGGTCCATCGGCACGGGCGCGGACATGATGAAGCGCATAGCCGCCCCCATGGTCGGCGGGCTCATCACGTCATTTGGAATGGAGCTCCTCGTCTATCCCGCAATATATCTCCTCTGGAAAAAAAGGGAATTGACCCCTTAGCGCCCTCGCGCGGCCCGCGCACTCCATGGCACGAAGTGCGCATGCTGGTTGCGGCGGGGAAGGCAGATTATTACAATGATTGCGGAAGGTTATATTTTTTACGCAACCATTTCCGCCCCCTGCCGATAAGTCAGTGCGCTCGATCGAAGGGTAAAAAAATGAGCCTGAAAACTGCTGCGTTCGATTTCTCGGTCCTCCGCACGGAAGATGGCCGGCAGCTCGCCGGATGCCTGGTTAAAGAGGACCCGCTTCTCACCGATGATGAGAGGCGGTGGCTCAACTGGGCTATCAGGACCCCGGACGTATTCGAGATGATCCCTGATCTAAGGGATTCCTTTCTCTCCGTCGTCTCGCGGAGCGAGGGGTCCAGGTCAGCCAATCATGCTGCAAAATTTTCTCCAGGCGTGTCGCGCTTCCTGAGCGATGCCCCGAGGTTTCCGTCCAGCGACGATCAGAGCCAGATAGGGTGCGGATACGATGCGCTCCGGGAACTCGCGGAGTCCGCACACGCCATCATGCACCTCTTCCGCATAGACGAGGATCTGCTCCATAATGTTCTCAATGCGATGAGGGCGATGCCGAGCGCAATCGAGCGCATCGCAGCGTTTCTCGATGTCAGGCACGGCTATGTGATCATGGGGAGGGGGCATCGCATAGGGCATGACGTGATGCTCAATAACCTGAGCGTAATATTCGGGCAGAGGATGCCCGCCATGATATGGTCCACGTTCTCGGCCCTCGCCGAGTACGGCGGCACCTTCCTCACCATGGAGCGCGTGTACGCTTCATGCGGCAGGACCAAGATCGGAGAGGAGTGGTACGGGATCGTCAGGAACATGGCCAGGACCCTCTCTCCGTACGTGGAGTTCGTATCCGTTGAGGATGGCGAAATGGGCCAGGCCCAGCTCGCAATCGATCCGAGGCGCGGCCAGGAGAGCAGACCGCCGATCTTTCAATATCGCCTCATTAAATTTCTGCTGGGAGAGCCGCGCGAGGAGGAACCGACCTCGCAGGTGGAGATCCTCACAAAGGCGGACCTCAACGATGCGTTCTTCAGAAGGGTTTCAGAGCTGCGCCTGAGCCTTGACAAGGGGGCAGGGCTCTTTGTGAGGAGGGTCGGCGAGAAGTGGACGGATATCGCTTCAACTCTCGGCGAAGACGCTGAGCTTGAAATCGCACGAGGCACCAATATCGAGCTGCGCTCGACCGGGCCTATGTCCTCTTCCATCCTGACAGGCGTGTTGGACCTCGTTGAGGCGCCGGAAGGATCCATTCCTGACGATGAGGCTGCCGGCGAATCCTCATTTGAGGCCGGTTCGCAGGGTATCGGGGCGGAAGCCTGCGTAGTATCAAGTTTTCCTGTAAAGCCTATCCTCTAGCGCTGATTTTTTGCTGGATTGCTGACGTTGCGTGGGCTATTAACCCGCTGTGATTCGTATATACTGCATCCGCGGCGTTCGCGCGGTCCAAAACAAGGGAGGGAGAGAATTATGATGAGGATCGACGGCAATCTCAGGATGATTCTCGAATGGGCGCGCGGCAGGATTCCGCAGAGGTTTATTCCGATCGTCGATGCGGCCAGGCACGGCAATGAGGAGCTGCAGGCATTTGTCGTGGAATTCGTGAGGATCGCCAGGACAGGGGACTTGCACGGGCTTCAGAAGCTCTTTTCCCGCTTTCCCGACGTGGCTCCCGCAGCGGCGGAGTCGGGCCCTGAGCCGCAGCCGGTATCAGTGCCGGAGCCGCAGCAAGTACCAGAGCCAAGGCCGGAGTCAGCGCCTCCTGCGCAGATCGCGCCGATGGTCAGGGTTTCTGCGCCTGCCCCTGCGTATCGTGCGAGCTTGCCGGACAGACCGCTCACGCCGCACGAGATGCGAAAGCTCGTGCAGAAGCGCGCGGAAGGGGTGAAGGAGCCGCAGGCGGACGAACCTGAGAAGATCATCGAGCATATATTCGACGCGGATGGGATCCGCTTCTCGCAGGCCGTTCGCGATGGCGGCATTGAGAAGCCCACGCTGCGCGAGGAGGTCGAGGCAATGCTTGTCGAGCGCATGGCCAGGGCGATCATCCGCTCGCTCAGGCCGGGTCGCGCACCGCTCGAGATCCCGAAGCCGCCTTTGTCCGAAGAATTTCCCGAGCTCATCGGCAAAAAGCTCGGCGCGCAGCCATCGATCATCGACGCATGGATGCAGTCAGGCATGTGGAAGAATGTGCTCGTCACACTCTTCACTGCGTTCCTCGCAGAAGGCGTGGGCCCGATCGACAGGGAGAATAATTCTCTCGCAAGGGAAAGGCGCTCCGCCATCGATCTGAAGGCGCAGTGGTATCACAAGCTTGAGGCGATCGGAATGGATATACGCGATGTGGGCAAGGCGTTTGAGTCGCATTACGGAAAGAAAAACGAAGAGGCCAAGTTGAGGATCGTTGCAGAGTACAGCCGCTTAGATCCAAAAGTGCGGGAGTATCTGCAGGGCGACGCGATCTCGATCCAGCTGCTGATGGAGGATATGAGGGAACTGCATATTGCGGAGCCTGGGCTCGACGGCGACTCCTTCCTCTCCCTGCTCACTCCTTACCTGGAGCCCATGACGGCAGAGGAGATTGGACGGCGCTTGAAGCAAGGTGCCCGCAAAGGCACGGAAGAACAGGATGTGGCGGCGTCTGACTTCGGACCAGTGGTGACGGGGGAGGGGTATCGCGAGGCGACAAAATTCGAGCGGTTCGTCGCTCAAAATATCCTCGCATGGCACACGGAGGATCCGTACGCACTCGCCGGCAGGCTCGAAATCTACATCGCCAATCAGCTGAAATATAGTGACATGCAGACGTTCTGCCTGGAGGAGCTCTATCTCAAGAGGGGCGGGAGGCGCCTGCGTCGCGGGAGAATTGAAAAGGGTGTCCCGTCAGCGTTCATGGAAAAAATGCGGGACCTCGAGGCAAAGGGCGTGGACATTCGTCCGCTGATCGCAGCCATCGAAAAGTCGTTCCCTGGTTCCTTGCCGGTGGATTTCATGCAGATGTCGATAGAGAGCGTCAGGCCCATGGCTGCGGGGCCGTCGGTAGATGCCGCCGTATCGGCCGATGCGCCGGCGTCGGAATCGGCTGCCGAAGGCGCGGATGTGGCGCTCGGAGAGAGTTCGATGGCCGGTTCCGCGGAGGAGCCGGGCGAAGAGCTTTTGCAGCAAGGGATCGGCACCTTTGTGCCCCCCTCCTCAAGTGGCGTAAAATCCTGATCCTCGCGGGAAGCAGATTCAGGCGGAGGGGAAGCGAATCGTGAAAGCGCTTCCGCTGCCCATCGCGCTCTCGACCGAAACCCGCCCGCTGTGCAGGGCAACGATGTGTTTGACTATCGCGAGCCCGAGCCCCGTGCCTCCGTGCTCGCGGCTCCGCCCTTTGTCCACCCGATAGAACCTCTCGAAGATGCGGGATAGGTGCTCCTGCGGGATACCGCAGCCCTTGTCGCGCACTACTATTCTGAGCTCCTTACCCTCGAGGGCCGCCTCGATCCGTACTGAGCTTCGCAGGGCGCTGTACTTGATCGCATTGTCGACGAGGTTGATCACTGCCTGCTCGAACAGGGCTGCATTTATCATGGCAAAGAGCCCTTCGTCGCACGACAGCTCCAAGTCGATTTTTTTCTCAGTCGCCTTTCCCTCGCAGAGCGAGATCGCGGACTCGAGAACCTCCAGTATGGAGCCTCGCTCGAGCTTGACCTGCTCGAGCTCTTGAACCTGCTCTATCCTGGATAGGTATAGCAGGTCCTCGATGATCGCCGAAATGCGCTCCGCATGCGAGGCGATGATATTCAGGAAACGTTTCGCGCGAGCGGGATCGTCCAGCGCCCCGTCCCTGAGTGTCTCTGCAAATCCCCTGATCGAGGTGACCGGGGTCTTGAGTTCGTGAGAGACGTTTGCGACAAATTCGCGGCGCGTGTTTTCTAGCTGTTTCAGGCGGTCGATGCGCTCCTGAAGTTCTGCAGCCATCTGGTTCATCGTAGAGGCCAATGCCTTCACTTCGTCGGAGCCCTTTACGCGCAGGCGGTAGGAGAGGTCGCCTTCCAGAAATTTGCGCGCGCCGGCCCTTATTTCCTCGATCGGCCTTACGATCCTCCTTGAGATGAAGAGCAGCATCCAGGCCACGATCGCCGCGAGAAACAGATCCTCCAGGGCGATTCCCGTGTAGAGCGAGCGCAGCATTCCGGCCATGGCCTTAGTGGGCATGGCTGTGCGCACCACACCCTCGATCCGCCCGTCCTTTATCACGGGTATCGCGACATAGATCATGTCCCTGCCGAGCGTGTGGCTGTGCCGCGTGGCGACGCCCACCGCGCCCTCCAGCGCAGCCCGGACCTCCGGCCTGTCCGAGTGGTTCTCCATCGAGGCAGGCTCTTCTTCAGAGTCTCCGATGACCTCCCCGTTCGGGAGGATGACCGTGATCCTCTTGGACGTGTTGCGGCTGGACTGCTTGCATATTTCGTCAGCCGACTTCGGGCGTTCGAGCGCGTTCGTGCCCTTCACGAGCTGCGCCACGAGTCGCGACGTGTGCTCTAGCTCGGACGAAGTCTGCTCGTAGAAGAGTTTCTTGAACGCGCTCGAGGAATAGACGGTGATCGCAGCGAGCGCGAGTATCGTTATCGCGAGGTACGAAGGATAGAGCTGCCAGAAGAGCTTTTTCTTCGACATAGCCTACTCCTTGAACCTGTAGCCAACGCCGTGCACGGTTTCTATGTCCGAGCCCGCCTGTCCGAGCTTCCTGCGCAGACCGGCGATTTGAACGTCGATCGATCGCTCCGTCACGGCGTAACCGCTCCCCTTTACCGAGTCGATGAGCTGACCGCGCGTGAAGACCCAGCCCGGCTTGCTGGCGAGGAAGTGCAGCAGCGCGAATTCGGTCGCCGTCAGCTCCAGCGCCTTGTTCTTTACCGAAACCTTGTGCCGGATCGGATCGATAGTAATCTGGCGTATCTTGACGGTAGCCTGCGAAGCCGGCTCCTCTTTACGGCGCCTGCGAAGGATCATCCTGATGCGCGCGGCGAGCACCCTGGGGCTGAACGGCTTTGTCACATAATCGTCCGCACCAAGCTCAAGCCCCGCTACTATATCCGAGTCCTCGCCCTTTGCCGTCAGCATGACGATCGGTATGCGCGAGCTCCTTGTCTCTTTCTTGAGCGAGCGGCAGACTTCATACCCGTCGATGCCCGGCAGCATGAGGTCGAGCACGATAAGGTCGAAAGAAAGCCTTTTTACTGCAGCGAGCGCCTCCTCACCCGAGGGGACGCATGTCACCGCATAGCCCTCCTTCTCGAGGTTGTAGCGCAGGAGCTCCTGCAGGTCCTCTTCGTCGTCGACCACCAGTATTTTCATTTTTGGCATAATTCACCCATAACGAGCCCTCTAACCACTATTACTAGGGGTATCGCAGAGAGCGCAACCGGAAAGGACGACATGCATGCCTCTTCCGCGTGAAGGGGGCCCAAAGGAATCGCTACACTAAGCCAATTACTTAGCAACATTTCGAATATAAGTCCGAGAATATAAATAGGAGGCTGTTTTCTGAGTTTTTAGAGGGGGTTATGGGTCTGCTTAATTTGCCATGTTTTGATCTTGCCGCAACACCCCTTTCAACAGGGGCGCTTCTCGATATTTATCCGGTCGGCACAGAGGATCAAAGAACGGTCTGGGAAGAAGATCTGCGGCGCATGGGAGATGAGGCGGCGGCCGCCGAACCCGCTGCGAAAGAAGTCCGTGTAACGGAATCAAGCACGCTGCGATTTAAAAAAATCCGCAAAGAATTGAGAGATGCCGGCCTGCCGCTGACCGAGCCGAATTTTATTACGAAAAATTCGGTATGGAAGGCCATCTTCGGAACCGGCAGCAGCTCTCAAAATGTCGATGAACTCGAAACGAGGGATTTGATTCGCCTGGCCCACTCGCCATATCTCAATGTGCCGGATGTTATCGTAGATCAATTGGTGACAAGATATCGGGAAACGATCGACCCGCGAATTCACGAAACCCTTCTCCATCTGGTCAACAGCGATCCCTTGCGTCTCTCTTCTGTCCTGGGTCTCGCGTTTTATTTGGGAGTCTTCGAAGACGTCAAAGAGCCTGCGGTTCGGCAACGCATGATATCCAGACTCATCGGCAACGGCGGTGTCGACGGCCGCATCATCCCTGTGATCAGAAAAATAGGGAGCGTCACGCCTCTGGATTTTATCCCGGATCACATGCCCGCCTTGCTCGGATTGCTATCGAGGTATCCGGCGCTGCTGGAACCCTACACCGAATCTCTGCCACGCGTCACAGGCATCCAGCGCGAAGGGATGCTGCATATCTTTACCAAATGCCCGGATACGTTGCCAACTCTCTTCGAGAATCTGTTCGATGATAGCGGACGCCTTGCAAAGAAACCTTCCCTGGCAAGGCAGGTGCTGGCCGCAATTCCCGGATCGAAACAGGCAGCGATGTTATCTAGACTGCTCGATACGGTGGGCGAGAGAAACAACGCCAATTGGAAAGAATACGGCATGGCAAGGTTCATTTCAAAGACAGGTCATCTCTTTCCTTACAGGATAGATAAAGTACACGTCCTCGCGGAACAGCAGGGCGACGGCTGGCGGCAATATTCCACGCCGATATTGGTGGATATCCTGATCTTTCTTGAAGAGCACCCTTCATATATCGCGTCTTCATCTACGTCGCAGCTGGCTCAGGAGATAAAGCAACATCTGCTCTCCGCTCGCAGGTCGGATTTTTCAGACTATATGGAGATCTTTCGGCAACGACCATTCGACCGCAGCGCCCTGTTATCGGCGCTGTATTCGGAGATGGAGGAAAACCCAGCTACGGCCAGTCCGTAGCTTTTTTTTGGGAGGATCAGATTATGACCTCACCCTCAGCGACGTACATTTTGTATCCGGTCCTTCCGAGCGCGTCAGACACAGGCTCATACACATCCGATCAGAGTTCATTGGAAGACGTTATAGTCAGTATATCCGATTCCAACGATAATGCGATGGTCGTCTCCTTTCCGTCGAACGACTCAACAAGCGATGCCCTGCAGTCGGAGCCGTTGCCTCTCCCGGCAAGGATCCCTTCGCACTGGTCAACGCCTCCGCCCGCGATGTATCCGTTGCCGCTGCCGCGATCGGCGATGCCGCCTCCGCAAACCCGAAAAACGACTTTGCAGGAGGCTTCCAGAAGAAAAATGACGGGCGAAGAGGCCTTTGACGTGCTGACGCAATTGATGCCCGGCCCCGCTTCCGTGGCCGGAGATGTCGAGAAGACAAAGGCCCTGGCCGAAGGGATAGTCTCCGCCGGGACGTTCGATAACAAAGATGCGCACGGCAATCCCCTGCCGGAAGGAAGTTTGGAAGATCCTTTCCATCTTTATGACTGGAACAGGTGGACCTCCATTCCGATGAGATGGACGGTGCCCGCGGCGTCACGAGACATAACGCTGCCCGATGTAAAACATACCCTGGATCATGATTGTCAGGCGGACAACACGTGGAACTCTGCTTTGAAGGGCGTGAAATATGTCACCGGCTTTTTGGGCGCGCTGATAGCCTTTGGAAATATCGCGCGCACGCAAAGCCATGTGCAGAAGGAGTATGTGAGGAGACAGGCAGCCGGCCTTTTGACGGGCAGCGAAGCGGATCGCAACGTCGAGGCCCTGATCGACTGCCTCAATAACGGCGGCTGGACTGCGCAAGGATACGCGGAGGTCAGGAGGGCAACTCAGTCGACCGACTGGGAGGATTTTTTTGTCAAAGACGATATCGCAAGACGACATCTGAGGATGAGCAACTGGGGCGAGTTGCTCGGCAACTTCGGCTGGGGCGTCGAAAAGGCGCTCTTCCCGGTCGCGCTCTACGCGGTGATGTCCGGGAGTTATTATCTGGCCACGGGCGCAGGCATCATGGGCCTGTGGTTCAGCAACCTCGCGTGGGTATCCAAAATAATCGGCAGCAATCATATCCTGTCGCATGAGAGGTTCAAGTTCATGGAGGCGTACAGGGCGGGAAAGGATTACCACATAAATACGCCCAACACCCAGGCCGCGTTTTTTACCTACGGCAACTCCATCAGGATGATGAAGCATCTCTTCGTGACGGTGACTACGGTCCTGCTCTACCTGAATCTGCGTCAACCGGATGTATACGAGGCGTTGCACGGCTATCTGCCCGATGTCGTCATGACGCCGGATTACTATTCCGATACAAGAAACAGATTGGGCGTGGCGTCGCAGGATAGCCCCCTCAATATCGCGAAGGCCGTCTTCAGAAACTCGAATAACGCCTATGTCATGCCC
>JBBAAC010000063.1:0-11773 GCA_041658465.1 bacterium | reverse complement strand
AGAAGTCTATCGGGAGGCTCAACGATCTCAGCTCAAAGAAGGAGAAGGGCGAGCTGGAGCGGCTCCCGAAGAAGGAGGCCCTCCAGATCGACCGTGAGATTACCAAGCTCGAGTATTCGCTCGGCGGAATCAGGGAGATGACAAGGCTTCCGGGCGTTGTCTTTATCATCGATCCGAATCATGAGGAGATCGCAAAGAGCGAGGCGTTGAAGCTCGGGATCCCCATCGTCGCGCTCACGGACACCAACAGTAATCCTGAAGGCATCGACTACCTGATCGCCGGCAACGACGACGCCATCCGCTCGATCGCTTATTTCACGAAGCTGGTGGCTGACGCGTGCGAGGAAGGCTCTCGCCGTCGCGAGTCAGCGCTCAGAGAACAGCAGTCGAAGGAGACGCAGGAGCAAAAAGCAGGCGGCAAGCCGCGTGGCCCGGCAGTGCGCGAGCAGAAGATCGGCGGCAAGGGCAAGGCCTGGGTCGGACGCCGCGAAGAGGCGCCGGTGAAGGACGCGGAGGCGGAGAAATTCGCTTCTGCAAAGGTGGAGAAAAAAGAGGAAGAGACGATTCCGGTGAAGCCGGAGACAACCAAATAAGGGCCTATTCCCCTCCTTTGTAAGGAGGGGTCAGGGGAGGTAGATCAAGGGAGGTAGATCAAGGTCTACCCCCTCTGACTCCCCCTTACAAAGGGGGAGAACCGCTACCCCACCCTTACCCTCCCGTTCGGCTGAGCTCACGGCCGAAGCCCTTACAAAGGGGAGGGATAACATCTGAGGAGGATTTATTCATGAACATCACGTCTACCATGGTAAAGGACCTGCGCGAAAAGACCGGCGCGGGCATGATGGATTGCAAGAGCGCACTCGCTGAAGCGCAGGGCGACATGAACACCGCAGTGGAGGTCCTTCGCAAGAAGGGCATTGCCACGGCGGCCAAGAAGGCGGGCCGCACGGCTGCAGACGGGCTCGTCGGCTCGGTGCTCTCGAAGGACGGAAGGCTCGGCGTCCTGATTGAAGTGAACTGCGAGACCGATTTCGTGACAAAGACAGAGGATTTCCAGCACTTCGTCACCAGGGTGGCGGAGGTGGTTCGCGACTCCAACCCCGGCACGCTCGATGACCTCATGACGGCAAAGGCCGGCGGTCAGACGGTGCAGGAGGTCCAGACGGCGCTCGTGGCGAAGATCGGCGAGAACCTCGGCGTGCGACGTTTTTCCAGAGTAGAGGCGGGCAACGGCAAGAAGCTCTCCCGCTACATCCACGCAGGGTCCAAGATCGGCGTGCTCGTCACGTTCAACGACCCTTCCGCAAAGCTCGACGATACCACGGCGCGAGAGGTCGCGATGCACGTCGCAGCGATGCACCCGCAGTACGTGCGCCGCGACGACGTGCCGGAATCAGTGCTGGCAAAGGAACGCGAAATAATGCTGGCGCAGATGGCCGATACAAAGAAGCCGCCGGAGATCCTCGAAAAGATCGTCAACGGCAAGATGGGCAAGCTCTTTACAGAGATCTGCCTCGAGGATCAGATCTTCGTGCGCGACCCTGACGGCAAGTCGTCGGTCGGCGCGTGGCTCAAGAAGATCGATCAGGGCATTGCGCTCGATGGCTTTGTCCGGCTGCAGGTGGGCGAGGGGATAGAGAAGAAGTCGGAGTGACACCGAGAGGTGACGCCATGAAATTCAAGCGGGTGCTGCTCAAGCTTTCGGGGGAGGCTTTGCTGCCTGCTGGCGGTACGCACGGGGTGTGCCTTGGTTCCGCGTTTGAGATCGCAGCAGAGATCGAATCCGTCGCAAAGAGCGGCGTAGAGATCGCGATCGTCATCGGCGGCGGCAACATCTTCCGCGGCGCAGCCGCTGCGGCAAAGGGCACGATCGAGCAGGCTCAGGCAGACACCATGGGCATGCTCGCCACGGTGATAAACGGCCTGGCCCTCCAGTCCGCGCTCGAACGCAGGGGACTGGACGCGAGACTCATGACCGCCACGCCGATGCCATCGGTCGCCGAGCCCTTCATAAGGCGGCGGGCGCTGGCGCACCTCAAGAAGGGTCGTGTGCTCATATTTGCAGGCGGCACGGGCAGCCCTTTTTTCTCTACAGACACGGCGGCCGCACTCAAGGCCGTGGAGATCGGTGCAGAGGCCATCCTCAAGGGCACCAAGGTCGACGGCGTGTACTCGGCAGACCCCATGAAGGATCCGTCGGCCATCCGCTACGAGAAGCTCACGTACATCGAGGTCCTCACGCAGCGGCTCAAGGTGATGGACGCTACAGCGATATCCATGTGTATGGATCACAACCTCCCTGTGATCGTCTTCAATATCTTTGAGCAGGGGAATTTGAAGAAGGTGGTTGCGGGGAAAAACCTGGGGACGGTGGTCTATGGTTAACCAAGTATACGAAAAGACAAACCAGAAGATGCAGAAGGCGATGGAGGCCCTGAGGAATGAGCTCTCCAAGCTGCGCACCGGGCGGGCTGCGCTCTCCGTGCTCGACGACATCCGCGTCGACTACTACGGGACGCTCACTCCGCTCAAGCAGATGGCTTCGCTTTCGGTGCCGGACGCGCGCACCATCGCGATCCAGCCGTGGGATATCTCGGCGGCGTCCGCGATCGAGAAGGCGATCCAGAAGTCGGACCTGGGCCTTAACCCGGCAAACGACGGGAAGGTCATCCGCATTCCCATCCCGCAGCTCAACGAGGAGCGCCGCAAGGAGCTCGTGAAGGTGACCCACAAGCACGGCGAAGAATGCAAGGTCAGCATGCGCAATGCCCGGCGCGATGCCAACGACGAGCTCAAGGCCCTCTTGAAGGAGAGCAAGATCACGGAGGACGACGAGCGCAAGGGGCTTGAGCGCGTACAAAAGCTCACTGATAATTTTACCAAGCAGATAGACGAAGCGCTGGCACATAAAGAGAAGGATATAATGGAAGTCTGACTTCCGTGATCGGTGACCGGTGATCAGTGATCAGTGATCAGTAAAACCAGACAATTGATACGCTGTTACTGAGCACCGACCACCGACCACTGAGCACTGAGCACTATCTGATGAACCGAATTCCACGCCACATAGCAATCATCATGGACGGCAACGGTCGCTGGGCGCGCGAGAAGGGGCTTCCGCGCGCGGAGGGCCATCGCCGCGGCGCTGAGACGATAGAGAAGATCGTCTCCGCATGCAGGGACCGAAATATCGCGTATCTCACTCTCTACGCGTTCTCCGAAGATAACTGGCGGAGGCCTTCCGAAGAAGTGCTGGCGCTCATGCAGCTTCTGCGCCACTTCCTCATGAGCAAGCGGCCCGAGCTGATCGAGAAGCGCACCGCGTTCAGGGCGATCGGGGACCTCGACAGGCTGCCCGCGGATGTCAGACAGGAACTCGCCGAGACGGTCGAGGCGACAAAGGGCGGCGACAGGATGACTCTTATCGTCGCGCTCTCATACGGCGGCAGGCAGGAGATATGCCGTGCGGCAAACACACTCATCAGGAAGGGTGTTGAAGAGGTGACGCCGGAGATCCTCGAGGCCGCGCTCGATACGTCGGGCATCCCGGATCCGGATCTTTTGATCCGCACCAGCGGCGAATTCCGTGTGAGCAACTTCATGCTCTGGCAGCTCGCATACACGGAACTCTACTTCACCGAGACGCACTGGCCTGATTTCGCCGAAGAGGAACTCGATCTGGCGATAGAGTCTTTCACAAGACGTCAGAGGCGATTTGGACTGACCGACGATCAGCTCAAGGCATGATCGGGGGGACGAAAATGGCAAGGGTGATCGCAGCAATCGTCATGGGAGTTGGAGCGATCGCGGCGGTGTGGCTTCTCCCGCTGGGCTGGCTCGGCCTCTTTATACTTGTGGCCGCCGCCGCCGGGCTCCTGGAATATTCGAGGATGTTTTTCAGCGATGGCTGCGAGAGATGGGCTGCGGTATTCGCGGGTATCGTGACCGCGTATTTTGTGATATTTGCGCCGGCGGGCGCCGCGGGGATCGTGCTCGTCCTCGCCGCGATGCTCTTCATGCTCTGCATGATCTTCATGTGGCGCACGAAGGAGCTTTCAGGCGTTGCGGAGAGACTGGCATTGGCTGTTATGGGCATGATCTACCTGGGCGTGTCGTTTCCCCTGTGGATGTGGATCGCCGTGATGCCTGGCGGGAGACCGTACGTGCTCCTGGCCCTCGTGCCTGCATGTCTCTGCGACACGTTTGCGCTGATCGTAGGCAAGGCGTTCGGAAAGAGAAAGCTCTCACCGCTGGTGAGCCCCAAGAAGACCGTGGAGGGGCTGGCCGGGGCGCTTATGGGGGCGCTGATCGGCATATTCCTCGCGCGCCACATACTGTTGCCGCAGATTTCGTTCTGGCACACGCTGGCGCTTGCGGGCATCATCTGGGTTACTTCTCCCATGGGAGATCTCGTGGAGTCGATGCTCAAGCGCAGCTGCGGCGTCAAGGACTCGGGCACGATCATCCCGGGTCACGGCGGGGTGCTCGACCGGCTTGATGCGCTCATATTCACCGGGCCCGCTGCATATGCATATCTGAAGTATGTGATAGGCATGTAAACTATGAAGACACTTTCAATACTCGGCAGCACCGGTTCCATAGGGCAGAGTACGCTCGATGTGGTGGCGCGCCATCCCGAACGATTCAGCGTTGCGGGCCTTGCGGAGGGGCACGATGTGGAGCTCCTCGCACGCCAGATCGAAAAGTTCCGCCCCGCGCTCGTCTCGGTGAGGGATGCGGATTCCGCATCGCGCCTCAAGGGGCTCCTGAAAACGCACAGGCCCGAGATCTTGCACGGGATCGACGGCGCGTGCGCGGTTGCATCCCTCTCAGAGGTCGACATGGTGGTCTCCGCAATAGTGGGGGCTGCCGGCCTTCTGCCCACGTTGCGCGCGATCGATTCCGGTAAGGACATCGCGCTCGCGAACAAGGAGACGATGGTCGTCGCGGGCGAGATAGTCTCCAGCCTCGCTGCGCAGAAGGGGATTGCGATCCTCCCCGTGGACAGCGAACACGCCGCAATCCACCAGTCGCTCGCAGGCCATCGCCGCGAGGACGTGGTGGCGATTCACCTCACGGCATCGGGCGGACCTTTCCTTCGCGCCAGCAGGAAGGAGATGGAGAAGGCCGGTCCCGCGGAGGCGATTGCACACCCGCGCTGGAATATGGGCGCCAAGATCACGATCGACTCGGCCACGCTCATGAACAAAGGGCTTGAGGTTATAGAAGCCCGCTGGCTCTTCGGCCAGCCGGTTGAGAAGATAAACGTGGTGATCCACCCGCAGAGCATAGTCCACTCCCTCGTCGAGTATCGCGACGGGTGTGTGGTCGCGCAGCTCGGCGTGCCTGACATGCGCGCGCCGATCGCTTATGCGATAGCCTGGCCTGAGCGCGTTGAGAGCGGGGTCGAAAGATTGAATCTCACGCAGATGGGTTCTCTCACCTTTGAAGAGCCGGATCGCGGCCGGTTCCCGTGCCTGGATCTCGCCTATGGTGCCCTGCGCGAGGGCGGCTCGATGCCTGCCGTTCTCAACGCCGCGAACGAGATCGCGGTCGCCGCGTTCCTGGATAAGAAGTTAGGGTTCCTCGCAATAGCGGATGTTGTGGAGCGCACGATGGCCGCCCATTCGACAAAGGCAATTAAGTGCGTTGAAGAGATACTCGAAATCGATCGATGGGCAAGGGAATATGCTACCGAGCTGATCCAATTTCCCTCCCCTTTGTAAGGGGAGGGCACTTTCACCCTCCCCCTTTGTAAGGGGGAGCTGGAGGGGGTAGATCATGATCTACCTCCCCTACCCCTCCTTACAAAGGAGGGGTGGAAAGACAAAATGACCATACTCTATTTCATCATAGCTCTCGGCGTCCTCATCTTCATCCATGAACTGGGCCATTTCATTTTGGCAAAGCGCGCCGGCGTCTGCGTGGAAGTCTTCTCGCTCGGCTTCGGCCCGCGCATCGTAGGAGTGAAGCGAGGGGATACGGACTACCGGATCTCTGCGTTTCCGCTCGGCGGATTTGTGAAGATGCGCGGAGAGGAACCCGAGGACGAGCACAATACCGATCCGCGCTCCTTTGCAAACAAGAGCGTGTGGGCCCGCGTGAAGGTAATATTGTGGGGACCGCTCATGAACTTCATCCTCTGCCTGGCGCTCATGCCGGTAGTGTTCATGATCGGCCGCTCCGAGCCCGCGTTCCTCTCTGAACCTCCTAAGGTGCTGGGTGTAAAAGCCGATTCGCCGGCTGCGATGGCGGGCCTCGAAGAGGGCGATGTCATAGCCTCGGTCGATGGAAAACATGCCGAGGCGTGGGAAGACGTGCTGAACAAAATCCTCCTCTCTCCAAAGGGTCAGCTCGATCTCGGGATTAAGCGCGGCGACAAGCTGCTCGAGAAGAGGGTTACCGTCGGCGAGCTGCCGGAGGTCAAGGGCGGGTATCTCGGTATCGAGCCGATGCTCTTCGTCGGCGCCGATCCAAAGATCGACGGCGTTCGGAAGGGCGGTCCGGCGGACGAAGCCGGCATCAAGACAGGCGACATGGTGCTCTCAATCGGCGGCAAGGAAGTGGCCGATTGGCTGGACCTCACGAAGCTCGTTAACGAGAGCCAGGGAAAGCCTGTAAAGTTCATCATCAAGCGCAAGGGCGAGCAGATACCCGTGACGGTAGTGGCGATGTTCAACGAGGACTTTCAGCGCTGGGTCATAGGCATCTCAAAAGACCGCAGCAGCGGCGTGCCGATGATCGTCAAGCGCTATGGATTCGTAGGCGCCATAGTCAAGGGGACAGAGGAGAATATCAAGCTCGCGAAGCTCACGTTCGATGTGCTGGGCAGGCTCGTGACGCTCAAACTTTCATATAAGGTCCTGGGCGGGCCGATCATGATCGCCAAGTCTTCGGCAGCTGCCGCAGCCGCCGGCCTCTCGGGGTTCTTGTACTTCCTTGCATTCCTGAGCCTGCAGCTCGCGATCCTCAACCTGCTACCTATACCGGTGCTCGACGGCGGGCTGCTGGTCTTTTTGTTGATAGAGGCAGTCATTCGAAGACCGCTGAGCCTCAGAGTGAGATCAGTGGCCCAGCACATCGGGTTTGTTCTGCTCATCGGCCTCATGGTGCTTGTCACCTTCAACGACATTGATAATATCTGGGGCATTCGTGCCTTCTTGCACAAGTTGTTCTGACCATGCGCATACTATCGATAGACACATCCGCGCCCGCGGGATCTGTGGCCATAACGGACGGCCAAAGGCTGCTGGCACAGGAGCAGCAGGGCGTTGCGGGGACGCATGCGGACAGGCTCATAGCTTCGATAAACCATCTGCTCGGCATCGCGTGCATATCGCGCGAGGATATCGACGCGATCGCCGTGGCTATCGGACCCGGATCGTTCACTGGACTTCGCATCGGGCTCGCCACTGCTAAAGGGTTTTCACTTGCTATGGGCATTCCCCTTGCAGGCGCATCCTCTCTCGCGTCCTTGGCTCTCAACGGACGCGGTTTTTCCGGTACCGTGGTTTCTTTAATCGACGCGAGGCGCGGGGAGATATATGCGGCCGCGTGGCGGGTCGATGCCGAAGGGGAGATGCGCGCGGTGTTAAAGGAATGCGTCGCCCCTCCTGAGACGGTGGTCAAGCTGCTCAAGAAGATAAAGGGCAAGCTCTTGCTTATTGGGGACGGAACGATCGAGTACGGCGCCGCCCTCGTGAAATCGCTGGGTCGCCGGGCGCGTATAGCAACGGGCACGCAGCTGCTGCCCCAGGCCTCCAACCTCGCTGAACTTGTTATGGGACGACTCGCCTGCGGCAAGGGCGATGACGTGTCGAGCCTTGCGCCGAACTATATCAGGCGCTCGGACGCGGAGATCGGATTTCTGGGAAGGGGCGCTTCCGCAGGGCCGAGGAAGGGCAAGAGATGAGCATCATCATCAGCGGCGGGGCGATCCCTATCGGGGATATCGCGCGCTTCGAAGGCGGCGAGAAGGTGAAACTTGGCGCGGATGCGATCGCGCGCGTCAAGAAGGTGCGCGCATTCGTGGATCGAGCGGCCTCCTCCGATAATGTCTTCTACGGCATCAACACCGGCTTCGGGATGCTCGCGAACAAGCGCATCCCGCACGATGAACTCGAGAAGCTGCAGGAGAACCTCATCCTCTCGCACGCAGTGGGAGTCGGCGATCCGTTCTCTCGCGAGATCGTGCGTCTCATCATGCTCCTGCGCGCAAACGTCCTGGCGCAGGGATATTCGGGGATACGGCTCGAGACGCTCTCCTTGCTCGTGGAGATGCTAAACAGGGATATCGTGCCCATCATCCCGCAGAAGGGTTCTGTCGGTGCGAGCGGCGACCTTGCGCCACTTGCACATCTGGCGCTGGCCATGATCGGCCGCGGCGATGTCTGGCTGAAGGGCGTCAAGATGCCTGCCGCGGAGGCGTTGCGCGCGGAAGGACTCTCTTCGGTCAAACTCGCTGCGAAGGAGGGGATCGCGCTCATAAACGGCACGCAGGCCATGGCCGCCATGGGAGCGCATGCCCTGCTGAAATTGGAGAACCTGCTGCGCGCAGCGGATATAATCGGCGCGCTTTCGGTCGAGGGCGACCGTGCATCCGTACAGCCGTTTGACGAGCGCATCCACAAGCTCCGGCCGCACCCGGGTCAGCTCGCAACCGCGGCCAACATACGCAGCCTGCTCGCCGGCAGCTCGATCATAGCGAGCCATGCGGACTGCACGCGCGTTCAGGACCCTTATTCGTTCCGCTGCATCCCGCAGGTGCACGGCGCGGTGAAGGACGCTGTCGCTTATGCGCGCGGAGTGATCCTTTGCGAAATACAGAGCTGCACGGACAATCCCCTCATCTTCGTGAAGGAGGGGGAAATCCTCTCCGGCGGCAATTTTCACGGCGAGCCTCTGGCCCTTGCGATGGACACGATGGGGATGGCGGTCGCAGAGCTCGGCAGCATATCGGAGCGGCGCGTCGCAATCCTGACGGCGCCGCTCGCGCATGAGCTCAGCACCAAATTCCTTACGCGCAAGGCCGGCCTCAACTCAGGTCTCATGATTCCGCATGTGGTGATGAGCGCCCTCGTGTCGGAGAACAAGGTGCTCGCGCACCCGGCCTGCGTCGACTCAGTGCCCACGAGCGGGGGGCAGGAAGATCACGTGAGCATGGGCACGATCTCCGCCCGCAAGGCGCTGGATATCATCAACAACGTCGAGGAGATCATCTCCATCGAGCTCTTTGCGGCTTGCCAGGCGATCGATCTCCAGCGCGGGCATGGAAGACCCGGTAAGGGCACGGCAGCTGTGCACGCGCTCGTGCGGTGCGAAGTCGCGCCTATCGACGGTGATCGCGAGTTCCGGATCGACATGGCGAAGTGCGCCGCTCTGTTACGCTCGGGGCAAGTCGTGGCCGCGGCGGAGAAGGCGTGCGGTGAGCTAGAGATTTAATCGATCAGGGGGAACGATGACGTTATTCTTCGCATGTTTCATACCGCTTCTCGTAGCGGTCGATCCGCTCGGGATCATACCGGTCTATCTGGGGCTCACAGAAGGCATGGCGCCCAAAGAGCTCCGAAGGGTCATCGTTTACACGATCTCCACCGCTGCGGCCGTGGCGATACTGTTCCTCTCTCTCGGCAAAGGGATCTTCATATTCATAGGGATATCGGAGAATGACTTCAGAATTGCCGGCGGAATCATACTGCTGCTTATCTCGCTCGACATGGTGCTGTCCGGCCATGAGCGCCTGCAGCGCTGGGATCGCTCCATCGGGGTGGTTCCGCTGGGCGTTCCGCTGATCGTCGGGCCCGCATCGATCACGACCATGCTGATCCAGATCGACACCTACCCCCTCTACTGGGTCATCGCGAGCCTTGTCGTGAACCTCAGCATCGTGGCCCTGGTCTTCATCTACAGCCGCCATATTGCTAGGGTTTTGGGCAACGGGGGGATGACGGCCCTCTCAAGGATCGTAGGGCTTTTCCTGGCCGCCATTGCCGTTATGATGATGAGGGTCGGCATCCAGGGGGCTTTTGGCATAGGCAGGTAAAAAACTGATATAAAACAAGGTGGTTATTGACAGACCGAGGTCGTCTCATATATGATTTAGGCATGAATCGGAAATGCTCCGGGATGGGGCGGAGGACAAACGCAGCACCCATCTCGGGCAAAACGCGATGATTTAAGGGGCCCGGGCACACGAGCGCGCGGGCCTTTTTAATTGCCGGCAAAACAAGGAGGGCTAGTATGGAGCAACGCGACGTGGAATTGATCCAGAAGCACAGCGTGAATGACAAGTCGTTGGAGTCGCTCTACCTGGAACACCTGGATTATGAGCGGCAGCTGGAGAAATACAACAATAAGCCCTTTCTGACTCCATCCGACGAGTTGGAGAAAAAGAACATCCAGAAGCGGAAGCTCAAGGGCCGCGACGAGATCGAGCGCATCCTGGCGCACTATCGTAATCAAGAATCGCTCTCGTAAACATTACTGAAACGGTCTTATCCGGAGGAAAGATGGATTCGGTGGTAGCAGTCTATCGACCGATGCCGAGGCAGTTTATCATAGCGCGCGAGGGCTTTCCGTTCATCGGTATCGCATTCGTCGCAACGGCCTTGCTTTGGCTGGTCGGGCTCTACCTTGGCTGCGTCCTCATGCTGGGCGTCGCCGGCTTCATCGCGTTCTTCTTCAGGAACCCGGAGAGAGCGGTCCCGGACGGGGAAGGTCTCATCGTGGCTCCGGCTGACGGCCGGGTGATCTCGGTTTCAAAAAACATCGCCGCGCCGATCACGGGCAAACCATCCACCAGGGTGAGCATCTTCATGTCCGTGCTCAACGTGCATATAAACCGCTTCCCAATCGCCGCGCGCGTGAAGAGGTCGAGCTACCATGCGGGAAAATTCTTCGTAGCGAGCCTCAACAAGGCGTCCGAGCACAACGAGAGGCACGCGCTCGTGCTGGAAGATGATCGCGGCAGGGAGATGGTGATGGTGCAGATAGCCGGCCTCGTGGCGCGGCGGATCGTCTGCTACATGCGCGACGGCGATTCGCGCTCAAGGGGCGAGCGATTCGGACTCATCCGCTTTGGTTCGCGGGTGGATATATATCTTCCGCCTGAGGCAAGGGTCGAGGCGGCCGTAGGCATGCGCACTCGCGCCGGAGAGACCGTCATCGGGAGGTTCTCATGAAGCCGCGCATGCAGCGTCGCCGTGAAGGAAAAAAGAGGGGAGTGTATCTGCTTCCCAATCTCTGCACCTCCGCGAGCCTGTTCTGTGGATTCTTTTCAGTTATTAAATCGCTCTCAGGCGACTTCACCGCAGCAGCCTGGGCGATACTCCTGGCCGGCATCTTCGACCTGCTCGACGGCAGGCTTGCCCGTCTGGCAAAGGCCGAGAGTCAGTTCGGCATAGAGTACGATTCACTGGTCGATCTCTCGTCCTTCGGTCTCGCGCCCGGGATCCTCATGTATACGTGGTCGCTCTACGGGCTCCAGAAGCTGGGCTGGCTCGCGGCATTCCTGTACTTTGCCTGCGGCGCTCTGAGGCTGGCGAGATTCAACGTCCAGCACGACGACGTCGAACACGACTATTTCCAGGGACTGCCGATACCCATAGCGGCATATGTCATCGCCACGTATGTGATCTTCTACCAGCACTACTTCTCATTTCCTCCCGAAGGCAGCGCGATCGTCGCGGCTATGACCATGACGCTGGGGCTGCTCATGGTCTCCACGATCAGATACCGGAGCATGAAGAGCTTTGATTTCAAGAGCCGGTATTCT
>JBBAAC010000062.1:0-11807 GCA_041658465.1 bacterium | reverse complement strand
CAACCAAAAAAAAAAAAACGCCGATAATCTGCTCAGATAACCAAAATAGGCATCGAACAAAAACCACAGGAGAAAAGTCATGGTCGACCAGACAAAATTCGCGCAGAAATTACTCGAAAGTTACGTAAACGACACGATGGGCAGCTTCATGCCCGTTTGTCAGAATCCGTACGGAGGGTGCGAAGAGATGGAGCTCAGCGGATCGGAAGCGGCCACTCTTCAGGATGTAATGAAAGACGGCGTGATCACGCAGGAGGAGCGCGCGAGGCTCGGTTTCCTCTCGCAGGATACAATCAACACGATAGCAGGCGACGACGGCAAGAAGCCGCTCCAGCTCAAGGCGAGCATGTTGATCTCGAAGCTCGCAAAGGCAGGTCTCAAAGACGCTTACGAGTATATTGAAAAAATCGCCGCCCTCGGTCCTGAGGCCAGCGCGCAGTTCATGCCTGTGGCAAGGACGCTCCTAAATCGTCTGATGATAGCCATCGGAAATGCATCTGTGACGCACGATCGTCTCGATATGCAGCGCAGAGATCTGCTCACCATAAGAAATCGTCTCGAAGAGGCAATTGATAAGCGAGCAGGGATTCCGTCTAACGCTCCGGGGAGTTTTGAGTCTTACATAAATCGCGCCATAGAATACAAGGCCATGGCACCAAGACTTGACGCTATCCAGAGACAGATAGATGCAGTTGATGCTCAGTACAATCTTTATCCCTTGGAAGCCCATAAAGAGACTCTTTCAAAACTCGTCCATTATCTAGGCGGCCTCACTCCACCTCCCGACTTTCTTGTGCCTGCTATTCAAAACGGTACAAAGCATGACACCGCTCATCTTGATATCGCGGAAGCGACCATTCAAAGCCTTATAGATTCCGGCAATCCAGCGGCGCTGCAGATCGTCAGGGAAGTCGGCCAGAAACACCCTGGCGATGTGTTCAAGTATCTTTTACAAATCGGCGACATAATAGATTTACAAAGCTTCATCAATGGTCCTCATGTTTTTAATAATTTTTGCATCCCCATGCTTAAACGCTTTGTAACAAACAAGCGTCCAGCACTGGAGGCGGCGGTCATCCAGATATTGTCTTCACCTGTGCGCGCAAGGGAAATACTTACTGCCTATCAAGAGGGAGATTGTATTTATTATCACGAAAAAGCCCGCGAAAAAGGGATGGCGACAATTCGAAATGCAGTGAATCAACTCTCCCTGCCCTCACTGAAGGCCATCGTAGAATCCGGCGCAATTGATGAAGCGATAACAAATGTCCTCGTGAGCACGACGTCAGATGCGGCCAACGAAGCCATGGTGAAGATCATCAATGGAGAAATCAAGACCACTGAGAAAATACGCAAAGAGCTCATCGCGCAGCTTCCATCCCTCTTCTTCGATCGTAATATCGCAGCATTCACACCGGAGGCGATTAAAACTATGAGCGCCGTACGCCTGCATAAGCATTGATTCGACAGACGGCCCGCCTCTTTTGCCTGTCTCGCTTTTCTCGCGTGACTCGCTCATCTCGCTGTTTATTTAATACGACTCAGTCACGATCTGCCCGGCTCTGTAATCGATCGTCACCCGGAACATCCTGAAGAAGTCGAGACCGATGAGGGCATCGACGCCCCAGTGGTTTTCGAAATGGGAAAGGAAGATCGGCATATCTTTGAGCGCATGTCCGCAGATCTCGACCTGTGGCAAAATAAGCTTCCCGTATTTCTGTGTCTGGAGACCGGTCTTGATTGATACGGACGCATCGACTGCGGGGATGAGTCCTGCTGCATAGAGAAATTGATCCGAAAATTCCGTTACTGGCGCTCCGGTATCAAGGACGGCGCGGAATTCATAACGCGAGCCATCGGATACCTTCATGGCTCCGACAAAACGAATATGGTGATCGGCAGGATCAAAAACAGTGATGTTCGGCATGATCCCGGAATCCTCTGAAGCTGCTTTCGCCCGTGTATTCAAAGGCAGCGTCCTTTTTTAATGCGGGCAACCGATAGACCTCATCTTTGTCTGAGGAATGTCTCTCGACGACGCCGACTGAAACATTTCCATATCGGTCTCTCTCATAATCCGTGATTAGCAGCCACTCATCCGGATACGCCTTCTTCATCTCTTCCCACGTCATCCGCTGGCCCATATGCACCTCCAGTGTACGGTTCAGACATTATGCCCCCGGCCGTTCACTATTCAAGCTGTATCTGTCTTTCAACCAGTGGAAACATAACGGGCCGTCAGGAGTCCCGGCGGCCCGTTGTTTTGCTTGTCTCGCGTGACTCGCCTTACTCTAGACCCACCCTCGCAATTTCATCACCTCTGCCACGCGCTGACTCTCGCGTTTAAAAATTGCGTGCTAATGCACTGGAACCCAGAAGTTCGCACAACCTCCCGGCAAGATAGAACGGAAGCGTTATGAGCGGAATCTTCCGCGTAAGTCCCTGGTTAGGGATGCTGGCGATATGCCCTGCATCGTAACGAAGCGGTTCCTTGCTGATCTTTATGATGGCCTCCAGCTCTTCGGTGTAAACAGCGCAGCTGTCCAGCGACCGAACATCGCCTCGAGTGGATTTCACGTCAATAGCGACAAGTTTCGGGGCCTTTAACATGAACTCTACCTGCGCACCCCTTTTGGATTTCCAATAAAACAGATCGTCTCTGGATGGAAGCGTCGCCAGGATTTCGTTGCCCGCTGCTGTCTCATACTGAATAGCCTTGTGAGCAGCTGTGATCGTACTGTTCAAGAGATCCGAACCGTTGAGCAGGTAGTTGAGCACGCCGCTATCGAAGAGGATGTATTTCGATAGATCATCCCCCGAGTCATAGAGCCGTATCTTGTGCGCCACCCGGGCTCCGACGGTCTTATTGACCAGTTTCTTGACCTCGCTCCTCCGGGCGTGCTGCACCTGCAGACGCGAAAATTTGAGCGTCTCCATGGAGAATAACGCCAGCTTCCTGAGCACATCTTCATATTCGTAGAGCGCCAAGCGATCCCCCAGCACGGTCTTCACGTTCTCTTCAACGCTCGCGACGAGATCGGAGATGAGCTCGGGGATCGGCTGGGTCCTTGATGCCACATCGATGAATGCATCCACGATCCTCGGCATGCCGCCGAGCCGCAGATAAAGATCAAAGAGATCGATCAGTTCCTGGTGATACATTTCCGAAAACGTTTTATCCGCGAGCGATACCTGCAGCAGATATCGGAGCGCATCGTCTTTTCCGTAAGCTTTCAGAAACTCCTGGAACGTGATCGGATAGAGATCGAAAAATCTCTTCCGTCCTGTGGCGGCATTTTTGAGTGCAATGTTCTCAAGGTTGGAACCGGTGTAGATGACTTTCAATTTATCAGCGCGCCCCGCGAGGGATTGGATAGTCTCAAGTGAAATGGGAAATTGATCTGCTTCATCGATGAATACAATGATGGGCCGCGTGAGCTTGCCGAGATCTCCGACGGTCAGCGAAATATTATAGAGGAGCTGGCTCGCATCTTCTGAGGCCCCAAAGAAATCGCGACCATAATATTCTATTCCCTGAATGACGGAGCGACCCCTTGATGCGAGATTGATCCTGATCTGAGCATGGGGCTCAATCGTCTTGAGTGCATTTATAATGAAGGATGTCTTGCCGACCTGCCTTGCGCCACGCAAAACCAGGACCTGGTCTTTGAGTGACGTAACAGCCTGTAAAAAAAGGGCCTTTTTATTTTGCCGCTCTATCCACATGCACACAACATAACATTATTGACGTCGATAATCAACATAAATAGTTAAAAGTGACGTCAATGTTATAAGGCCGAGCCGTTTTCCTAAATATGGCTCGGAAACACGGTTGCCGCCTGTCCCACCCGGCCTCCTGAAAATGCAAAAAATTGAAAAAAGTTGACAACAAAAAAAATAAACAGGCGATAATCAGTCCATAACGTCAAAATGAGGTCTAACAAAACCACGGGAGGAAGACATGGTTGACGAAGCAAGATTTGTTGGTGGTGCAGGCGGAGCATCATCCATCGATTATACGCATTCGCATTCGATGAATGCGGGTAACAATGGCGCCCAAGGTGCAGGAGGACAGCCCGATGAGGCCGCATCCTCAAGTTTCATGATGGGGCACCTGCCTTCCGCGCCTGCATTGATCTGGGGATGTGCAGCGCCTCAAAATATCGGGGCCTATCCCTCAGCATATTCTCCAGAAGTAACCAAGGCAACAGGCACGGAGGGACTGGCTCAACGCTTATTTTTGGGCAACGATAGGGATATAAGTTATGAAGCTCGGATAGCGCTTGACAAGATGGGTTTGGCTGCACTCCCGGTCTTCTTCGAGTATTTACGGAGTCGCCAGACACCAGCAGATGAGCAGACAGATCATCTTGAAAATTTTGATCAGAGCCAGCCGAAATATAGGATTGGCTGGTATATTGGTGGTCATATCGGACCTGCGGCAATCCCGGACCTCATCGTCGCGCTCAAGGATCCGAACTGGGAAGTGCGGCAGACAGCCGCCCTGGCGCTTGGACAGATGAAGCCGGCTGCAGCCGCAGCGGTGGTCCCGGTCCTCACCTCTCTGTCCAAGACAGATCAAGATTGGCATGTACGCACCAGTGCCATCACTGGCCTCAGACAATTGGGTCCGGCTGCAGCCGCAGCGGTCCCAGCCCTCATCGATGTGTTTAACACAGATAAGGATTGGCCTGTACGCCATAATGTCCTCACGGCGTTTGGCGAGGACATCGGTTTTGTTGCAACACCAGCGGCTGTCTCAATGCTGAGAGCTGCGTTGATCGACGATCGGGAAATCGCCCGCTTCGTTCGCAGCATTGAAAAGCAAGAGAAGTGGGTGGGGAGTGGGGATCTCAGGCCCTCTGTAATGTCCATGCTTTTTAAGTTTGCCAAGGCGGCATCTGCTGCGTCCGGTCCGGATCTCGTCGCAGCAATCCCTGAGCTTGTCTGTGTACTCTCCGATCCCAATCCTGACATGCGTAGTGGGGCTGTTGATGTGCTTGTTGCGATCGCGAAGAACCCATCCGCATCCAGGACAGACCGTGACTTCGCAGTCATAGGACTCTCCGCACGCCTGGCATGCGAACAAGACCAATCCGCACGCCACAGACTTTTCAATGCCATCGGGGAGATAAGGGCTCTGGATCAGGCTCCGCCAAAGTCTTGATGCCGGAGCCAATTGGTTTCCTGCAATCTCGACACAATAAAAACGGGCCGCCGGGATCTCCCGACGGCCCGTGTTTTACCCTCAGAAAACCCTTGAATGATCCAGCTCCTCTCTCTACAATACCCTTCCAGTGCTTCGACAACTTTTTATTTTTCGTGATGGCTCAGCACTAAAAGGGAAGATAAATCCATGAAGAAACATGATCTAAGTCCGGCTGAGGATGCGGCTCTGCGGCTGTTTCTTGAGCGCATCAAGCAAGACCTTGGGGCATCTCTCAAAAAAGTGGTGCTCTTTGGCTCTCGCGCGCGCGGCAAGGGACACGAGGATTCGGATATCGATGTGCTCGTCCTTGTCGATGAGATGTCGCTTGAAAAAAAGCACCTGGTCTGGGACATTGCGTGCGACATACTGCTGGATACCGAAATCGACATCTCGCCGCTCTGCATGAGCGAGGCACATTTTACGGCTCTGCACGATCACGAACGTCTGATCGCCAAAGATATCGATGAAGAGGGAATCCCCTTATGAATCCGAAAAACATAAAGATCAACGTTGGCCTTGAAATTGAAAAGGGCGATGCAGCGCTCAGGCAGGCCGAAATTCTTCTTAAGAACAACGAATACGACGGCGCAGTCTCCCGTGCATATTACGCAGTGTTTCACTATGCACAGGCCCTTCTCTTTTTAAAGGGGATTGAAGCGAGATCGCATCACGCTCTGAATCGCCTCTTCAGCCTTCACTTCGTACGGAGTGGCGCATTTGAAAAACGCTTTGCCACAATTTTGAGCCACGCTCAGAAGGCGCGCGAAGAATCAGACTATTCGCCGGAGATCCCCTTTTCCTCGGAAGAGGCCCAACTGAGAATAGACGAAGCAAAGGACTTCATCGATCGTGCCGGCAGATACCTTTCATCCCCCGATGCGGCATGACCCCCTGACAGCCCGTTGCCTTTTCAGCAGAATCATCAATACGACTCCGTCACGATCTGCCCCGCCATGTAATCGACGGTCACTCGGAACATCCTGAAAAAGTCGAGGCCGATGAGGGCGTCGACGCCCCAACCCTCTGCAAATCTCGACACTTTGACACTGGTATTCACCATGACTTGGCCGAGGTATTCGATTTTTGGCAATACGAGCTTTGCGTATCGCTTTGTCTGTTCAAAAGCAGTCACCTTTATTTCCTTCGTGTCGTCGATCTTGACGAGACCGATCGCGGCGAGAAATTCATCGGAAAATTCGGTTACAGGGGCGCCAGTATCAACAATAGCGCGAAACGCATGCGTTAATCCGTGCCAGTCAACAAGATGGCAAGCAACGTAAATGTGGTGTTCCGACGTGTCAAAGGGTGTGTGTTTCGGCATGGCTCCGCAATCCTGAAAATGTGGATTCTCCCGTGTACCAGAATGCCTCCGATTTTCCGGATAGCGGCCTGGAGTAGGTTTCATGCTTGGAGGAAGAATGATACAGGATGACACCGGATTTGAGATGACCTTTTTCGTCTATCTCGTAGTCTGTGACCCTGATCCACTCATCCGGATAAGCCTTCTTCATCTCGTCCCACGTCATCCGCCGGCCCATATGCACCTCCCGTGTACGGTTTAGATATTATGCCCCCGGCCGTTCACTATTCAAGCAATATCTTTCTTTCAACCAGTGGAAACATAACGGGCCGCCAGGATCTCCCGACGGCCCGCCTTTTTTCGCTTTCCCTTTTAACTTTAAACTTTCAACTTTTAACTGTCTTTATACCCACCCTCGCAGCTTCATCGCCTCGGCCACTCGCTGGACAGCGACGAGGTATGCCGCGAGGCGACCGTGGACCCGCTGCGACTCGCGCATCTTGTGCACCGCGTGAAACGCCGATGTCATCTTCTCGTCCAGGCGCTTGTGCACGAGCGGCAGCTCCCAATAATAGTTGTAGGCGTTCTGCACCATCTCGAAATATGAGACGGTCACGCCGCCAGAATTGGCGAGGAAGTCAGGGATCACGTAGATGCCCTTTTTGTGAAGTACCTGGTCCGCTTCCGGCGTCGTGGGCCCATTGGCCAGCTCGAGCACGAGCTTCGCCTGAATGCGGCCCACGTTCTCCGCGACGATCTGATTCTCCATCGCCGCCGGTATGACGACGTCGCAGGGAACAAAGAGACATGCCTTCGAGTCAGCCGACCATTCCCCTCCCTTGAATCCCTTGACCCCGCCGCTCGTCCGAAAATGTTCCAGGAGCGCCGTGATATCCAGTCCGTTCGGATTGTGGATCGAGCCGTCGATCTCGCCCACCGCGACGACCTTGCCCTTGGTCTCCTCGTGAATGATCCGAGCCGCGTTGCCGCCCACATTGCCCAGCCCCTGGATCGCATACGTCGACGCGGAGGGATCGAACCCCAACGCCTTGGCCGCCTCGCGCAGGATGTAAACGCCGCCGCGCGAGGTCGCGTCGGCGCGGCCCCTCGACCCGCCTAGCGGCAATGGCTTACCGGTGATCATGCCGAAGTCGTTGTAGCCCTTCTGCCAGTAGAACTCGTCCATCATCCACGCCATGATCTGCGGGGTGGTGTAGACGTCCGGCGCGGGACAATCCTTCTCGATGCCGAGAATGCGGCCCACCTGCCGGATGTACTGCCGCGACAGTCGCTCCAGCTCGCCCGGGCTCATCACCTTGGGGTTGCAGATGATGCCGCCCTTGCTGCCGCCGAGCGGGATATCCACGACCGCGGTCTTCCAGGTCATCCACGCCGCAAGAGCGCGCACCGTGTCGATCGTCTCGTCCGGATGGAAGCGAATGCCGCCCTTGGTGGGACCGCGCGCATCATTATATTGTACTCGGAACCCCTTGAAGACCTTCACCTGGCCGTTGTCCATGCGCACCGGGAGCGAGACGTGCAGCTCCCGCATCGGCTCGCGCAATGCCGCATGTGTTCCCGGGTCGAGACCCAGGATCTTTGCCGCCTCATCCAGCTGCTGCTGTGCGATCTTGAACGGATTGTGGGCTTCGGACGCCATAGCATGCCTCCTTTACGATATAGAAGGGTATCTTGCTTACTGGCTGTTCGTCGACGCATGAAGCATGAAACAGGAGGCATGAAAAGCATATTCTTCATGCCTCTTGCCTCCTGCTTCGTGCCTCAATTTATTAGAAGAAATCGGCGCTGCCGAAGGCGCGCAGCTCGTCCACGACCGTCTTGACTTCGTCCTCCGCGACGCCCAGCGATTCGAGCACATAGCGGCCCATCTCTATTCCCGCCTCCAGCTCCTCGCACACGACCACATCCGCGCCGGCATCGTAGAAGCGCCCCACCTGGTCTCGGTATCGGCTGCGCACGACGATATAGAGTGAAGGGTTCATGCGCCTGGCCTGCGTCACGATGGCGAGCCCGTTGAGGTAGTCAGGGACGGCGATGGCGAGCATGCGCGCGCGCGCAATGCCGCTGTGATGCAAAAGATGTGCACTCGCGCCGTCGCCTATGAAGACGCGGCGGCCCTCGGCGCGCATGCGGTCCGCGGTCGCGGGATTCAGCTCGAGCACCACGTAGTCGACGCCGTGCTTTTCGAGGAGCCCGCCAACGGTCATTCCCAACGGCCCGAACCCGCAGATGATGGCGTGGTTCTCCAGGTTCTCGACAGAGGGCTCTTGCTGCATCTCCTCCGGCCTCCTCCTCCCTATCCTCCACGGGACGCCAGCCAGGAGATCGCCCATGTGCGGCGCTGCCGCGACGATGAACGGCGCGAGGATCATCGTGATCGCCGCTGCGTCCACTATGAGGTTGTAATAGTAGTCGGCCATGGCGCCGGCGCTGTGGCCGTAGAATACGAGCAGGAAAGAAAACTCGCCGACCTGCGCCAGCATCAGGGCGCTCATGGCGGCAACGCTCGGCGGATAGCCGAAGGCCAGGACCGTGCCGCCGGCAATCGCCGCCTTCACTATCAGTATGAATGCGACCAGCACCGCCACAGCCTGCCAGTTCTGAATGATGAAGGCCGGTTCCACGAACATGCCGAGCGTCACGAAGAAGAGCCCGTTGAAGCAATAGCGGAACGGCGCTATTTCAGAGAGCGCGTGAAACCGAAATTCCGTGGTCGAGATCAGAAGCCCTGCAAGAAACGCCCCGAGGGCAAACGAAAAACCGATGCGCTGCGTGAGGTATGCCGCCCCTACGGCCAGCCCCACGACGACCACAACAAAGAGCTCCTTGCTCCGAGGCATGGAGATGTGGTGCAGAAGAGGCCTCAGCACCCAACGCGAGAGGATCCAAAAGGCCCCTGCGAGCCCTGCTACGTGCAGCGCCGCGAAACCGAGCGCCTGCAAGGGTTTCATCGATGCCGCGCCGGTCAGAAACTGCGACACGACTACCATAGGGATGACCGCCAGGTCCTGGAAGATCAGTATGCCGACCGAGATGCGGCCCGCGGGCGCGTCGAACCACCGCTTCTGCGAAAGAATCGCCATGACGATGGCGGTCGAAGAGAGCGCAATGGCGCAGCCCATGAACGCGCTCTCCATCCAGCCCCATCCAACCGCGAGGCCGACGGCGAGGCCGGCCGCGATCGTAACGATCACCTGTACCGCGCCCATCCCCATCGCCGAAAGCCCCCAGCCCTTGAGCCTGTCGAAGCTGAACTCAAGGCCTATGGAGAAGAGCAAAAGCGCGACACCTACCTCGGCAAGGAGCTGTATCTCCCCGACGTCTGGAATAAATCGCAGCGCATGAGGGCCTATGAGCACCCCGGTCACCAGGAAGCCGACGATCGATGGGAAATGCAGGCGGTGGGCCAGCAGCACGACAGGGACGGAGACGACAAATATGATCAGGATGTCCCGCAGTATCACGTCGCCCATGACCCTTTTCTAGCACAGTGCCCGAGTATTGCAATTGTGGGCTGCTCCCTGCCATGAAGTGCGCGGTGACCTGCGGCTGGCATCCGTCCTCATGCACCTTGTTCATCGCCACTGCGT
The DNA here is from genome assembly GCA_041658465.1 of bacterium. Lineage (GTDB taxonomy): Bacteria > UBA10199 > UBA10199 > 2-02-FULL-44-16 > JAAZCA01 > JAJZQH01. The sequence continues at coordinate 1,687 of JBBAAC010000062.1, read as the reverse complement.
GAGCGGGGTCCCCAGCCCATCATCTCGCAAACCGACACCGAGTTTAGCTCAACTTACAAGGCTAACGGTGAATCACTAGCATTGCGGTCCCCATTGCTCGAAGCTGGACTGGGGACCCCGCTCGTCATACGCCTTGTTACAACGTGAGGAAAGGCACGCAGTAAGCGTGTTTCTCCCGTTTATCGATGGGCCACGATCAACGGCACGGAGCGAGCGGTGATCTGCGGCAGGCTTCGAGCAATGGGACCGCGAAGGCTAAAATTCCATCGTTAGCCGTATGAGCTGCGAATAACTCGGTGTCGGTTTGCGAGATGCCAGCCGCAGATCACCGCGTGCTTTGGCGCCGCGTCAGCTTGCCAAGCGATGAACGGGGAAACCCCGCGCACTTCATGACAAGGAGCACGGTTCACGTTGACTCTGCCATGGGCTCTGTGTTTGAATTGCTGCATGACACGCCTTCCCATCGTCATCCCGCTTAAAGATGTGACATTTGAAGCTGCCGTCAGGTCGCTGTCAGAAGAACCATGGTTCGCGTGTATAGATGCGCGCGGCGCCCATCCCCGCGCGGGCAGGTATTCGATCGTGGCGGCGAATCCGCTGCACACATTCACGCTGGCCGGCGCATTCGTTACGGCAGACGGTCACACAACGATCGACACCCCTCATACCGCGCTCTTGAGATTTTGCGCCAGGGTCAGGGCCATGGCCTTTGACCCGTACCTGCCTTTCAGCGGAGGGATACTCGGCTACGTGGGGTTTGAAGGGGCTCGCGCTCTGCGCGGATTCGCGCCGGCGCCGGGATTCACGCGGCTCCCGCAGCTGCGCTTCGGCATCTACGGCTCCGCCCTGGTCTTCGATCATGCCGAGGGCGCTGCCTTTATCGTCGCAAACGGCGACAGCATCGAGGAGGCCGTGCGTGAGGCCGAGGTGATACAGGAGCGCCTTGCAAAGCCCCTGCCCCAAAGCTTTTGCAGGAGTACTGCGGCGGTTCGAGAGGGCGACCTCCGCTTGACGCCTGACGAATGCGAGTTCATGCGAATAGTGGACGCGGCCCGTTCGTGGGTGCGCGCGGAGAGCGCAGGACGGATACACCTGGCCAGGCACAGCGTCGTGCCTCAGTACGGCCTGACGCCCGTCGAGCTCTTCCTCGGGGGCGGCTCTCGCGGAACTGTCCGCGCCATGTTCACGCACGAGGGAGCCGCGTACATCGCCTCCTCGTACGACGCCTTACTCAACATCCGCGACCGCCAGCTCCGCTCCGCGATCGATCCGGGGCAATCCCCTTCGGCCGAAATCGCGCGCGAACTCGGCGAACTCTGCGAGGGCTTCGATATGCCGGTCGCGGAATCCGATCCCCTCGGAGTTTCCTTCACCGGACGACTGCGGCGCGAACTTGCGCCGATCGACGCGCTGATAGGGCTCATGCCTTCGCGCGCGATGACCGGCTCGCCATACGACCGCGCGATGGATTTTATCGAGAGGCACGAAGGCGCCCACAGAACCCTCTACGGCGGGGCATTCGGCAGCATCGACGCGAATACGCTCTCTTTCTGGAGCGCCAAGGGCGTGCAGACTGTCGCAGATGGAACGATCGCCACAACCTCCGGCGCGGACATCACGGCGGACACCGATTCAAAGGGATTTTTACAGGATTTCAGCACCAGCCTCAGACTATCTCTTCAAAGAG
>JBBAAC010000061.1:0-11851 GCA_041658465.1 bacterium | reverse complement strand
TGGGCCTCTTTTGGTTCTGGGGCGTCTCCATGAGCGTGGGTACTCCGCCTGTCGCATATCTAGCGTGGATCAACCCGGGAATCACGGCATACATGCGCGCCGATACAAACCCTCAGATCATGCATGAATGGCGGCCCCTCTCGAAGATCTCGCCGTATCTCCAGCGCGCTGTGGTGGGGGCGGAGGACGACCTTTTTTACGAACACCCGGGCTATGACATCAATGCGATGAAGCGCGCCTATGAGTATAATCTCAGGAAGAAACGTTTTGCACGCGGGGCATCCACGATTACCATGCAGGTGGCGCGCAACCTCTATCTGTCGCCTGACAAGACGATCCTGAGAAAACTCCGGGAACTCATCATCGCGCTCAAGCTCGAACGCGAGCTTTCAAAGGACCGCATCTTGGAGATTTATCTCAACATCGTCGAATGGGGCAACGGGATCTACGGCGCGGAGGCCGCAGCCAGGCATTATTTCGGCAAGAGCGCCAGGGACCTGACAGCGCATGAGGCGGCCTATCTCGCGTCGATCCTGCCCAGGCCCCGTTTTTATGACCGGCACCGAGGAGCAAGGCTGCCAAGGTAGCGCGCTGTCGCGATCGAGGGCAGACTCTGATGAACGCGAAAAGAAAAAGGCCTGGCAGAGTTTATTGCCAGGCCTTTTCGCATTGACTAGAGTGGAATTTAAATGTCGCGATCCTTTACCGTCTGACGGCCGTTATCCTTGGCGCGCAGGACGGCCTTATCCAGCACTTCGCGCACGGCATTGGACAGGGCGTCGATCGCCGTCTCGGAAGTCTGCAGGCCCTTACCCTTTACATAATCCTTTATCTTCGAGACGACCACCAGCGTTTCATTCGCCATACATCCCCTCCTTTGGTTACAATGCGGTTTAGGGCCCTTATCTTGAGTATCGCCCTTTATAAGTCAAACAAAAAAATTTGCGACCCCAACGGGATCACCCTTCGCGCTTCGGGACTTCCTTGCGACCCCAACGGGACTCGAACCCGTGCTGCCGCCGTGAAAGGGCGGTGTCCTAACCGCTAGACGATGGGGTCTGAACTGCAGTGTAATGCGGAAAGTGGAAAGTGAGAAGTTACTTTCCACTTCTCACTTCTCACTGTCTTCATTGTGAGCCGCCCCGGATTCGAACCGGGGACCCACGCCTTAAAAGGGCGTTGCTCTACCGACTGAGCTAGCGGCCCAAGGCCCAGTTCCAATCAAAAAGTGCGGCAAGCTAACAAATGGGATGTGTGTTGTCAATCCAGGCAAGCGATAGATTTCACGGAGTCAACCCTTCTCAAGTGCTCGCATGACTTGTTGAGCGGAAGCAGGATCTGAACGGTGGTACCAGACCCGGGTTTGCTCTCCACCCCTATCCGCCCCCCGTGCTCGGTCACGATCGAATGCGAGACGAAGAGTCCGAGTCCAGTGCCCGCCTTGCCCTTTGTCGTAAAAAAAGGCTCAAATATGTAGGGTAGCGCATCTTCGTCGATCCCGCTTCCCGTATCCTGGATCTCAACGGCGATGTGGCAATCGCTGGCCAGGGTACAGATGTTGAGCTCCCCGCCCTTTTCAATGCTGTCGCATGCGTTGAGCATGACATTAATAAAAACCTGATGCAGCTTGTCCTCGTCCCCGTAATACATAGGCATATTTTCATCCAGACGCCACCTCACGTTGATTCCCTTGAGGTCGATCTGGTGTGAGAGGAGCTTATAAGCGCTGCGCAGCACTGCGTTGATATCGACTTGCGTCTTATCCCTTATTGCGCGGTTCACGTTCATGAGCCGCGACACGATGGTCGTGATGCGGTTGAAACCATCTGATACAAAATCCAGATTGCGCTGTCCCTCCGCGTCCACGTGATCCCTCAGCCCCTCAAGATGCAGCAGGATGCTCTGCAGGGGGTTGTTTATCTCGTGCGTGAAGCTGGCGGTCAGCCTGCCTATCGCCGCGAGCCGCTCGGCGGAGAGCACATCCCGCTCGAGACGGTTTCGCTCGATCTTCTGCGCGATGATTCGAACCACGCCCTGGAGCAGCTCGACGTCTATCTCCGCGCAGATAATCTTCTTCGTACACTCGTCAAATCCTATGAAGCCGAACGGATTTCCAAACGTGAAAATCGGAATGGCCAGCATCGAGTTGACGCCCTGGCTGTCGAGGAGTTCCACGAGTTCAGGCGATGGACAGGGGCAATCAGGCGACACGCATGCCAAACGGCCCGCAAACATCTCCCTGCTGAGCCAGGGCTGAGAATCAATGGGCACGTGCTGCATCTCGTCCTTCAGCGGCACGATCCCAGGAGCCACCCACTCATGCGTGTTGCTGGCCTTATGATGGATCTGGTCGTATTCAAAGAAGTATGCGCGGCTTACGCCGAGGCCCTGTCCCAGGATGACTACGACGGATTGCAGGAAGTCTTCGAGAGAACTGTTCGGTATCGCCTCCCTGATGATATCCTTCACCAGCTGCTCGTGCTGTACGCGCTGAGCGAACCTGGACTCCATTTTCTTTACGGAGATCTGCTGCTCCTCCATCATGCGCTTCATATCGGTAACATCGCGGCCAATGCCCATTACAGCTGCCACCCTGCCCCTGCTGTCCGATACCGGCGTGAGGAGGGTCGAGATACAGCGCAGTCCGTCGGAGAGAGGCACCCACTCCTGGAGGCTGAGCGGCTTGCCGCTTTTCAAGACCTGCAAGTTATTTCTCTCGAAGGTGTCGCCAATTTCTTTGCCGAATGCCTCTACCGGAGTCTTGCCAAGCACTTCATCCTGGTTGAAGCCGAAGCTTCGCAGGCTGCGCTCGTTGAACATGACATAGCGGCCGTCACGATTCACCACGAAAACAAGCTCTTCGAGAGCTTCTACGAGCGCGTCATACAGCTGCGTGGCGTTGAGGCCGATGCGTTTCTTGAAGGGGCACACGGATAGCCCTCGCACAAGGAAGTAGAACCTATTTCTTACCCTTCTTTCTCTTCACCGCACGAACGCCCGGCCTGGGCTTCAGAAGAGACGAAACGGAATCAAAGAGCGCCTTCTGATCGATGGGTTTTGAAAGACAAATGTCGGCGCCAAGTTCGGATACTCGCTCGATGTTGCGCTCAGATGGAAAACCCGTGAGGACCATGATCTTGACGTGGGAGAGGGCCGGCGAACGCTTGATGCTCTGGCAGACCTTGAAGCCGTCCATGCCGGGCATGACAAGATCCAGGATGACTATGTCGGGGCGTACGGATTCCATCAGCGAACCCGCTTCGAATCCATCGGACGCCTCATATATGTCCAGCTTGTCAGGATACTTGGCGAGTGCATCGTGAAGTGCGGCGCGTATCGCATCCTCGTCATCCACCACGAGCACCTTCCTGCGCGTCGGCTCCGCCTGCTCGTCCATCGGTATCCCGTGTTCGCGGCAAAATACCCGCAAGTCGTCGCTCTGTATTCGCAGATGTCCTCCTGCTGTTCTGTAGGCGGACAACAGACCGCGCTTGATCCAGTTTTTGATGGTGTTGTAGCTTACCCTGCAGATACGCGCTGCTTCAAACGTTGTCAGAACATCCTTTGTCTTCATTTTTTCCTCCCATGGTCCGATTTTGCGAGCCGTAATTTTGATTTATATTTGTTTCATAATTGATATTGGCGATCGCCCTAGTAACAAAACATCCGGCATTCGACAACATAAAAATATGCATGTGAATCGCTATGTTGTGAGATGTTGATATTTAGCGGAAATAAGCGGACTTTACAAGGCATGTCGCATTTTGGTCCTTGCTTATACGGATCGGTATTTGCTATAATTGTCATGCCGAGATGGGGTGTTCTGGTAGCCACCGCTTAACTGCCCAAGTTTGGGGTTTGAAGGGAGGAAATGGCGCCAAGCAAACCAGTCTCGGCTTTTCTATGCGCGCACCATAGCTGCAGCAAAAAATCCATCCCACTCGCCCTCACGCGGATCGGCATTAAAGAAGCCCTGTGACGTCGTGAGGTTTCTGCTATCAATGCCCCTTCGAGCAAATGCGTCATTCACATCGATCAATCTAAAGCCCCGTCCCTGCAAAAAGCGCGCGACCACATCCTCGTTCTCTTCGCGAAGCATGCTGCATGTAGCGTACACAAACCTCCCGCCAGGCCTTACCCATGATCCGTAACGTTTGAGCAGGTCGATCTGCACAGAGACGCGCTGCTCAATATCCGCATCGGTCAAACGCCACTTCAGGTCCGGATTTCTTCGGAGAGTCCCCGTCCCGCTGCACGGCGCATCTATGAATACGAGATCGCATTTGTCGCGATGCTTCGCGGCGCGCACATCGAGTTCCTTTTCTGGAATCGCGTCGATGTTCGACAACCGAGCTCGCGCAGCCCTGCGCTTGAGCTCGCGCAGCCTGGCGGCGTCGATATCCGAGGCGATCACCCTTCCGCGTCCTTCCATGAGCATCGCGATCATCAGGGATTTTCCGCCGCCGCCGGCACATGCGTCGAGCACCATCTCTCCGGGTGAAGGATCCGCGGCCAGCACGGCGAGCTGGCTCGATTCATCCTGCACTTCGACTATGCCCTTCGTATACGCCGCGATATTTCGCAGATCGATTCGGCGCTCCAGACGAATGCCGAATGGCGATCGCTCGGTCGGCGTTGCTTTTACTCCCTCCGCCGCCAGCATCTCGATGGCCTCTGCGCGCGTGGCGAGCGCAGAATTGACGCGCAGGCACGGCCTCGAGGGAGAACTCAGTGCCTCAACCATGCGGGCAGCGCCTGAGGCTCCGTATAACGACACAAACTTTTCATAAAGAAAATCCGGGAATGAATAGAACGCAGCGGCGCCGCCCGGAAAATCCCTTGGCATCTGCGCATCCAGCTCTCCCGCTGCCGTAAACGCCAGCGCCCGCACCCTGTTAGTGGGCTTTGATATGCCGGACATCAGGAGCATAGCGTCTATGCGCCGCCTCCAGCGCATGACGCCAAACGCCGCCTGCGAGATTATGCGCCTGTCACGACTCCCTATCTCGCGATGCCGTTTGAAATAGCGCTCGATCAGGCGGTCCAGCGGCTGAGGCTCAATCTCGAACATCCTGAGCACTGCAGCTGCATGATCGATTGCATCCATAGTAGGTATTCGCACATCGCTATTCGCGATCAGCGGTTTGAGAAAGGATTTTTGACCATGATGTGCGCGCTTCGCTCGGAGCCCACCGATATGATCGCGTTGGGCACGCCCGTCAGCTCGCTTATGCGCGCTATATAATTCCTGGCAGCTGCTGGAAGATCGGACTCGACGCGAGCCCGGGATATATCGTCGGTCCATCCAGGCAGCTCTTCATAGACGGGCGTTATTTCCTCAAAGAGCGAGATCGAAGCGGGAAATTCGTCGATCGTGTCATCGCCGATTTTGTAGCCCGTGCAGATTTTGAGGACCGGCAGCCCGGACAGGACATCCAGCTTCGTGAGCGCCAGCATCGTGAGCCCGTTCACGCGAACAGCGTGCCGCACCACTACAGCGTCGAACCAGCCGCAGCGGCGCTTGCGGCCGGTAGTGGATCCGAATTCCTTGCCGTGGCTCTGAAGGTGCAGGCCGGTGCTGTCGTTGAGTTCGGTCGGAAACGGGCCGTTGCCGACGCGCGTGGTATAGGCCTTGGTGATGCCCAGCACATCGTCGATCATCGTGGGGCCGATCCCCGCGCCGGAGCATGCAGCTCCGGCGACCGTATTCGATGAGGTCACATATGGATACGTACCGTGATCGACATCGAGCGCCGTGCCCTGCGCTCCCTCGAAGAGAATCCGCGCACCTTCCTTGATCTTTCCATGCAGCAGCCGTTCCGCATCGACGACATGCCTCGCAAGCCTGCGCGACCACTCGTCGGCCAATACGTAGAGCTCCGATGGATCGATCGGTTTTCCGCCGAGCATCTCTATCTGTCGGTTCTTGAATGGCAGCACCTGCTCAATCCTGGCCCTGAATACGCTGCGATCCACGAGATCGCCCGCGCGTATGCCGATCCGGCCGACCTTATCCTCGTAGGCAGGACCGATACCTCGTCCGGTAGTTCCAATCCTGCCTGCACCCATGGACTCCTCGCGAAGCTGATCGATGAGCCTGTGATAGGGCAACACAAGATGCGCATTCTGGCTCACGGCCAGTCGAGAAGGATCCTTGAGATATCCCTGCTGGTGCAGGCCATCGATCTCGTCGATCAGGACTTTCGGGTCCAGCACCACGCCGTTTCCTATGATGCACAGGCAACGCTCGTGCAGGATGCCGGAAGGGACGAGATGCAAAATCGTCTTCTGCTCGCCGATGACCACGGTGTGACCGGCGTTAGCGCCTCCCTGATAGCGCACCACCACGTCGATGAAAGGCGTGAGAAGGTCGATGACCTTTCCCTTGCCCTCGTCTCCCCATTGCGTGCCGACCACAACCACGTTTGCCATAAAGACTCCGTTGAAAGCCAGTCAGTCCAAGCGGCGAGAAAAGCCAGTCAGGCCAGCAAAGCAAGAAAGGTGGTAGATGTCATGATCTACCTCCCCTTTCCCCTCCTTATAAAGGAGGGGAATAACGTCTCATCCCCTTTGTAAGGGGAGGTTGGGAGGGGTAGATCATGCACCAGTCCCGCCTTGCGCCTTGCTGGCTTTGTACTTTATTTCATGAACATCTCCAGTATAGCCTTCTGAACGTGCAGCCGGTTCTCCGCCTCATCGAACACCCTTGAGTGCGCGCCGTCCATCACTTCGTCCGTGATCTCATCGCCGCGATGCGCCGGCAAGCAATGCAGCACGATCGCGTCCTTCTTCGCATAGGAGAGCAGCTTCGCATTCACCTGATACGGCATGAAGAGTCTTCGCTTTGCATCCTCGCCGCTGCCCTCCTGGCCCATGCTGATCCATGTATCCGTATTGATAACATCACAGCCCTCGACCGCCTCTTTCGGGTCGCGGGTGAGGATCACGTTCTTGTGCCCGCCGCCTTTCACCTTGTCCAGTATCATCGCGGCTGGATCGTATCCCTCGGGGCAGGCGATCCGAAGCTCGAAGCCGAGAATGATAGCCGCCTGGATCCAGGTATTCGCCATGTTGTTGCCGTCGCCGACATAACAGATCTTCTGGTCTCGGATCGACCCGCGGTTCTCGATGACCGTGAAGATATCGGTGAGAACCTGACACGGATGAAGCAGATCCGAGAGACCGTTGACCACCGGCACCGTGGAGCCCGCAGCCATCTTCTCGATACGGACCTGCTCGAACGTGCGCATCATGATGCCGTCCACGTAACGAGATAGAACGCGCGCCGTGTCTTCGTAGGTCTCCCCCCTGCCCAGCTGCGATGCTTGGGTCGTGAGGTTGAGCGCATGTCCGCCCAGCTGGAACATGCCGACTTCAAACGATACGCGCGTGCGCGTCGAGGACTTTTCAAAGACCATGCCGAGGGTCATGCCCTCGAGCGGATGGTGGCGCTTGCGGGCCTTCTGCATGGCCTTGAGTTCCGCGGAACGCTTCATCAAGGCATCGAGCTCGGCTGCAGTGAGATCGAACATGGACAGCAGATGCCTTACCATTTCTTCCTCCCTATAATATGTATCTTGTGAGATCCCGATCCTTGACTATCTCGGCAAGCTGCAGCCGGACGTAATCGCGATCGATTTTGATCTTCGTTTTACCGAGCTCGGGCGCTTCGAACGATATCTTCTCCAGGAGCTTCTCCATCACGGTGTGCAGGCGTCTCGCTCCTATGTCTTCCATCTGCGCGTTCACCTCAGCCGCGAAGTCGCAGATCTCCTTGAGGGAATCGTCGCTGAAATCGATCTCGACCCCCTCGGTCGAAATCATCGCCCTGTATTGTTTAACCAGCGAATTCTCGGTCTCGGTGAGGATCCGATAGAAGTCATCCTTCGTGAGCGAGTCGAGCTCGACACGGATCGGGAACCGGCCCTGCAGCTCAGGGATAAGGTCGGACGGCTTTGAGACGTAAAACGCGCCGGATGCGATGAACAGGATATGATCCGTGCGCACCACGCCGTATTTGGTAGAGACGGTAGAGCCTTCCACGATCGGCAGGATATCGCGCTGCACGCCCTCGCGCGACACATCAGGGCCATAGCCCCTCTCCCCGCCCCTCGGGCTCGCGATTTTATCGATTTCGTCGAGGAAGACGATACCGTTCTGCTCAACGCGTTCTACGGCCATTCGCGTAACAGCATCCATGTCGATGAGCCGTGCAGCCTCCTCCTCGGCAAGATATTCCAGCGCTTCCGGCACCTTCATGCGCCTGCGCTTCTGGCCCCCTGAGAACATATTGGAGAACATGTCGCGGATATTTGAGCTCATCTCCTCGAGGCTGCTCGCGGTCACGACCTCGACCGCCGGCATGGCAGCTCGAGGCTGCTGCTGAAGCTCGACAATGCGATCGTCCAGCGCGCCCTTGCGCAGAAGTTCGCGCAGCCGCTCGCGCGTGGCGGTGCGCCTTCGGGAGTGTTCCAGAGCCTCCGCCTTGACCTCAGCTTCGACTTCGGCCTTCTTGGTTTCCTCACCCTCCGACCCAGGCAGCAATAGATCTAACAGCCGCTCCTCGGCGTGCTCCTGTGCGCGCACTTTCACACTTCCCGCTTCTTCTTCGCGCACCATCTTCACCGCGATTTCGGCAAGCTCGCGGATCATCGACTCGACGTCCTTGCCCACGTAACCCACCTCGGTGAACTTGGATGCCTCGACCTTGATGAACGGCGCCTGCGCAAGGCGGGCAAGCCTGCGCGCGATCTCCGTCTTGCCCACGCCCGTGGGCCCGATCATTATTATGTTCTTCGGCACGATCTCATCGCGAAGCGACGCATCCACCTTGCGACGACGCCATCTGTTGCGCAAGGCGATAGCTACCGAGCGCTTGGCCTTCGCCTGCCCGATGATGAAGCGGTCGAGCTCGGAAACGATCTCCCGCGGCGTGAAGTTTGTCTCTGTCATGCCAGGTGCTCGATTGTGATGTTGTTGTTCGTGTAGATGCAGATATCTGCGGCGATCGACATGGCCTGTTCCACGATCTGCCGCGCGTCGAGCCCCGAGTGCGACAGCAGCGCCCGCGCAGCCGACATCGCGTACGGTCCGCCCGAGCCTATAGCGGCTATGCCGTCGTCCGGCTCGAGCACATCGCCGGTGCCGGAGATCGTGAAGGTCTTTTCGCGGTCGGCCACGATCATCATGGCCTCGAGCCTGCGCAGCACCCGGTCCGTGCGCCACTCCTTGGCGAGCTCGACTGCGGCCCGAGTAAGGTTGCCGCGCGCCTCCTCCAGCTTTCCCTCGAACCGCTCGAATAGCGTGAACGCGTCCGCGCTGGAGCCGGCAAACCCCGTCAACACCTCGCCGTTGCGCATTGTGCGTATCTTGTTGGCGGTCCGCTTGATAACCGTATTTCCAAAGCTCACCTGGCCGTCGCCGCCGATGGCGACCTTGCCGTCGCGGCGCACGCAAAGGATTGTGGTGGCATTGAACATAGAATTCTCCTCAAATTGGGAGGGTCTTCCATACATCATCATTGTGCGGTGAATCAAGAGATTCCGACGAAAGCTCAAAGGTCAAAGCTCAAAGGAAAACCTGTATTCCCACAGGATGTAGCTTTGAGCTTTGAGCTTTGAGCTTTGAGCTTTGAGCTAGGCCTTTGGGTGTGCTTCGTCGTATGCCTTCATCAGGTTTTCGATCCCGACGTGCGTGTACTTTTGAGTGGTGGAGAGACTCGAGTGACCGAGGAGTTCCTGAATGCCGCGCATGTCGGCGCCGGCGCCCAGCAGGTGCGTTGCAAAGGTATGTCTCAGAACGTGCGGCGTCACCGCCTTCTGCAGGCCGCAACGGCGCAGGTATTTTGTGAGCAGGCGCTCGATGGAGCGCGCGGTGAGCCGACCGCCGTGGCGATTTGCAAAGAGCCATGATCGCGAAAGGTCTGCGACCAACGAGGCCCTCTTATCAATATATATGGAGATCGCACCCACCGCCTTCCCGCCCATCGGCACTATCCTTTCCTTTCTGCCCTTGCCGAGGACCCGGACGGTGCCTGATTTCAGGTCAATGTCCTCGACATTCAATCCCACCAATTCGCTGACGCGCAGGCCCGAGGCATAAAGGAGTTCTAGAATGGCGCGATCGCGCGCACCAAGGGCGCCATCATCGGCAGCCGCGTCGATCAGCGCAAAGACCTCGTCCACAGTGAGAAACTTGGGCACGCGCTTTGGGATCTTGGGCGTTGCCACTTCCTTTGCAGGATTGGCTGTGACAAGCTTCTCGCGCATGCAATAATTGAAAAAGGTTCGGAGAGAAGCGAGTTTGCGCGCCATCGACGAAGCCGAGAGCGTGGACCATCTCCTCTCCATGTATTCGCGCACGACAGATGAGTCGATAATATTTATTCGACCTTCACCGCCGTATGAAATACCTGGGAACTTTGATTCAAGGAAGCCAAGGAACTGCTGGATATCTACGAGATAATTCTTGTGAGTATGAGGCGAGACAGCCCTTTCGTGTTTAAGATACGACGCAAAACGGTCGATTAAACCCTTCATGAGATCCCCCACGGATTTTGAAAGATTTTACAGAAAGAAGGGCAGGAAAATCAACTACTTTGTCGCATAATTCGCAATATTATGCGCGCCGACGGGCAAGGGAGAAAGCCGCTCCTGCCCCAATCAACATCAGGGAAACAAGTCCGACTACCCGGGGGAAGGTCATGAAACCGCCGTCATCGCCGCGCTGGACGAGCGCACAGGCCCCGCCGCCGTCATAGCCGTCGCGTGGGAAACTGAATTCCGCTGCAGCCTTGTCATCTCCATCACCTGCGGCCGCACCGTTGCCGCCTTGTGCAGGCGGACTGCTCTCCGAAGGCTCAGGGCATGACTTTGCCCCGCTGTCGTAAATGTCCGGGACACCATTGACATTGGTGTCGACCCAGCCGCCCTCCTGCGAGTCAGGGCATCCGTCGTTGTCCGAGTCGTCGTCCCGCGCATTTGGAATGCCATCGCAGTCCAAATCCTCGATTCCCGCGGGTGGATTGCAGCTCGATCCATTGTTAATGAGGCGGAAGTCAAAATCTGGCATGCCATCGCCGTTGAAATCGCCGGTCGTCTCAACATAGTCGGAGAGGCCATCTTTGTCCGTGTCCTCAATGGATGGATCGGTCTCATCCGGATCGACCCATCCGTTGCCGTTCTTGTCCTCAAGACCGTCGTTCAGCCCGTCGCCGTCGGAATCCGGGTTCAGCGGATCCATTACGTGGGGCTTGCGATAATTTGTCCCGGCAGCGGTGAGCCCGTGGCAACCGTTCTTGTCCTCCGGCTGGATATAGCCCAGTTCCACACCGTCGGAGAGGGCGTCGTTGTCCGTGTCGCAGACGTTGCACCTGGTCCCGAACCTGCGTTCGTCTCCGTCGGGCACGCCATCGCCGTCCGTGTCAGCCAGCTTTGGGTCGCATTCGTCCGACCCTTCCAGTTTCCCGTCTCCGTCGCGATCGCCCTCCTCGCTATCGAGCAAACCGTCGCCGTCGGAATCTACGGCGGAGCCACCTGAAATCGTGCCTATAGGCCGCAGCTGAGTATGATTGATCGCGCCCACATTCACGAGGGTATCCTCGCAGATCGCGACGTGGGTCCGCGCAAGACAGACTGCTGCGAACGCGAGGAGAACAAGCATCGTCTTCGCAATCCCAGCCCCGCCCCGAATCGACCGCCTCTTTGATATTGTAGGCATGCACCCCTTTTTCGACCGACCGCTCAAAATGTTGCGTGTTTTCTATCACCAGACCGCAGATCGATGAAGGCGCGGCGCGTTACCATATTGACGCGGCGCCCGTTGAAAGTTCGCAACTTCTGGCGTGAGATGC
>JBBAAC010000060.1:0-12472 GCA_041658465.1 bacterium | reverse complement strand
CCACGCTCCTCGGCGCGCTCGCCTCTGAAATAGATCCTTGCGAAAGGATCATCACCATCGAGGACGCTGCCGAACTCAGCATACGCCTTCCCCACGTCGTGAGGCTGGAGTCGAGGCCGCCGAACATAGAGGGCGCCGGTGCCGTGACCATACGGGATCTGGTGCGCAACGCGCTGCGCATGCGGCCCGACCGCATTGTGGTCGGCGAGTGCCGCGGCCCCGAGGCACTGGACATGCTCCAGGCGATGAACACCGGGCATGAAGGCTCCCTCACCACCGTGCACGCCAACTCGCCGCGGGATGCGGTGGCAAGGCTCGAGACGATGGCGTTGACCGCGGGCCTTAAGCTGCCTCTTGCGGCCGTGCGCGAGCAGATCGTCCGCGCCATAGACCTCATCGTGCAGGTCGCGCGCGCGAGGGGAGGGGCGCGAAGAGTCGTGGAGATAGCAGAGCTCACCGGGATGGAGGGACAGGTTGCCTGCATGCAGACGCTTGCCTGCTGCGCGGACGACGGGGGAGAGCTCTTGCCCACGGGCTTGCCGCCTCAGTTCGCGGAGAGGCTTGCAAGGCAGGGCATTGAGATCGCACTACCTCCCTCCCCTTTGTAAGGGGAGGGCAGGGAGGGGTAGATTTCTAACCACATGGCAATCCTATGGATATACTCTTTAAATTTGCCTGTATCTTTGCATGCGCCCTCTTCGCGCATGCATCATATCGCGCGCTGATTGCGAGGCGAGGCGCTATCGAGGCGTGGCTCTCAAAGGAGCGCTCCGCGGTGCTCCACGATCTGGACCTTGCCGGTATAGACGCATCGAGCCGCATCGTCTCGTGCCTGGCATTTGCAGGCCCGGCATCGCGCGCGATCTTCCGAATCGCTCACAGGCGAAGGATGAAGGGCGCGGACGAGCAGCTGCCGGATGCGCTCTCGCTTATGGGCAACGCGCTCAGGGCCGGCCTAGCCCTGCCGCAGGCCATGGAGATGGCGGCGATAGAACTGCGGCCCCCGTTTGGAGACGAGATGAAACGCGCGCTTGCGCAAGTCAAACAAGGCAGGACTATCGAAGAGTCCCTGGCGTTGCTTGAGAAACGTCTGCCCACGGACGACGTGGGGCTCTTTGTTCAGTCGGTGGAGGTGTTGAGGCGGGCCGGTGGAAATCTGATCGAGACCTTCGCAGCCTTATCGACGGCCATAGAAGAGCGCAGGCGCGTTGCTGAGCGCATACGAGCGCTCACTGCCCAGGGCATCATGCAGGCGGCCATACTGCTCGCGCTGCCGTGGTCGCTCGCAGCCGCGCTGCAGCTCCTGGCGCCGGAGTTTATAGCGCCGCTCTTTCATACCCGCCTCGGATGGGCGCTGCTCGCGGCAACTGCGATGCTGGAAGCCATCGGCGCCCTTTGGCTCAGGAAGGTCGTTGTTATTCGCGTATAGATGCCTATACTTCTTTTGTATGGAGGAAAATTTCTTTCAAATTGACGTCGAGACCTATGACGGCATGAAGGGCGCGGAGCGGCCTCGTGCATTTGTCTGGAAGGGCAGGCGCTTGACAGAGTGTACGCCATAGTGTACACTATTGTTATAGCTGCCGAGGAGGTCTTATGTATAACTACATCACCTTGAAGCAATTGCGTCCAAAACTCCCGAGCGTTATCGATGAGGTGGATGAAGAGCTGGATCGATACATCATCTCAAAGCACGGCAGGCCCGTAGCAGTCCTTCTCGCAATCGACGATTTTGAAAGTCTCATCGACACAGCCGAGGAGCTGAAGGACAAGGAAAATTTCAAACGCATCAAGAAAGGAATTCGCGAGGCAAGATCAGGCAGGACGGTGGATTGGGAGAAAGTAAAGTCCAGATATCATCTCTGAGGATCTTTAGATGTCCTATAGCGTTGAATTGACGAAGCAGGCCGAAAAGTCTTTTTCCATTCTCATGAAGGCCCAACCGGCATTTGGTGCGAGAATTGCCAGGGCTATTGATCGTATTTCAGAAAACCCTGAGATCGGAACACCTTTGAGAGGCAGCCTGAAAGGCCTGATCAAACATCGTGTCGGACCGTATCGCATCATTTACGAGGTTCGGCACTCGCGTCTCCTGATCATCGTCATCGATATCGGCCATCGAAAAGAAGTATATCGATGAAAAAAGGCCCGCGCGAGGCGGACGCGGATCTTGCCGTGCACAAGCTGAGGCATGTGCGCGAGAGGATGCTCACGGGCGAGGGCCGACGCCTTGCGGAAGAGAGGCACGAATTCATGCTGCAGTTCTTCGATCGACTCAAAGAGGAAACAGAGGGAAAGATCTGACGTCTCAGGGTACTAACGGCCGCCGTGCCAGATCCTGCTTACGAAATTTCCCTGGGGCTTGCACTTTCCGGTTACCCAGTCGTAACTCGCCCCAGCGGTGAAGTTGACACCGGTGAGGACTGAGCAGGCGAACCATCCCAGCACGCTGCCCTGCTCCTCAGGCTTCGCTGCCGGCTTGTTCTCAGAAATCGTCGTCTGAGTAGCGTACGTGTAGGCTGCCGAATCCAGCCTGCTCACGCTCTGACACATTTCATCAGCCATATGATCCTCCGCAAGATAAATTTATCGCAGTATAACTTGGCGTCGATCTTCCGTGCCAGCAAAAAGAGGTATACGCCCTCAAAATTATTATCGGCTGAACGCTGAAAAAGTTGTGAACTATTTTGCGAGGCATCCCAGGAGCCCTCGCAACTATGATTCAAACATTTTCGCGACCTGTTTGTGAAAGTGTAGCGACCCCCTACTTCAGCCTCACGAGCTTGTCCCATTTCTTCACCGGCCTTGTGCGGGTGAGATACCATATCTCCCTGTATCCCGACCCCGGGATCTTCAGGCCCAGCCTGGGGTCGAAGACCGTTCGCGCATCGAAGATGCGCGAGAAATCGCGGAGCACCAGCAGCACCGGGTGCTCGCACGGATAGTCCTTCACCTTCTCCGACTTCTTCTTGAGGATCGTCATTACCACGTCCACGTGGTCCTGGGCCGTGATGATGCCGTGGACGTTCGAATCATCGCGTCCCAGGAGCATCATCGCCTCTTTCTTGTCGTGAAAGATATGGGCGACCTCGACCCCCAGGATCTCCTTTGAGATCTTGTCCTGGATCTCGAAGTCAGGCCGCTCGCGCTTGATGTAGAGCCGGAATTTCGTGTCCTTCCTGCGGTTGTAGAGCCGGAGAAAGTACGCCAGGGCCTCTCGCTCGATTTTTTCCTTTTCGTCCATACCTACGAACTAGCTGCTACCGGGCTTCCATGTCAATATCTACGCGAGAATCGTCCAGCAAACCGACATCGTGCCAAAGCACGCGGTGACCCGTGGCCGGTATCCGCTCTATCCTTGTCCATCGCCACTGCGCAAGCGGGGTCCCCAGTCCATCATCTCGCAAGCCGACACCGAGTTTAGCTCAACGTATAAGGCTAACGGTGAATCACTAGCTCTGCGGTCCCCATTGCTCGAAGCTGAACTGGGGACCCCGCTCGTCACGCGCCATGATACAAATGGCGGAGTGGCATGTCGTAAGCGGGGCTTTCACGTTTATGGCAATGCAATGGGACGCGATGCTGGCACGGAGCAAGCGGTGACCCGCGGCAGGCTTCGAGCAATGGGGAACGCGGTGGCTAAAATTCCACCGTTAGTTGTATGAGCTGCGAATAACTCGGTGTCGGCTTGCGAGATGCCAGCCGCGGGTCGCCGCGTACTTTGGCTCGGTGTCGGCTTGCGAGATGCCAGCCGCAGGTCACCGCGTGCTTTGGCACGGTGGACCCCGTGCACTTCATGACATGAAGCACGGCTAATATTCCTTGACCAGGGCGACGATTTCCCGCAACTTCCCGCGAATTTTGACGAAAATGTATATGGAGGGCGTGTGCCCCGGGTTAGGGAGGGTTGATGCCAGCTGTCGGCGTAGTGTCGCCGTTTTTTTTAGCGGAAGCATCTCCGGCTGTGGATTCGCCATTTGCGAGCGGCGTCTGGGACCTTGAGTCAGGCGACCTGACCGCGGCTGTCGAGGCGGCCTGCGAGGAGTGCGGCGATCTCACTGCGCACGTGATTGCTCCCAACTACCCTCCGCCGCCGCTGCTTCCTGAAGATATCGGTTCCACCGCGCATGGCCTGGTCCAAAAAATAAGAAGTATAAGCTTCGTTGATGGGTTTTACGATCGCCGGACCCTTTACGACACAGACATCTACACTCGCTACAGCCCGCTCGGTCCGCTCACGACCGCGGTGGAGCGGGCGGTCATCCGCACTCTTGAGCGCGGGACCAGAGGGCCGGCACCCGTGCTTGTGATCGGAGGCGGCCAGCGTCTCGTGGAGGCCCAGCTCAAGGCCATTTTCCAGGATCAGATCAAGATCCACGAGGTTTCGCCGAAGCATGGTTCGCTCAATGGGGCAGTCGATGTCGAGTTCCCGCCTTCCGGGATAGATGAAGTCTCGCCGCCCAAAGATCACTTCGAGCTGGCTTATTCCTTCTTCGGCAATATCTACGGCAAGGATCAGGTCCTGATACTCCAAAAAGTGATCGACAGCCTGCGGGTCGGGGGCGAGGGCTTTCTCATGTGGAAGCGGGGGATCGTGAGCGATCGGAAGGTCGGTCTCATCCAGCGCCACAACCGCGTCTTCCAGGACGCTGGGCTCGATATCTCGGTCGACTCCAGCGATTTCGACGGCATGGCCACGAGCCGTGACAGGGTCCATACCGTCTGGTTCCGCAAACGGCAGGCGGATGTGGATGTCTCCTCGACCTTCAAGCTCGCCAGTGGGATCGATGGGATTTCCGACAGGTCATCTCAGTACGCGCCCACGATCAGGCTCTCGCTGAACGGACCGTACTTCTATGCCGAGGATCTCCCGCCCGGTCATCTTGCCACGATCGTGGATGCCATGATCCCGTCCGCTGCCAGCGCGATGGGGCTCACGCCGCAGGAACTGGAGGGCAGGCTTCTGCGCGACGATCCCTCGCAGAACACCGCCGGCCAGGTGAGTGCCCTGGCCGCGTATATCGTGCACAATTACTACACTGCCGAGAAAAGCTACGGCAATCCGCCGCAGCTGGAATACAATGTCCCGCTCTCAATTCTGGTCACTGACTTCCTGCACAATGCGCTCGGCGTGAAGTACACGATGGAGGCTCGCAAGAAGGCCTTTATCCTCATGCACGTTGCGATCGCGCGGCACTGACTGCACGAAATCGCAGCATCGAAACGCCCTCATTTTCTGTAACCTGCTGAAATATCGCCATTCTCCCTTTGGCACGACACCTGCATATTGCACGAGGAGTGACAAGGCTCTCGTCTGTAATCATAGCTGTCGCACTACTCTGCGCGACGCCTTCGGCCGCAAGCCCCTCAGGGCGGACCGAAAGCGCGGGCGGTGCGTATCTCTTCTTGAGCAGCTCGCTTGACGGGCAGGGGAAAAACCTTGTCAGGCGGGTGATACATGATCCTCGGGCGCAAGCGGGGGCCGAGGCGAAGATCCAATGGGGAGAGCTCAGGGAGCGGATATTCTGGCCGGCAGGCGCAGATTCGATCCTGTCGATATCCGACCCCGCGCTTCCCGCTGTAGGCGCGTTGATGAAGGTCTCGCCCGGGCCGGGTGGGGGCGAGATGAAAGGCCTGCAGTGCCGCACGCATGCGGTAGAGATTACAGGCGCGATGCAGGGCGATGCGCAGGAGTCGGTGCGCTCAATCTCTATTTCCGGAAAAGGCGAGGCGCTCGTCTGCGACGGCGAGCGGCTCCCGCGCGCCGCCAGCATGCGGATATCGCGAATCGTGGTGCCTGCGCTGTGGAAGGCGCGAAGGCCCGATGAGGCGATAAACGAGAAGATAGAGGTCGCCTGGGCGAGATTACCGTAAAGGACCTGACATGGAATTTCTGTTCTTCATCATGAGCTCTGCGTCCGCGGCATACGCCCTCTCGTTCGCCTTAGCGGGGGCGCTGCGCCGAAGGCGGCTCAGGCAGGCGATCGAAGACGCGCTTCCAGCTAAAGAACCTCTCCACCTGCGCGCCGCATATTGGCTCGGAGTCCGCTCCGAGCAGCTCGCCGCCCGATTCAACGCGAGCCTCAAGCTGAAATCCGTTGAGCGCAGGCTCACCGCAGCTGGTCTCGATCCGGCGCTGGCGCCTGGATTTGCGGCTATGCAGGCGATCGCTGCAACGAGCTGCGCCTTGGTAGCCGCATCCCTTGCAGGCACGCACCGCGCGGCCGGGGCGATATGCGGGGCGCTCCTGGGATGGTTCTGGCTCTGGAGCGCCATAGCCGGAAGGGCCAGAAAGCGGCGCGAGTCCATCGAGAGGAGCTTTCCGTTCGCCCTCGACATGCTCACTCTGTGCGTGGAGGCCGGCTCCGATTTCGGTCAGGCGATCGCGCGCGTGGCGGCGCGGCTGAGGGGCGGGCCTCTGGCGGCCGAATTCAAGCGCCTGGACGCCTCTATCAGGATGGGGAGTTCTCGGCGTGAGGCCCTCCTCGAGATGGGCAGGCGCATCGACATGCCCTCTGTCTCGGCATTCACCTCGCTCACCGTGCAGGCCGACAGGCTGGGTACCGGCATCGGGCCCGTGCTGCGGGCCGCATCGTCGCGCATGCGCGCCATGCGGCTCGTGCGCGCGGAGCGGCGGGGCGCTGCCGCGGCTACAAAGATCCTTTTTCCCTTGATCGCATGCATCATGCCCGCGGCCTTCATCGTCATATTCGGGCCGATAATCGTGAAGGTGGCGATGGGAGGGGTGGGCGCGCTGCTATGATTTCCATTCGCGGGCTTGTCGCGTTGTTCCTCATCTGCGCTGCGGTATTTGCCGCGTGGCGCTCGCTGGGGCGCCGCAGGGACGAAGGCGCTGCGAGCGCGGCCGATGCGCCGGCAGGGGCGGTCGATGAGAGGCCGACCGCGAGGGAGTGGTGCGAATCGATAGAAAGCCTCACCGGGTGCGGCGCGCTCTGCCTGGACGAAGCGCTCTGTCTGGTTGCCGCAGGGCAAAGGGGCCTGATTCTCGTGAGCCGCTCCGCCGTCGCGGGCGAAGAACGACGCGATTCCCCCCGCCTGCACCTCATGGACCTGGCGCCGCCCGATGCGCAATCGCAGATGCTCAAGTTGTCGGCAGCGGCGAGGAGGGGACCGGTCTCCGGACAAAGGGTCTCCTGGCGCGGCGAACCGGCGGATGTCGCTGCCTCATCGGTCGGCAGGTGGATCGCCATCTGCGTATCGTTTTCAAGATGCGCGCTATGCGCGCTTCTCATCTGCGCCATGTCGATGTCGTGCGGCCGGCCGCGCGCAGAAGAAATAGCCCAGCCACAATCCAGGGGCGCCGAGTCGGAGCCCGGGGTCCGGCTGGAGCTTGCGAGATGGCTCGAAAGCGAGGGGTACAAGTCTGTGCGCGCGAGGAGGTTCAAGCAAGCCGCCGACGCCGCATTGCTCATCCGCTTTCTCGCGGGCCCGGACGCTGCGGCGCTACTCGACGCGAGGATACGCGACGCGAACGCAAGGCAGGACTTGCTGTTATCGAGGATCAAGACGGATGATCAGGCTCATGCCGGTGGACGGCGGTGAAGAAATAGGATGCAGCTCCGCGAAGGCCTGGCTCTTATTCCTGGCCTCGCATCGCGGCGAGATCCGGCTCACTGAAACGCTCGAGCAGGGCGCGCTCCCATATGGAATAATTATGCGCAAGGGCGGAAGGATCGTAGGGATCGCTCTCAGGGTCGACGCGAACATGAACGGCGCCGCCCAGTCAATGCTTCGCGACGGCAGCTCCATATGCGTCGGCAGACAGCGCTTCTCGGTGAGGCTTACGAGGACCGGGCCGCGTTCCCTTCGCGCAGTCATGTCGAGGAGAATCCTGTCGATGCTTGCCGTGGCAGCCTTGCTGGCCATCTGCTCGATTGCGATTCTCCATCTCAGGCCGGCAATGGATATGCATGCGCAAAAGGATTCGGAGGTGAAGACAGGGGAGGAAACGGCGCATGGCGCCGATGGGCTGATCGAAGAGGCCAGGCTCCATCTGCGCGCGGGTCGCACCGAGCAGGCGAGGCTGGCCCTCATGGAGGCGGCGGAGCGCGACCCGGGCGGCGAGGCTGCTCCCATGCTGAAGGCGCTGGAGGGTGGCACGGTTCAGCCAGCCGATGATGAGAGATCCGCGGCCGATCAGGAGACGGGCGCGCGCGCCTTGTTCGATTCCGGTCGCGAGCAGATGTCGTCGGGCGATGCAACCGGCGCGTATCGAAAGTTTGTCATGGCGGAAGCGAGGATAAAGGAGATGGGCTCGGAACCGCCATTCGCAAATGCGCTGAAGGAGAAGCTTTTGGAGGCGAGGGCGCAGCTGGAAAGAGAGGTCTCATCGCAAATCGAGCAAGTGGATCGGACGATCAAGGGCGCCCGCTCGATGGACTCGGAGGCCGCCGTGGCGGAACTCGGCAAGGCCGTCGCCGCGACGCGCGCCGCGGTAAAACTCCTGCCGGAGAGCAGGGAGCTGGCCTCGTGCGCCGCGCGCGCAAGTGGCGAGTTGGCAGCCGCCGCGGCCCGATGGCTTGCAAGCGCCCTGGCTGCGGAGAGACTCTCAGGGTGCGAGAAGGCCTTGCCGATTTACGATCGGATCTCTCGCGCCCTGGCAACGGCCGGGGAGCCGCGCGCACAAGAGGCAGCGGGGCGCGCAGCCATCTGCAGGCAATCATTGGAGCAAAAGAGATGAGGCGTGCATCCGGTTTAGCCATCGCAACTCTTTTTGCGTTCGCGTTTGTGCTCATCGCCCCGGCAGAGACGCATGCGGCGGCGTCGAGGGAGAAAAATATATTTGTCGAACCCTCTCGCGGGATCTCCTTCAAGCTGCCGGGCAATGGATGGAAGGCCTCTGCCGGGTTTGGAAGGGAGATCGCTTCCATCTCAGGCCCGGGGCAGGCGATGATGAGGGTCGTCTGGAGCGATCCAATTAAATCGCGCGCAGCGCAGGACGCGCCGTCGAGCGCCGTGATGGAGCAATACCCCGGCTCCATCCTGAAGGGCATCGAGCAAGTCAAGACAGCCGGCCGCAGCGAGACGTTGGTATCTTTCAAGACGCGCGATGGGCTCGATGGCGCGCTCATTGCCGTAGCTGCGAAAAACGGAGTCGTGGGCGTCTTCTGCGCTGATGACGACCGCGCGTTTGTCAGCACCTTTCTCTCGTGCAGGCAGCTCGCCTCATCGATCTCATTTGATGCGCGATCGATGGATCTCGCATCTCTTAATGAGGCTGTGAGATCGGTCGCAGCGCGCGCCGAGTTTGCCCTGCTCGATGGACGTTCCGGCTGCCCGGGCATTGCAGACGAACCCCGCAGGATGGCTCGCATCGCCGCAGGCGAAGGCGACGCCTCCTCCGCGCAAAAACTGTCGCGGCTGGCGGATGCGCTCGAAGGCGGGAAAATACCTCGCTATCCCGGCGGCGATGGCCCTGCGGAAATCATCAAGGCGCGCGGCCTGGCGCGCGAGGGACGCGTCGAGAGCGCCAGGCAAATTCTGACGGCGCTTGCGAGAAAGGACGACGGGCTGTACGCGGCGCTCGAGCTCGCGCGCATCTCGCTGGATGAAGGCGATTCGGACGGAGCAAGGCGCATAATTTCGCGCGTCAACTCCGGCAGATACGGCGGCGCATCGAGCTCGCACCTTCTCGCGGCGCTTCGCATCCGGCTGGCGCGCCTCGATGGAGACAGCGCAACTGCTGCGAAGGAATTTGAATCCATGCAGCGGGAGATATGCGGATCGTCGGGTGCCCTGGCCGCCCACGAGCTGGGGCTCGCTATCTCGCGCCAGCAACCCGCGCGCGCGGCAGCTCTCTTCGAGCAGGCGATAGAGGCGGATCGCTCCTATGCGCCGGCATACCTCTCGCTGGGCCACTCGATGCTCGACAGCGGCGCAGGCGTTGGAGAAGTTAGGGCGCGGCTCAAGCGGCTCCTCGCGCTTGTCCCGGATTCAGCGGAACTCAGGTCATTGCGCGCGCGCTTCATGGACATGGAGCCTTCGATTGAAAGGCATTCTTTTGATCGTTGAAATGATTCCTCTGCCGTGTCAGTATGCCGACCATGGGAAAGCCTAAGAAGAAATCTCCTGCACGAAAAACCACGAAGAGCTCAAAAAAACAGGTGAGGAAGGGCTTGCGGCCGCCAAAGAGAACGGCTGCTAAGCCTGCTGCCAGGTCGGCTTCGAAGCCCGGTTCAAAGCCCGGTTTGACGAACAGGACGATTTCATTCGAGGGACTCTCGCTCAGACAGATCGCGGCGAGGCTCAGCGCGTATCTCACGAAGTGCGGTTACGGCCCTGCGCTTATAGGCAAGGCATGTGCTGCGCTCCACGTGGGCACCTCCATCAAGCCGAAGTCGCTGGATCTGGTGCTGCGCGAGTATCAGGTGAACGAGCTCAAAGCCGCCATGTCGAGGATCGGCTTCCGCAATACCGAGATGAATACATTTGAGAGCAACCGCTGCCCGCTCGCGGTGGTCATATCCCCGCCGCCGATATCCGTGGGCGACGACATAGTGGATTCCCTGCAGATCATAAAGACGCGCGACGGCGACATAAGGACGCTGGACCCGACCGATTGCGTGCGCCAGCTCCTCTCCATGTATTACCGCTGGGGGGACCGCGATGCCATGGAGGATGCGATCGCCGTGGCCTCGAAGCATGCCATCGACCTCGATCTCGTCAGGCGCTGGTCCGAGTGGGAATGGTGCACGGATCGTTTCGAGGAGTTCCTTACGGAACTCAAGAAGGGCAGCTGAACCAAACGACAAAAGGCCCCCACGAACATCGTGGGGGCCTTTATTGCGTCCGTAAGCCGGTATTTATGCTTTAAATGAAGCGAGCAGATCAACTGTAAAATCCCACACCTTCTCGATCGTTGGAATAAGGAGCCGTTCATCCGGGCAATGCACATTCCTGAGCGTTGGACCAAATGAAATCATGTCCATGCCAGGATACATATTGCCGATTATTCCGCACTCCAGACCAGCGTGTATTATGTCGATAACCGGCTTTTTACCGAACCTCTTCTCGAATACCTGGATGCATTTTTTGAGCAACGGAGAATCCATTTTTGCGGGCCACGGCGGATAGGCATCTTCATTAACGCTCTTGCCGCCTGCGACTTCGGTCAGCGCCGCGATTCTTTGCGTCATGAAATCCAGCCTTGAAGGCAGAGAACTCCGCTGGCTCGTGAGTATCCTCAGATTGCCGTTCACGATGTTGATATTCGCAAGGTTGCTGGACGTCTCAACGAGTTTTTCGACATCCGTCGACATCGCGGTGACGCCATGGGGCATAGCCAATGCCAAGTTCAGCGTTTTTTTGGTCGCTGCCGACGTCAAGGTTTTTGACGGCTTGTTTGTTTCCTTGGTGATCGAGAGCTTCAGCTCCGGGTCCGGATTTTTGAACTCTATCTTTAACGTCTTTTCAAACTCAGCCACAAGCCTGGTTGCCGTGTTGTAATCTTTAATCGCCACGACGGCGGTTGAATCCCTGGGGATTGCATTGTGCGCAGAACCGCCGGCGATGTCGGCAATCCGCAAATCAGTGCTGCCCGCCAAATGGGAAAGCGTCCGACACAGCAAGTTGATCGCATTTGCCCTGCCGCGATGGATATCAACGCCCGAATGCCCGCCCATCAAGCCGCTCACGTTTATCTTTGCAGATTCGTAGCCCGACGGAAAAATTTCAAATTCAACCGGGAACGTGGAAACTGTATTTACACCGCCGGCACAGCCCACCGTAAGGTAGCCTTCGTCTTCCGAATCCAGATTCAGGAGAATTTTTCCCTCGATGAATCCGGGTTCAAGTCCCTTGGCGCCGTTGAGGCCGGTCTCTTCATCCGATGTGAAGAGGAGTTCGAGCGGAGGATGGGACAGCTCCTTGTCGGTGGCCGCCACCATGACCATGGCGATAGCAATGCCGTTGTCTGCACCGAGCGAAGTCTTGTCGGCGCGCAGCCACTCGCCATCGTACACAAATTTAATCGGATCCCTGGAGAAGTCATGCGTTGAATCTGAAGTTTTCTCGCAGACCATGTCCAGATGTCCCTGAAACACAACTATGGGGGCTTTTTCATATCCTTTGGACGCAGGAATTTTTATTATCAGGTTTCCTGCCTTGTCGGCCTTTGATTCAAAATTGTTTTTGCGCGCCCAGTCCTGAAGCCACTTGCGGATTTTTTCTTCTTTTTTTGAACCGCGGGGGACTGCGGAGAGCTCTTCAAAACACTTCAGGATTTCTTTTGTTTTCGTATTTTCGCTACTCATGTTTTCTCCTTTAGAGGTTTTAATTGTCACACATCTATGGAATGGATGAGGACCTGTCAACTGGAGAGTTGGCGCAGCAAAATCGACGTATTATCGGCCAATGATGCTTGTTATCCGATAGTATCGCCCCCGCTCAGTGATCACATGCCAGGTTCCGTCGTGGAACGACGGCCTCGCGAGGACCGCATCGCCGAGAGCCG
>JBBAAC010000059.1:0-12520 GCA_041658465.1 bacterium | reverse complement strand
AGGGATGCGTGCATATCCCGCAGCAGGAGCGACTCATCCATGGAGGGCTCGATCCGCAGCTCTGGAAATGCGTCCGGGGTCGCTTCCTTCACCCGCGCGAAAAACGCCGCGGCGCGCTCGGCACTTGGTTCAAACCGATATTGTCTGGCGTTGATCTGAGTGAAGTCCTCGATCGCGAGCAAGCCCTCCAGCTCAGGGAAGAGTACCTCGACCTTTGCAATAGCCCTCGATAGCGCGCTCGCCTGGAGGGGCTCCATGCCGCTGTCGATGAGCCTTTCGAGGATCACATCTCTGTGCGTGCTGGTCCTGTTTCCAAGCTCGATGTCCCTGCCGTTTTCGTAAAGATCCCACCCCCCCACGCGATGCCTTCTGAGTTCAGGCGGCAGAAACGTGGAGGCCATGTATCCCTTGCGCCTCATGAGGAGGGTCTCGAGCGAGCCCTGTCCATGGGCCCTTGCCGCCGCATCCCAGAATCGAAACGCATCAGTACGGTCTGCTGCGCTGTATCCGCTTGCAAAGGCAGAGTCCCAGACGTGTGCCTCGATTTTTTGCCGGGTCTCCGCCATGTTCCGGGTTTGCCACCACGGATATTGCTCGATCATGCCGTCGAGCTGCTCTGCCGGCAGATCCGCCGGATTCTGGTCGTACGGCTGCAGGACATCGTTCCCAGGCCCATCCGTTTGCACGGAGAGATTGGAATCCAGGATCTCGAGCGCCGGCCCGGCCGGAAGGAGCGATGTCGATGCCCAATCTTTTAACATCCAGTACCCCTCGGTCTAAATATCGAGAGCCTTATCGGCCTTCGCATGAAAAAGTTGCGTGGGATTTAGGGGATTTAGGGCGTGTCGATTCGCTGACGCATTTATCAAAATGAATCTATCAATATGGACTTTGAGGTGATGGTCGCTTCTTAAACAAAAACATTAAATGTTAATATGGTATAAATATTAAATAGATAGCTTAAGAAGCATATAACAAAACTTTATATGGCATGAATCCTGCTCACTAAGGGACTTGGTGGATTTTGACAGGTCGAGGGGGAGGGTTCATGGGCACATGGAGGGCCTGCTGCCTTCTGACTATCGCCTCGCTGCTTCTCTGCGGTTGCGAAAAAGGCCTTGGAGCGGAATTGACCCCGTCCAGGCAGTCAGAGCCAGAGGCACAGGCGGTATATCCTGCGCAGGATTTTTCCATCGTCGACGTGAGGCTCACCCTGCCAAGCGGCGCGATACTCGATTTCACGGACAGGCCCATAGCCCTGGATGTGCGCATCGACCTCAGTTTTTCGCGCGCGCTGCGCGCCGATGAAGAGGCCCGTTTTGAAAACTTGTTCAGCGTGATCGACGAGGAGACAAATGTAGTCCCCGGCAAGACGGAATGGTCCGGCGATGGCACCCAGATGACATACATTCCGTCAGCGCACCTTGCTTATGAAACGACTTATACGATCATGGGCATCAGGCCCATCGGTTTCGATACCTCGTTCAAGACGATGACGTGCGGCGACGTCGATGGCGATGGCCGCGCTGACTTCATCGTAGGCGCGCCGGGCGCCGGCAACGAGAGGGGGAAGGTTCAAATCTTCAGCGGAGCCAGGCCTTCGGGGCCGCCCATGGCCGAGATCGCAGGGGATAGCGATGGAGATCTTCTGGGCAGTTGGGTAGCGCCTGCGAGCGACGTGAATAACGATGGATATGAGGATCTCCTCGTCTCCAGGACAAAGGGAAAGGGCAGATCAGATGCGTTCATAGTGCTCTCCGGAAAGGCGCTGGCGCGAGGGACGCAGGAGATTCTAGGCGCCGGAAAACGTCCACTCCCCACGGGGCCTTCTGTTGCGGTTTTGGAGGGGCTCAAAAGCGAGGTCAGCGTCGAGACGATTGTTGGCGATCCCGGGTTTGATTCCTCTCGCGGGAAGATCTCCATAAAGAGCGCCGCAGGCGACGCAGCCGGCGTCATTGTCGAGATCAACGGCGTGAGCCCGGCCGACAGGTACGGCGCCGCCATCTCTGCCGCCGGCGACGTGAACGGAGACCGCTTTGCAGACTTCGTGGTCGGGGCGCCGGGTGCGCTCGCGAAGACAGGCGAGGCCTATATCTACAGCGGCGCGGAACTCTCCGGCAGGCCGATGGCGATGAGGATAGGGGGCGAGGCCGGCGATGCCCTCGGCAGCGCGGTGGCGGGGATCGGCGACGTGAACGGCGACGGGCGCGACGAGGTGCTCGTGGGCGCTCCGGAAGCAGGGCAGGGTCGCGGCGGCGTTCAGCTCTTCAGCGGGGCGGACATAGGCGGCAAGGCCATGGCGGATAGATCGGGCGATGCGCCGGCTGAAGGCTTTGGCTCCTCAGTCGCAGGCATAGGCGACATAAACGCAGACGGAAAGTTGGAGATCATTGTCGGCGCGCCCGGTTTTGGCGACGGGGCAAATGAAGATCTCGGCAGGGTCTATATTTTCAACGATTCGGACCGCTACGCCAATCCTCTCGTTGTACTCACCGGTAAATCCGCGCATGAAACCCTGGGCGCGTCTGTGGCCAGCGCGTGTCCGGATCCAGCAAAGCTAAATAAGCACTGAATATGCGCTGTATTTAAGGCGGGACTACTTTGCTGCCGCGGCGGGAGATGTGCGGGTGTATGGCCTTGGCTTCCATCCCCATGTGCGCAGGCTGCCGCAATCCACGTGAACGAAGCCGCTGCGGCGATAGAACCCTACGCCGCCGTCATGCAGCGCGAAAGCGAAGTTGCGGACCGCAGCCTTTGATACACCGGGCAACTCGATATCCGCAGCCATGCCGCGCATGTGAAGGCTCTCCTTTGCGACGCCGCGGCTGTGGCGCCGCAGCATGGCGTTTCTCTCCGGGCTGCGATATGTGGAGATCAGTCGGACTTCCTGCGAGCCGAAGTGATCCTGGAGTGCATCCAGGATTTCGATGAGCCTCGGGTCGATCTCGTGCTTCTCGCCGGTCAATCTGCAGCGGAATATGCGCGCTATCTCATCCATGACTTCCGGCATGTACCTGCCGGACGCGTCGCGATAGCGGAATGTGCCTCGCTCGTTCTTGTCGGGGCGATACAATGTGACAACGCCGTCCCCCCGAAGCGAGGCCGCCGATGCCCTTGATGGAAGGAACGCAGCGACGATCGCGACCGCAATTATGAATACAATGAATTTTTTCATAACGGGTACAGTTCTGACTAGTTGCTCACGGAACTCGTGTCAACCGTCTATGTTACTTCGCCGCGGGCTTTGTGGGAAGCATTCGGCAATTCACATCGTCCACCACGAGCTTTATCGTGTGGACTTCCTCGGTGCCGCAGGGGATGCCGTCGTCGTTCACCGTCGCGGCCTTGCTCAGATTATCTAAGGTCCCTATCCGCCTGTACCGGCCGGGGATGGCGATGAGCCGGTCGTTGTCCTTCCCGTCGTCTTTGCCGTCGTCGGCGTTTGCGTCGCCGTCCTGGTCAGCGGGCGGCGTCTCGGGGGTAACCTCAGCGGGTTCGTCCGTCGTGCCGCACACCACTGTACCGGCCTTGTCGAAGTGCGCCACGATTTCGCACTTGGGATATGCGGTCAGGCCTTCCTTTGCTATATTGTTGAGGGACTGTCTCGACTTGAGGCTTGTAGCTACTTCGATCTCAATGGGCGTTTCGTCGCTGGCGACTACTGTGTAGCCGAGCGATCCTTCGCCGCACGCAGCGCCGCGTCCGTCTGTGGATGCGTCCGCGAAGGATATGTCGATGTTGGTCACGACCAGGACCTTTGGCTCCATCCTGCCGGTCTTCTGCTTCTCATATATCTTGACGATATCGAAGCCCTTGTCCGGGGCGATTTTGAAGCTCGAACTCGCCAGGCAGTCCGCATCAGGCGATGCCTCTGTCGCCGTGCCCCATACCGATCCCGCGAGGGCTTCCTGCGAGACCGTGAGGGCTGACACGTCGGGCAGCGGTGGCGTGTCATTGGATCCCTTGTCGCTGCAGGCCGAGAGCGTCGCCAGAGCGATGACAGCTATGAGTGCGTAGGCAGTCCCCTTCATATTGGCTCCTTTTCCAGTCCTACAATCTATATCGGATGGATCTGTAAAAAGTTGCGTATTATTTTTGCGAAATATCACGCAACAAGTAGGCGCATCTGCCGATAGTAAGGTGCCGGCAAGCTCCCCCTTGACGGGGAGGCCGCGCGGGCATATGCAGCCCGCTCACTCTAAAGAAAGGTGGGTCTCTTCGATGAACGCGCGTTATCTGAAGGAAGTGCCTCTTTGCGAAGTGATGGGGCCGGAGCAGGTGCTCGTCGCAATGTCCAATCGCTCTAAACGCTCTGCCATCGAAGACCTGGTTGACGTACTGTGGAAACAGAAGCTCTGCACTAACAAGTCAGAGGCGACAGCGCGCATACTGGAGCGTGAGGAACTCGCGTCCACTGCGCTCGGCGACGGAGTTGCGATACCGCACGCGCGGCTGGACGTAGGCGATACCCCGGCAATAGCTATCGGCCGCCATCCTGCGGGCATCGACTTCGGCGCGCCGGACGGGAAACTTGTGCACCTCATAGTGCTCGTGATCTGGCAGCCGGCGCAGGCAGGGCTCTTCAACCGCCTCTTTGCAGGTCTCGTCTCAAAGCTTGCGGACGGATATTTTCGCAACCGCCTCATGGAGGAGAACGGCGCGGAGGGGATAGCGGCAGCACTCGCCGATGTGAAGATCGACATGCTCGCAGGCCGCTCCAACAAATGCGACGCAGACATGCTCGTCGCCCTTCAGCTGCTCGAATCAAAGAGGCGAGCAAAGGCTTCGGGGCTCGGGAGGCAGATCGAGCTCGCGCGTGCGGAGCTTCCCGGCAGCATGCTCTCGCGCTTTGACAAGCTGATGGATCATTACGGCGAGGCCCTTGTAGAGGCCCCGGAGGGCGTGTGCCGCGGGTGCAACATGCAGCTCTCGAGCAGCTTCGCAGCTGAAGTCCTCTCAAACCCAGAAACCGTTTATATTTGCGAGCGGTGCGGGCGATTTCTTATGCACCACATCGGGTGAATGCCAGCAAAGTAACCATTCAAAAAATAAGTGTATTTTTCTGAATAATTCTTAGCAACTTTTTCCGAGATCGGACGATACCCTTTATGGAGGTGCGGTGTCGCACCCGCGGTCGCATTTCGCGATTGCACATTCATGGAGGGGTTATGGGATATCGCTTTCTGATCGTCATCGCTGTCCTGTCGCTCATGGCCGGCTGCGCTGCTTTCGACACGGACAGTACGCCTTACGCTGGCTTTAATCCCGATGAAGTCGTTTTCCCCACGGGCATGAGCGGGCCCTACAACGGCAGCTTCACCGGCACCATGACCCTTGATTCAAGCACCTGTCAGGGCGTCTCGGACGAGGTCGGCGCTGCAGTGCCGCTCAATGTGGATGTTGTCCAGAGCGACAAGATCATCAACATAACCTTTGAGGATGCCACTGTTTCGGCCGGCGAGCTTTCGGCTGAGAACAAGGCGATATTAGTGGTGCAGACTGGCAGCACCAAGCACGTCTATTACCTGACCTTCTCCGAGGACTCGAAGATCGACGGGACCTGCGAAGTGATCGAGGCGGACGCGGACGGGCAGTACGTCAAGGCCTGCGGCTCATACACTGCGGCGCTGGCGAAGGCAGAAAAGTCCGAGTAATCGAGAGATTAACAGCGAGCCTTTCACAAGGCCCGACCCCCTGGTCGGGCCTTTTTGTAACTCCCCTGATTCCATTGACTTTTAGCATCCTTCCCACTAGCTTCCAGGCCATTGAATCATATATAATGATACAGGGAGGTGGCCTCGTGAAGCGCATGTTCATTGCATTTGCAGGCATATGTCTCTCCGTTTCCATGCTCGTCGCTGCGAGGGCGGGCGCTGATATGTATGCCCCTGCCAACCTCCCTGACCTCATGAAGGCCAATGTCGTGATCACCGGCACCTGCACGGCAAAGGACGCGCACGTCAAGGATGGCATACTCGTAACCACATACACGTTCTCGGTGGAGAATGTGCTCAAGGCGCCTGACGGGCTTTTCAAAGGCACCCAGCCGCAGAATTTTACCTTCACGCAGTGGGGCGCGTCGAGGGATGATGCCAAGCGACTGAACATGCGAATGCCACCCGGCATTGTGACGTTTGAGGTCGGCGATAAGCGAACGATCTTTCTCACCGGTGAATCGAAGCTAGGCTTCCGATCGGTCCTGGCAGGCGGTCAGGGCTCTTTCCGGATGATCGAGGGCAAGGACGGCAAGACTCAGGTGGTGAACGAATACGGCAATAAATCGCTCTTCAATAATCTACCGACGTCGAAATCCGTGACAAAGGCCCTGACCGTCGGCGGTGTTCAAACCGGCCAGGCAGGGCCGATTGACTACGAAAGCTTCACAAAAATGATCGACGAGCTCAAGCAGCCGGAGACAAAAGGATCAACCAAACCAACGAGGAGCCAATAATGCCCCGACTTGGATATCCGATATTGTGCATGGCGCTGCTGCTATCGTTCTTCGCCCCGTGCACTGTAGATGCAGGCGGTCCGTTCCTTGTCGATACAGTGAACAATAGCGGTGTGGCCCTGCGCTGGCAGAACGACACGCTCAAGTGGTGTGTAGACGAGGGCCCTTTGTCCAGCGGCACGGATAACGCCACTGCGATACAGTGGGTGGTCGAGGCGATGAACGACTGGTCGACAAATGTGACCAGCAAGAACGCCCAGAACCAGACGGTCGTCACGACCACGATCAAGGCGGAACAGGACACGTCCTGCAAGCCAGGCGACATCGACTCCTCAAACCATTCCCCTTATACGACGGGCACTGACAAACCGCCCACGATCATATTCGATCAAGATGGATCCATCATCGATGAACTCATGGGCGAGGGCTCCAGCGACAGCATCGTTGGGCTCTCATATCCGGGCGTTGCGGATTCATCAGGCCTGTACATGACTAAGGGCGGGTTTGCCATGTTCAACGGCAAGATGCTCACGAACGGAAAACTTGGGACCGGGCAGGATGCGATCGAACTCTTCAAGGCCTCCATGCATCACGAGATCGGACACCTTCTCAACCTCGATCACAGCCAGGTCAACTACGACATAGCAAAGGGCTGCACGCTCGCCAGCTGCTCCGAAGGAAACTACATCCCCACCATGTATCCGGAGCTGCTTTCCAAGGACCAGGCATCGCTCACCAGAGACGATAAGATGACGATTTCGTGGATCTATCCCGCTTCATCTTTGCAGGGCGATTTCTGCACGATCACCGGCGAGATCTTCGATTCAAACGGCAAGCCCTTGAAGGGCGTGAACGTGATCGCTGCGAGCACGAGCTCGCCCAAGTCCGACGCGCGCGCGATGGTCTCCGGCGTGCTCTATCCGGAGTGCGAAGGCGACAGCCGCTATTACCTCTACGGCATAAAGCCGGGCGTGACATATCAGGTGACGTATGAGCCGATAGGCCAGGAATTCTCCGGGGCGTCCGATTTCGAGCCCCTGGGGAGCAACTCGCCGCAGGGATTTACGTCCGGCACGATAGAGACGCCTTCCGGCGAGACGACCGCGAGTTGCAGCGATGCCGGCCAGACGATCGAGATGGCCTCGGTTTCGATAGACAATGTGACGAATTATTGCGCCGACAAGGGCAGCGCCAGCGGCTCCAGCCAGGGCGACACGCAGAGCTCCTCGAAGAGCAAGTGCAGCCTGGTTGAGGGCGGCATCGCCGGCCCCGGCGCTTTGCTCGAGATGATTTTCATATCCGCGGCATTCTTGATTGTCTCTCTCTCTCGCACGCGCGCATCCAGGGAAAGGTCCGGTAGGAGCTGATGAAAAGAAAGACGCGCAGGATCATGCTGGGCAACGTTGCCATCGGTGGCGGCGCACCTGTCTCAGTGCAATCGATGACGAACACTAAGACGTCGGACGTAGAGGCGACGATCGCGCAGATCGATCGGCTGGTCGCGGCCGGGTGTGAGATCGTGCGCGTGGCGGTCCCTGATGAGGCTGCAGCAGCTGCGCTTGGCGATATCAAGCGCAGGATCGATATCCCGCTCATCGCGGACATACACTTCAGGCACGACTTCGCGCTCGCAG
The DNA here is from genome assembly GCA_041658465.1 of bacterium. Taxonomy (GTDB): domain Bacteria; phylum UBA10199; class UBA10199; order 2-02-FULL-44-16; family JAAZCA01; genus JAJZQH01. The sequence goes on along the minus strand of JBBAAC010000059.1, from coordinate 4,435 downwards.
CGATAGAGGCCGGAGTCGACGGGCTGCGCATCAATCCCGGCAACATAGGTTCTGCCGAGCGGGTCGCGGAGGTGGCGAAGGCTGCCAAGGCGCGCGGCGTGCCGATACGGATCGGCGTGAATGCCGGATCGCTCGAGACGGACCTGCGGGAGCGCTTCGGTCATCCCACGCCCGAGGCGCTGGTCGAATCGGCGCTGCGCCACGTGCGCATGCTCGAAGAGATCGATTTCCGCGCAATCAAGATCGCGGTGAAGGCCTCGAGCGTGCCGGACACCATCGCCGCGTATCGCATGCTCGCGGACAAGGTCGACTATCCGCTGCACGTGGGCGTGACCGAGGCGGGCACGCTGCTGGCCGGCGCGATCAAGTCCGCAATCGGCATCGGCACACTGCTTGCGGAAGGCATCGGCGACACCATCCGCGTCTCGCTTACGGCCGATCCCGTGCAGGAGGTGAAGGCGGGCTTCGAGATACTTGCGAATCTCGGCCTGCGAGAGAGGCCGTTTGTAGAAATCGTCTCATGCCCCACGTGCGGCAGGTTGCAGATCGATCTCGAGGGCCTTGTAGCCCGCATAGAGAAGAGGCTTGCCGGCGTGCGCGGTCCCCTCAAGGTGGCGGTCATGGGCTGCGCGGTCAACGGCCCCGGCGAGGCAAAGGAAGCGGACGTGGGGATCGCCGGCGGGGCGGGCAAGGGCATGATAGTTCGAGGGGGAAAGATCGTGCGCACCTGCCGGGAAGATGAATTGGAAGACGAGCTGATGCGAGAGGTAGATGCGATTGTCGAAGCAAGAGACAAGAAGCATGAGGCATGAAACAAGAAGAAAGAAGCATGAGGCATGAAGCATGAGGCAAGAGGCAAGAAGTAAGATAATAGTGTATTTTCATGTTTCATGCGTCCTGCTTCCTGCCTCTACAAGTGAAAGGTACCGAGTATGCGTTATAGTCAATTACTGATACCCACGTTAAGAGAGGCGCCTGCGGACGCCGAGGTAGCAAGCCACGCGCTCATGCTGCGCGCGGGCTACATCAGGAAGCTCGCCGCGGGCGTGTATACTTATCTGCCGCTCTGCCTGCGCGTCATCAGGAAGATCGAGAACATCGTGCGCGAGGAAATGCAGGCATCGGGCGCGCAGGAGCTCTTGCTGCCGATCGTCATGCCTGCAGAACTCTGGCAGGAGACGGGACGATGGGCGATCTACGGCAAGGAGCTGTTGCGCTTCAAGGACCGCCACGACCGAGACTTCTGCATTGGGCCCACTCACGAGGAGGCGATCACGGACCTGCTGCGCGGCGAGATCACATCGTGGCGCGATCTGCCGAAGAACTGCTTCCAGATACAGACCAAGTTCCGCGACGAGATCAGGCCGAGGTTCGGCCTCATGCGCGGCCGCGAGTTCATAATGAAGGACGGCTATTCCTTTGATCGCGACGAAGCTTCATCAAAGGAGAACTACAGGGTCATGTACGATGCGTACAAGCGCATCTTCACGCGCTGCGGCCTGCGCTTCAGGCCGGTCGAGGCGATGACCGGATCCATCGGCGGGTCGATGTCGCACGAATTCCAGGTCCTCGCGTCCTCCGGCGAGGACGAGATCGTTGCGTGCGATAACTGTGAGTACGCAGCAAATGTGGAGAAGGCGGAGCTCAGACCACCCGAAGGACGAGGGACGAGGGACGAGGGACGAAAAGGCCAGTTCAAAAAAGTCTCCACGCCGGGGAAGAAATCAGTTGAAGAGGTATGCGAATTCCTCAAGGTGCAGCCGCAGCAATTGGTGAAGACGCTGATCTTCGATACGGACCAGGGCCCGGTGGCGGGCCTTGTGCGCGGAGATCATTCGCTCAAGGAGGCGAAGCTCAAGGATGCGATCGGGGTCGAATGGATAAACCTGGCGGAGGAGCGCACCGTTCACGAGGTGACAGCCGCTCCGTCCGGGTTCGCAGGCCCGATCGGGCTCAAGATTCCGATCTATGCGGATCATGCGATAGCGGCCATGGGCGATTTCGTCGTGGGCGCGAACGAGGCGGATGCGCACCTTGTCGATGTTTGCCTCGGAGATCTCAAGGTCGATAAGTTCCTCGATATCAGGCGCGCGGTCGCGGGCGACGCATGCCCTCGCTGCGGCGGCAGGTTCGAGGAGCATCGCGGCATAGAGGTGGGGCAGGTATTTTATCTTGGTACAAAATATTCCGAGCCGATGAAGGCCGTGTACACGGACGAAGAGGGCCATTCCCGCGCTTTGGTGATGGGCTGTTACGGCATCGGCATCGGCCGCACCGCTGCCGCGGCCATCGAGCAGAATAACGACGAACGCGGCATCATCTGGCCTCTTCCGATCGCGCCCTTCCACGTTCAGGTTATTCCTCTCTCGACCGGAAAAGAGGTGCTCGACGTGGCCTTCAAGCTACACGGCGAGCTGATCTCGAGCGGCGTCGAGGCGATCATCGACGATCGTGACGAGCGCGCCGGCGTTAAATTCGCGGATGCTGACCTGATAGGAATCCCGTATCGAATCATCGTCGGTGAGAAGGGGCTCAAGGACGGATGCGTGGAGCTCAAGGAACGCCGTGGCGGCGAGGCGCTGAAGTTGCCGCCGGAAAAGGCCCTGGAGAGAATGGTGGAGTTGGTCTCGCATATCCGCTGACGGTCCTGAAAGCCGTACACAAAGGGGGAAGGTGATGACGATAAAACCGCTCGAGAACAAGGACAGGCTGATCATCGCACTGCTTGCCGACAACATGAAAGAGGCTGAGGCCACGGTGAAGCTGCTCAAGGGCGACGTGCATACTTTTGAGGTGAGCGCGCCCACGTATACGGCCCTGGGGCCGGATGTGATAAAGATGATCCATCACCACGGCTGCCGCGTCTATCTCGACCTCAAATATCACGATATACCATCCACGGTTGCCAAGGCCGTGGCTGCCGCCACAAAGCTCGGCGTGGCAATGCTCAACGTGCACGCCTCCGGCGGCGAGGAGATGCTCAAGCGCTCCGTGGAGGCCGCACGGGAAGCGGCGGGAGGAAAATCCAAGATGCCGATGATCTTCGGAGTGACCGTGCTCACGAGCATGGAGACCCTGGCGGATATCGGCGTACAGTTCGAGGTGCGCGAGCAGGTGGTGCGCCTGGCTCGGCTTTCGCACGAATGCGGTTTGCACGGGGTGGTCGCATCGCCGCTGGAGATCGCGCCGATCCGCAAGGCGTGCGGAGATAAATTCGTGATCGTTACGACCGGTCTGCGGCCCATCGGTAGCGCTGCCCAGGACCAGCGCCGTATCGCTTCTCCCATCATGGCCATCGCCGCAGGCGCGGATTATCTGGTCATCGGGCGGCCCGTGACACAGGCAAAGGACCCGCGCGCTGTTGTCAGACAAATTCTCAAAGAGATCGAAGCATGAAGCAGGAGGCATGAGGCAGGAAAGGCTTCGATGCAGGAAGCAAGAGGTAGGAGGCAGGAAAAAACTGATTTCTCATGCTTCATGTCTCATGCGTCATGCTTCGACTTCGTCATGCCTCATGTTTCCTGCTTCATGACTCGGTCTTGCATCCTGCCTCTTGTTTCCTGTTTCATGCGTCGAGGTTTTGATGAAATTCGCGTGCGACGTCATGTTGGGAAGACTGGCTCGCTGGCTTCGGCTCTGCGGCCTCGATGTATTCTACAAAAATGATGTCGACCGCTCGGGGCTTCTGCGCGTGGCACGCGAAGAGGGGCGGGTGGTGCTCACCAGGGCGGGAAATTTTCGTGAGCTCTCTGAGATACCGCCGTACTTCATCATCAGCGGTGATGATCTGGATGGGCAAATTCTGCAGGTATACAACGCATATCCCGGACTCGATCCGCTCGCGAAATTTCTCACCCGCTGCGTTGAGTGCAACGTTCCACTCGAAGATGTCGACAAAAACAACTTTCGAGGTCTGATTCCGCCAAAAGCTATGCTGATCGAAGGGAGATTCTGCCGTTGCCCTTCATGCGGCAAGCTCCTCTGGCCCGGCACGCACGTCACGCGCATTCGCTCTCGCCTTGAACGCCTGTTTCCTTCCCAGCGCAGGTGAAGACATTCCGGGATCGTCTGTCTCGGAACGCGCCTCCGACTATCACCTCGCAAGCTAACAGCGTGCCATGGTACGCGATGACCCGCGGTTGGCATCCGCCCCCACGCACCTTGTCCATCGCCACTGCGTGAGCGGGGTCCCCAGCCCATCATCTCGCAAGCCGACACCGAGTTTAGCTCAACTTATAAGGCTAACGGTGAATCACCAGCATTGCGGTCCCCATTGCTCGAAGCTGGACTGGGGACCCCGCTCGTCACGCGCCTTGATACAACGTGAGGAGCGGCACGCAGTAAGCGTGTTTCTCCCGTTTATCGGTGGGCCACGAGCAACGGCACGGAGCGAGCGATGATCTGCGGCAGGCTTCGAGCAATGGGGACCGCGGTG
>JBBAAC010000058.1:0-12601 GCA_041658465.1 bacterium | reverse complement strand
TCCGGTCCACGTCGCCGTAAGGCAGGCCCATCACGCGGCCGACGTCGCGCACCACCGCGCGCGCCTTCATCTTTCCAAAGGTGATGATCTGGCTCACGTTGCCGTATTTCTTCGCAACGTATTCGATCACCTCGTCGCGGCGGCGCATGCAGAAGTCGATATCCACGTCCGGCATGCTGATGCGCTCGGGGTTTAAGAACCGCTCGAAGAGCAGCCCGTGCTCTATCGGGTCTATGTTCGTGATCCCCAAACAGTACGCCACGAGCGAGCCCGCGGCCGAACCGCGGCCCGGACCGACCGGGAGGTTTATGCTGCGCGCATGCGCGATGAAGTCTGCAACTATCAGGAAGTAGCCGGCAAAGCCCATGGAGCTTATCACCTTGAGCTCGCCCGCCAGCCGCTCGTCATATGCCTTGCGGACCTCGTCTTCCTTGCCTGCACGGCCCGCGAGGATGGTCGGCAGCCTCCTCGCCAGCCCCTCCCTCGCCTGCTCGGTGAGAAATGTCCCGAGGTCCTGACCCTCGGGCGGCACGAACTTGGGGAAGTGGTAGGTCTTGAAGTCGAATTCGAGGTTGAGCCGCTCGGCTATGGCCACCGTGTTTGATATGGCCTCAGGGCAGTCCGGGAAGCGCTCGGCCATCTCCTCGGGCGACTTGAGGAAGAACTCGTCCGTCCCGAGCCTCATCCGGTTCGGGTCGTCTATGGTCTTGGCGGTCTGGATGCAAAGCAGGGCGTCATGGGCAGCCGCGTCCTCACGGTTTATATAATGAACGTCGTTGGTGGCCACGAGCCCGATGCCCATATCCTGGGAGAGTTCCTTGAGGCCCTGCCTGATCTGCGCCTGCTCGGGCAGGCCGTGGTCCTGGATCTCCAGGAAGAAGCGGTTGTTCGTGAAGATCTGCGCCAACTCCCCTGCCGCTGCCTTTGCCTTCTCGTAGCGCCCATCTGCCAGCATTACTGCCACCTCGCCCTTGATGCAGCCGGAGAGCGCGATCAGCCCCGCGTTATATTCACGCAATATTTCTTTATCAATTCGAGGCTTATAGTAGAACCCTTCCAAATAACTTGAACTAATTAAACGGCACAGGTTGCGATAACCTTCGCGGTTTTTCACGAGCAAAGTGAGGTGCGAGAGCATCCCTTCCTGCTTGAGGTCGCGCGTGAGGCGGCTGCCCTTGGTGAGCAGGTATGCCTCGCAGCCGATACAGGGCTTTATTCCGGCCTTGGAGAGGGTCTGATAGAACTCGATGGCGCCGAACATGTTGCCGTGGTCGGTGATGGCCATGGCCGGCATCCGGTATTCCTTGGCCTTTTCCGCCAGGCGTTCAATTGGCGCCGCGCCGTCCAGCAGGCTGTAATAGGAATGCACGTGCAGATGTACGAAATTCGCGTGTTGCATGGGTGCCGCAGATTAAGCACAGGCAAGGGGAAGAATCAATGAGACTCTCTTGGGCACGGCGGCTGCGGGAGGCGGGGATATTGCCTCGCTACCGCCGCTCGCCTCAGACACCCCCAGCTCGGCGGCACGAAAAAAAGACCACGCAACTAAATCCCGCTGCTGCCGAAAACAAGGTCCGGAGAGAGGTTTAATATGGGCGTTCTGGTACCAGGCCTGCCGTATTCCTTCTTGTCCCCTTCAGCTTCTGGAACGGGGTCCGATGCACTCCCCTCAGATGTGGATGTGGGCTTGGCCGATGCAGGCGAAGACTCCGCAGATTCCTACGCCTCTCAGTCACCTGAGCCGCAGGCCGCCTTTCTCGCAGGCCCGCTCTCTACCCTGCCAAATCGCCTCTTTGCCGAAGAATCAATGCAGCCTGGTTTTGGAAATGCAGCTGCCTCATCTTTTCAATCCTCCGATTCATCGGCGCATATGGCCGGGGACAATCATGAAAAAGGAGCTCCCAAGAACTTCCATAGGACAATCGGACGGATTGACTTTAGGGATCCTGACAAGTCGGCCGCCAAACTTATCGAGCTTTTGAACAAAACGAGCGCCCCTGAGGTTCTGGATGCTGTGATCAAGAAATTTGAGGAGACAATTGCTGCTGACGATAACGCTGACGATAACGCTATCTTTCAGACAGAAAGAGAAATTAGCAACTATCTTTACCATATAGGCATGCCCCAGGTGATCCCCCTTCTCATCCGCGCGTCGGAAGTCTCTAAGAATGCGGTCTTTCGCTGCATGGCGATGGCAGCACTTGCCCAGACCGGCGACGTGAGCGCCTTCGATACCATCTTACGGGTGATGCGTGAAGACTCGAATCCCGACTTTCGAGCATACGCCTGTGAATACCTCGGCAAGCTCAAAGACCCGCGCGCGTATGAACCCTTAGCCGCAGCTGTGAATAACGAAAACCCCTTGATACAAAACTTCGCCAAAGCGGCAATATGCGATCTTGGCGATCCGCGCGCAATCGATCTCATAATAGGGCTGCTCTCAGATCCCGAAGCCGAGATTCATGACCTTGCCCTGGATGCACTCAATAAATTCGGCCCGCTCGCGGCAAATGCACTGATCACACGCTTGCCTCGTATGGAATGGTTTCGGGATCTCGGGCTGATCGCCGAAGAACTGGCATTCAAGCTGGCTCCCGAGTCTGCTAGAGAGCAGTGGACCGCGGCGATGGCCGATTGCGATGGTGGAATCGGAAAGCGGGCCGCACTGCTTGTCGGCAGGTTCTGTCCGGACTTTGCCGTCGCGCACTATACCGAGAGACTGCTGAGGGCCGGCGATTATTATGAACGTCAGGACGATCGTATACAAGCAGTCAAGGCATTAGGCCGCATGCCCATCGCTCAGTCCGTCGAGGCACTGATCAATGCGTATGACGCCTTCCATTTCGACCCTTCCAATCACATCTTAATTCGCTGGATAGTAGATACTTTGAATGAAATGAACTTGCTTGCTGCCTACTCATTGGAGCGACGGATCAAGGGTGACGATCTCGGGCAACGTCGTGCTGCCGCAGAACTTTTGGGCGATATTGACTCCCAATCAGCGGTCCGTCTCTTAGTCGAAGCGCTGGAAGCTGACAATTGCCTGGTCGGGAGAGCTGCAGCGAGCTCCCTTGAAAGGCGTGCTTCCCGCACATATGGAATAGAGGAAATGCTTGTCGCAAAGCTCCGCGAAATGCCGCAGGAGCGCCAGGATATCATCCTGGATCTCTTCAGCTCTGAATTAAGGTTAAGGCTTTATGCCCTTCGCGCTAGCCCTGAATTAAGGTTAAGGCTTTATCCCCTTCGCGCTAGCTCGGAAAACGAGCAGCGGAAGGCGGCGGAAACAGTTGCGCAGGCGCAGGCGGAAGCAATTGCTAAAGCCCAGATGGAAGAGAACGAGGAGATTGCCGAGCAAAGCAAGCGCCTCGATGAGATTGTGGAGGCATTGGTAGAGAAACTGACAGAGATCCTGAGCCTGGGAGATACGGCATCGAATGTTGATTCAAATGGTTCTGACCTCGGCTCGGTTAGTATGGGTCTGAGACAGGAGTTGCGCCTCGCGCAACAGCTCGAGATGACCTTGATGGAGAAGCAGGGCGTGACCGTTGAATCAGGAAGCACTATCGAAGATATACGAGAGCGGGCAAGGACCATCAATTTTCTCGTGCATCACGAGGTCGCGCACATCGTCCAGAAAAACAGAAAAATCGCTGAGCCCAGGATCAACGCCGGCGCCTATCCCCTTTTCGACGCGGAACGCGTGGCGCATTATGCCAACGAAGTGCTCGTGGACCGCCTGGCCCATGATATCGCGCGAAAGCACTATGTACACGGCGACGGGGATATGGTTTTTGACGAAGGCATGCGCGAGGCAGCATCCATCAGGGCCGCTGTAGCCTCTTTCCGCCTGGCCCTGCGCCTGCACCGCAACGACGACACACGCCGCCTCAACCCTGAATGTCTCGCCCGATTTGCCGCTGTGCAGAGCGAGATGGGCAAGAGCCAGGAGATCGGAACAACCCTCAAGCGCGAAATAAAAGGCCTCGCAGCCAAGCTTATGGCCGCAGCCGCGGATGGGATGGATGATGCAGCCAAGCGCGAGTTGAATAATCTCGTGAAGGCGTACGCACGGATTTTCAGGGACTCACAAATGCAGAAATGAAAGGCCGGTTATCCGATTACTATTCCCACTCTATCGTCGCGGACGGTTTGGCTGAGATGTCGTAGACACGCGGTTGATGCCGCGCACCTCGTTGATGATACGGTTCGAGATGCAGCGTTCCTCCGTCTGGCTCTTTCGCGGCTGTTTTTTCAATGCGCCTCTTCCAATGCCCATCGCCAGAAGGGAAGGATGCGGATGGCAATGTCATCCGATTTCTCCTCCCCTTCTTCATCAGAGGTTATGATCAACCCCTGTTTTAACCCAAGAGACTTGCAGGCCTCGACAAGTCCCGCGATCTCCCTCGGCCGCGCGGTCTCATGCATTTCATGACAGACCTGGCAGCACGCGAGATTGTCCGAATGATCGCGGGCAACAAAGTCGCACTCGCCTCGCCCCGCGTAATACGACAGAGTCATGCCGCACCGACGATATTCCAAAAAGACCGCATTCTCCAGGAGCCTGCCCGTATCCTGAGTAGTCACCCTGCGCGTGAGACCCGTATCGATCAGATATATCTTGGCCGGATTGCGCTGCCGCTTGTACGCCGAGGGCGAAAAGATCCGCGCCTCCATGATCAACATGCTCTCGAGGAAGTACTTATAATACGCATAAAGCAGGTCTTTGGAGAACGGCATCTGCTGTTTCAGACGCCGCTGAAACGAGAGCAGCGAAAACGCCAGCGCGGGCGATGAAAAAAGTGCATCGAGCATCGCATCCAACAGAGGTATATTTGTTATTTGATATCGTTCCACCAGATCCCGGAAAAACATGGCGCCGAGATAGTCGCGGAGGACCTTGCTGCGCTCGACATCGGAGGAGAGCCGCACCACCTCGGGAAAACCGCCCCAGCGGAGAAATGCGGCATATTCGCTGCGAATCCGCATACGCTCCTCACTTGAAAAAAACCCGCGCGCGATGGCCGTGACCCCACGCGCGCGAAGGTATTCCCTGAATGAGAACGGAAAGAGTTCCAATCCCCAGGACCTCCCACGCAGCGATGTGTGTATCTCAGAGGAGAGGAGCTTCGATGACGATCCGCTCACGATCACGCGCACGTTTTCCTTCTCCGCAAGCCTGCGACAGAACCTCTCCCAGCCCTCGATGTTCTGGATCTCGTCCAGGAGAAAGACGGCCTTTTCGTGAAGTAGCTGCGGTCTGAGCTCGAAAAAGGCCTCGCGGAGCCGCTCGAAATCGCGCAGCTCAAAACTGCTCAGGCGCTCGTCTTCAAAGTCAATATACAGCGTGCGCTCGGGGTCCTGCTGGAAGATCTCATAGAGGACCGAGGTCTTGCCGCTGCGGCGCACGCCAAAGATGACGCTGACCTTCCGCAGCACTTCATCGGGGAGGATCACGCCCTCACGCTCGATCAAGGAGGCGGCCCTTTCCCTTATAACCGACTGATTTTCCAATATAATTAGCTTTAAAAGGTCTTTGGAAATCATTTCATCCTCCTAATAAGGACATATTAAACCATAACCATCCTTATTACAAGGATATATTGATAGGATGAGTAATTCTGCTGAAATGCTGCCAAAAAACGTCAGGCGCTCGAATAAGGTTAACACTATGAATTATAAGCTAGTTATTTGCTTCGTCTGACGGTTGTTCACATTAAATCTCCTTCAGACGGAGGGACAAGACACGTAGCGTAATACTTTGATATTCCTTCAGTATCTCTCCCGAAGATTTGCTTCGTCTTACGAATTTAAAAAACGAGCAACTTTTGCCATGGCCCGGCGATAAAAGGACGTGCGGTCGAAGGACCGGCACAGGGAAACCATACCATGACCATTACCTCAACATCGCTTCAGCCGGTCATTCAGGCATTTGCCGAGGCGGCATCTCAGGGTGAGCTCACTTCATTTGTCTGTCAGGCGGAGTCCTGTATTCAGGCAGATGAAGATCGGAGTGAGGATTTTCAACGCCTCCTTGAGAGCCCTGGAGATGTTGTGTGCCCGATTGAGATGCCGCGCCTTCCTCCTGCAGTGAAACAGACAGCCTTTGGATACACATTGTTCAGGGAGGCGATTCCCGCTCAGGTTGATTCAAGTTCCAGCGCTGGCTCGGCGCCTCGAAAAGATGAGTTCACTAATAAGACCGACTGGAGCGCCTTGCTGGGGCAAATCTGGGCCCTGGGGAAGACAGAATCCAACCTGGCCGGAAAGGGTGTTGCGATAACGATAGAAGGCGAGACTCATCATGTGAGACACAACAGGAGAGGCACGAGCGCCATCCTCCGTATTCAGCCTGCAAACGATCCTTCCAGAATGACGATCGTGATCATTGAATCGGCATATCGAGGAGTCAAAGGACACATCACCGTTAACAATTATCAGCAAACGATAAATGAAGATAGCAGTATGAGAATAAAAGCGAATATGCATGGGAGGATCGATGCCTACGGTGAGTTTGTCGTTGATTTGATTGGCACTGAAAGCGCCGGGGAGATTCACCAGATTTTGGAATCGATCACCAGCATCTGCGATCAGAAGAACGGGATCAGTCGATATCGCATACGCTGGCAGGGGGAATTGGTGCAGCTGCTCCCCTACTCGCTGTATTTCCAGGTCTATGAATTGGTACGAGTTTCGCCTGAGGGAGACTTGATCGTATGCAATTATTCCGAGCTCACCAGGGACAATGGCCACGCGGAGAAACAGGAGAGGGAGTCTGGAATTGGCCTTCAGAAGGCCATAAATATCAGAGAGGGGATAATCGATTCCCAGGATCCCCAGGATATTCATATCTACATTTCTGACCAGGGGATCAAGGCGTATATCAGATCAGTGGCGGCAAAGTCCGGGTTCTCCCGTGACCATCCGTATTTTCAGCGATTTTATGACTTCTACTGCAGCATGCTGCTCCAGATTAAAAAAACGCGCGATGAGCTCGTACATCTTGTCCCTAATCAGGAAAATGAGCCGATCAGAATTGTTATCGGCTGGTATGCGCCCCAGGGTGGTCCCGATGGAAATGTAATGGGCGCCACTTATCAAACGGGCTCCACGATCAGGGGTGAGAAACGTTATTTGAGCCAAAATGAGAGCCATTCACATGCGTACATGGTCTATCCCCCGTTTCACTATGATTTTGTAACGGGTCCGGATTATTTAGTAATAGAACCGCCTGCGTTGAGGGCTGAAACTCGTCACCACGTCCACGAGCTCCAAATGGATTTAACAGGCAAGAAATTACCGGCAGGTCTCCTGGGCCTTGGTGCGACAGAAGTGGTCGATGAAATGCAGTATTTCGTAGAAGTGTCACGGGCGATTAGAAAAAATATGCTTGGCGCAAAAAGGCAAGCTGAAGACCATCAAAGGTGGTGGTCCGTTGCGAGCATCGTCGATTCACAATACGTACAAGGAATAAACGGGCATATATTTGCACGTCATATTATTGAAAAATTGGCTGATAAATTTTCCGTCAGAAAATTGAGCAGCGGAGATGTTGAGCGTATTGATAAGTGCGTCTTTGATTTGATGTCCAATGTCAACCTTCCGCCTCATTTCCTCAGCTGGCCTGATTTCAAGTTCAAGATAGATCATATAGCTGGTTTGCGAAGATCTCAAGTGGGGCAATCGATGATCGAGCCGGCAGAAAGAGAATTGCGCAGCCGTATGAATCTCCCGGACAACGCAGAGATAGACTGGCATGATCTTAGCCAATTTGCAGCGATGTATGAGATTTACAAAATGAAGCTGAGCGGTTGTTGCCGGCTTTGGAAAGAATTAATAAATTTACCACTTTATAATTCATGGCCAGAAATTTATAGCTCTGAAATAGAGGAATATCATAGAGCGCTGAGCGAACTCGAAGCCATGGCTGTGTCTTTGCGGGAAAAAATGCTGAAGTATCAGCCCTTTCACGCCCCAGACGGAAAGGATTATCACTCCCCATCTGCATATTACCTTAATCCCGAAATTATTTACCATGAAATCATCAAGAGGCATCCAGAACTCTCCAGTTGATTTGCAGAAATCAATACAAGCCAAGTTTCTTGATTTTCACCGTTGGCGACGATCGTTCGTCTTGAGCACTTTGGCCGCTATGCATTCATTAATATGCGTACTGAGAGATCAGGAGGCGGATCGGTTGGGGGTGTTCGTTGAGCGCGCCTCGAGGAGGCCGGATTCAGCGCCGTCGCCTCTCTCTTGGCAGCGGCCGCAGCCCCATCCCGCGCTCATTGCAGTGATGCCGGCGCAGGTCCTGCGAGGTAGCTCACCCTCAAAGACGCCGTCGAGCTGGCGTTTGACAACAACGAAGAGATCCGAACGGAAGGCGAATTCATGCCCAGGGTGAGAAGCTGACTCTCAAGAAAACGTCAGAGCGACGGACGAATAAGGTTAACGCTATGAATTATAAGTTAGTTATTTGCTTCGTCTGACGGTTTCAGGGAAGGTGCGCCAGTTCCGTGGCCATCGTGGATAAATATTAGGTAAGCAAACCATGGGTTCCTTCACAAAGACTTCCTAAATAAGGTTAACACTATGAATTATGAGCTAGTTATTTGCTCTGACGGTTTGCCCCGATTTATCTCCGGCTCAACGATTCACCCAATCGGGCCTTTTGATGCCGTTCTCAATATCTTTCAGAATGCGCTTCGCTTCTGAATCAAAAAATCGCGAAAATTCGGACTCCAGTACTTCCGCGCTGGACGATGAATTTGGAGTCTTCCAATCGGGCTTTTTCACGGCATTTTCTATAACTTCCATAAGACTTTTCACTTCAAGACTTTTCACTTCTGTTGCCTGATCCCGTGAAAATTCACAAAGACTGCTGCGATCATCCGGTCCTATCCTCATGGTTTCCTCCTCGTATAGATATTATCGGCTTGTCCGAGGCTTTGTTGCTAAAAAAAATGCATAAAAAAATGCATTTGGGCTCAGTGTTCATACAACATCCTGACATCATACGGCTTTTTTTGAGGTCGCTTCCTTGAGGTAATCGGAACCAACGAGATCAGTACCCACGCTTCCGTAATTCAGCCCACCGTTTCTGGATCTCCGGAGTCATCGCGGCAAAAAAAAGATGCCGCATTTCATCGAGCCATTGCAGTTTGCGGGCCGTGGATACGCGGCGGTAGCGCCTTATCTCCGCGGCGGAAAACACTGAGCCACCCCATTTGTGCTCATGGCGCTTCTTTGCACATTTCTTCATCCCCTGGTCTCCTCTGTCTCCACGGGATTCCTCGGCAGGCATGATCAGTCGCTTGGCCTCGGATTGACACCTTGTGGCTCCTCGATCTACCTCCCCTTTCCCCTCCTTACAAAGGAGGGGGAAAGGCTGCTGCTATTCCCACTCAATCGTAGCCGGCGGTTTTGATGAGATGTCATAGACCACGCGGTTGATGCCGCGCACCTCGTTGATGATCCGGTTCGAGATCCTGCCCAATACATCGTAGGGGAGCTGCGCCCAGTCGGCGGTCATGCCGTCCGAGGAATTCACCGCGCGGACCGCGACCACGTTCTCGTACGTGCGCTCATCCCCCATCACGCCGACCGCCTTCACCGGGAGAAGTACGCAGAAGGCCTGCCAGATCTGCGTATAGAGCCCCGCGCCCTTGATCTCCTCCATCATGATCTCGTCCGCGTCGCGCAATAGATCGCAGCGCTCCTTTGTCACCTCGCCGAGTATGCGAACCGCGAGCCCCGGACCGGGGAACGGCTGGCGCTGTATTATCTCGTCCGGGAGCCCAAGCTCGCGGCCGACCTCGCGGACCTCGTCCTTGAAGAGCTCTCGGAACGGCTCGATGAGCGTGAGCCCCATCTTCTCGGGGAGCCCGCCCACGTTATGGTGGCTCTTTATCACCGCAGACGGGCCCCTGAACGAGACGGATTCGATAACATCCGGATAGAGCGTGCCCTGCGCCAGGAAGCGCACGTCCTTTATGCGGCGAGCCTCTTCCTCGAAGATGGAGATGAACTCGTTGCCGATGATCTTGCGCTTCTGCTCCGGCTCTTCAACGCCCTTGAGCCTTGCGAGAAACCTCTCCGACGCTTCGACTACATCGAGATTGATATGGAAGTGGCCGCGGAACACGCGCTCCACCTTCTCTGCCTCGCTCTTGCGCAGAAGCCCGTTGTCCACGAAGATGCATGTGAGCTGATCCCCGATAGCGCGATGCAGGAGCACTGCAGCGACAGAAGAATCGACGCCGCCCGAGAGCCCCAATATCACCCTGCCGTCGCCCACCTTCTCGCGTATTTCATGCGTCTGCGTCTCCACAAATGATGCCATCGTCCACGTGGGCTCGCAGCCGCAGACCGAGTATGCGAAATTCATGAGCAACGTGCTGCCCTCGGGCGTGTGCACGACCTCCGGATGGAACTGCACGCCGATGAGCTTTCCGTCATCGCTCGCCATCGCGGCATATGGGGAGTTAGCGCTGCGGGCGATCGATCGGAATCCCTGCGGGATCTGTTCAACGCGATCGCCGTGGCTCATCCAGACCGGCATCGGCCACTCGCGCACCCCGTTGAAGAGCGGATGCGACTCCTCCGCCTGGATCATGGCACGGCCGTATTCACGCTTGCCCGACTTCGCTACCTCTCCGCCCAGCACCTGCGCCATGGACTGCATGCCGTAGCAGATGCCGAGCACGGGAAGGCCCAGCCCCAATACCGCCACATCGAGCCTGGGCGCCGCGGAGTCCGTCACGGACGAAGGTGAGCCGGAGAGAATGATCCCCTTTGGCTTGAACTCGCGCACGCGCTCGATCGGCCATGTGCAGGGCTGGATCTCGCAATACACATGGTTCTCGCGGATGCGCCGCGCGATCAATTGTGTGTACTGGGAACCGAAGTCCAATATGAGAATACGATTGGGATCCATGGTATCAGCTTAGTACGATCACACAGGTTCACTCTTGCCAGTAATTCGGCGCTTCCTTGGTGATGATCACGCCGTGGACGTGAGACTCCCGAAGCCCCGCAGCCGTGATCCTCATGAATTTAGTCTTCGTGGAGAGCTCTTCGATGCTGGTCACTCCCGTGTAGCCCATGCCGGAGCGCAGCCCGCCGATCATCTGGTAGAGCACGTCGCGCAGCTTGCCGCGATACGGCACCCTGCCCTCGATCCCCTCGGGCACCAGCTTCTGCGCCTCCGTGACGTCGGCCTGAAAGTAGCGGTCCTTGCTCCCCTTCTGCATGGCGGCGATCGAGCCCATGCCGCGATAGACCTTGTAGCTGCGGCCCTGGAAGAGCACGACCTCGCCAGGGGACTCGTCCGTGCCGCCGAACATGGAACCGATCATCACGCTCGATGCGCCCGCCGCGAGCGCCTTTACTGTGTCGCCGCTGAACTTGACGCCGCCGTCCGCGATGATGGGCACCCCGTGCTTGCGCGCATAGTGTGCGCAATCAGTGATCGCCGTAATCTGCGGCACGCCGCAGCCGCCGACCACGCGCGTAGTGCAGATGGAGCCCGGACCGACGCCGACCTTCACAGCCGCGGCGCCCGCGTCAATCAGCGCCTTTGCCGCGTCCGCAGTAGCTATGTTGCCGCCGATGATCTGCACATCCTTGAAACTCTCGCTGAGCCTCTTCACCATATTGATGACGCCGGCGGAATGCCCGTGCGCCGTGTCCACGACGACGGCGTCCACGCCCGCTGCGATGAGCGCCTCGGCGCGCGCAAACTCCGCGTCGCCTACGCCGACCGCAGCACCCACCCTGAGGCTGCCAAGTGAATCCTTTGCGGCATGGGGGAAGAGAGTCGCGGTCTTGAGGTCCTTTACCGTAATGAGCCCCGCGAGATTTCCGTCCCTGTCGACGAGCGGCAGCTTCTCGATGCGTCGCTCGCGGAATATCTTGCGCGCCTCCTCGAGCGCCACGCCTACCGGGGCTGTGACGAGTCGCTCGCGGGGGGTCATGAGCTCCGCAACCTTGCGCGAAGGCTCCTCTTCGAATTGCATATCGCGATTCGTTATGATGCCGACAAGGCGGATTCCGTCGGTCACCGGGAAACCGGAGATATTGTGCTCGCGCGAGAGCTCCCTGAGCTCCGCTACCGTCATCCCCGGCGTGACCGTGATCGGCTCGGCAACCACGCCGCTCTCGTATTTCTTGACGCGGGCGACCTCAGCCGCCTGCCTCTCGGCGGTCCAGTTCTTGTGAATGATGCCGATCCCGCCCTCCTGGGCCATGGCGATGGCGGTCGCCGCCTCGGTGACCGTATCCATCGCGGCGGAGACGAGTGGGATGTTGAGCGAGATCTCGGCGGTGAACTTTGTGCTGATGTCTACTTCTTTTGGCAGTACTCTGGAGTGCCCGGGGATGAGCAGAACATCGTCAAAGGTGAGGCCTTCCTGAACGCGTTCGCCTAACATGGCGGGACGCTATATAGGAAATTCCAACGAAGTCAAGGACTTCACTTACTGGCCCCAGCGCGTCGGCGGTGCAGGAGGCTGCTCTTCGCCCGCAGGTATCGTTCCAGTCTCGGCGGCCGGAGTCGCGGCCTCTGGACCAGGCTTCGGAGCGGTTGCAGCGGCCTTTTTGGGCG
>JBBAAC010000057.1:0-12861 GCA_041658465.1 bacterium | reverse complement strand
GGGGCTGGGCGTACTCATCTCGCTTTTGCGGCGGGTCAGGCAGCGCAGCGGTGACGTGAAGGTGGCCGGCCTCTCGGACGAGGTGAAGACGATATTCGAGATAACGCGCTTGCACAGGCTTTTTGAGGTCTGCGCGGATTGGAACGCCGCAGTGCGCCAGTTCAATAAATGATGGGCGCTTCTTAGAGGTCCCCCGATGCTGTTCAGCTGCGCTCTCACGATAAAGAGCGACACGCGCTATCTTACTCCGCTCCGCGGTTTTGTGCGCGCCGCGTCCGAGGCTGCGGGACTCGGACACGGTCGGGATCTGCAGACCGCGCTCTGCATGGCGATAGTGGAGGCGGTTGACAACGCGATCGTGCATGCACATCGCAGGCGCAAGGCCCTGCCGATCCGTATCTCCCTCGTGATCGACAGAAAGAAGATCGTAATGGAGGTGGTTGACACAGGCAGCGGGATCAGCCACCTTTCCTTTGCCGAGCCCGATCCTTGCGCATGCGGAGGCAGGGGACTCTTCCTCATCAACAGGGTGATGACAAAGGTCGAGAGTCGGACCTTCGGGCGCGGACATAAACTCAGGATGATCAAACTCATATGAAGACAAAGACGGCGCTCGACGCGGTACATGAACTGAGCCAGGCCATCGCCAGCGCGGCGGATCCCGCGCAGGTGTATGAAATCGTGCTCGATGTGGCAGCGAAATTCTTAGGCGTCGAGAAGGCATCGATAATGACCTATGAGCCCGAGCGGGGCGTCCTTCGCATCGCGGCTGCCCGGGGCATGGATCGCGATATCATGCAGCGGGCGGTGGTGAGGGTCGGCGAGGGGATTTCCGGCCGCGTCTTCTCGAGCCATGAGCCGGTGCTTATCAACGACATTCAGGCGGAGGAAATGGGCCCCGGCCGCGAGCGCTATCGGACGAAGTCGCTGATCTCCGCGCCGGTTACGTGTTTTCCGCTGAAGGTCGGGGACGAACCTCTGGGCGTTATCAACGTGACGGACAGGGCCGACGGCAAGCCGTTCACAAAGGACGACCTGAGGCTGCTCACCACGCTTGCAAACCAGGCGGCCGCGTACCTTCACATAGTCAGGCTTTCCGAGGAGCGCGCCAGCACACAGCAGCTGCGCCAGCAACTGGAGATCGCAAGGCAGATACAGTATAAGCTCTTGCCGCAGGAGCCGCCTGTTATCGAGGGGCTTGATGTCGCGGGCAGACTGGTCACCGCCGAGAGGGTCGGGGGAGATTACTACGACTGTTTTCTCACCGAGGCGAGGCGCCCCTCGTTCGTGGTGGCCGATGTCTCCGGGCATTCCATCGGAGCTGCCCTCATCATGGCCGCCTTCAGGTCCGCGATCAGGGCGCAGCGCGACGCGGATTATTCCCCCGCGATACTCACGCAGCGGATAAATTCCATCCTCTACGACGACCTCTTCCAGGCGGAGCAGTTCATCTCCATGGTCTACCTGCAGTACCTGCGCTCGCGGCAGCTCATACAGTTCACAACCGCGGGACATCCGTCTCCCATCGTCTGGCGCTCCGCGGACAGGAGATTCGAGCAGGTAGGCACGGGCGATTCTCTCCTCGGCATCGAGCCGCGCGGCGTGTTCCACGAGCGTCAGATGGTGGTCTCTCGCGGCGATGTGATCCTCCTCTACACGGACGGCATCATAGAAGCGGCTGCCCGCGGCAACGGCGATCGCTTCGGCAGGGAGAGGCTCGTGGAATGTCTGGAAGATGCGGTGGTTGGAAGCGCCCGCCAGATCGTGGATGTCGTGGTAGAGACGGTTCAGGCGTTCGTAGATCCTGACAAACCGCGTGACGACATCACCGCGCTGGCCATAAAAGTACAATGAAGCTCAAAGCTCAAAGCTCAAAGCTGAAAGCAAAACCAATATGTTCCTTTGAACTTTGAGCTTTGAGCTTTCAGCTTTGAACTTTGAGCTTCAAGAGAGGACAACGTGGATTACAAGCAGACCCTCGCATATCTGGAAACTCTTCAGCCAAATGCCATGCGGCTCGAGCTGGGCCCTCTCTCCGAGGCGGTGAGCGTGATGGGCAACCCGCAGGACAGGTGGCCATCAGTCCACATCAGCGGCACAAACGGTAAGGGCTCCACCTCCGCATTCCTTGCTACTATACTGGAACGGAGCGGGTATCGGGTCGGGCTGTACACTTCGCCGCACCTCGTGGACCTGCGCGAGCGCATCCAGATAAATCGCTCGATGATCAGCGAGAAGGATTTCGCGGACCTGACTTCAGCAATACGTGATTCACTTCCGGACGACCGGATGCTCAGCTATTTTGAGTTTTTGACCCTCGCGGCCTTCATCCATTTCGGCAATAAGAAGGTGGATATCGCGGTCTTTGAGACCGGCCTGGGCGGCAGGCTCGATGCGACAAACCTCATTCAGCCGAAGGTGGCGGTGATCACGCCTATATCGCTTGACCACACCCAACATCTGGGGACGAGCCTGCGTGAGGTCGCTGCGGAGAAATGCGGCATCATCAAGCGCGGGGTGCCTACGGTCGTGGCCTATCAACCCCCTGAGGTGATGGAGGTCGTGCGCCGCGTCTGCGACGATGTCGGTTCGCCTCTCTGCCTCGCGACTCCGGACGAGATCTCCGTCCCGCTCGGGCTCGCCGGCGAGCACCAGCGTCAGAACGCCGCCTGCGCCGTTGAGGCCGCGCACCTGCTCTCGCAGGCCGGGTTCCACATCGAGATGGTGGAGGAGGCTCTTTCCTCGACGAATTGGCCCGGGAGGCTCGAGGTCGTGGCTCTATCGCCCCGTGTGGTCCTGGATGGCGCGCACAACGTCGCCGGCGCTGAGACGCTCGCGTCTTATGTCCGCACGACGGCTGTGCGCGAGCGCGCCGTGCTCATGATAGGCGTGCTGGCGGACAAGGACGTTGCGGGGATGCTCAGACATCTTGCTCCGTACTTCCGCGAGGTCATCTGCGTGCGCGCCCCATCGCCCCGCGCGGCATCGCCAAAGGACATAGCCGCTGCGGCACGCTCCTCCGGCGCCGCGATCGAGATAGGGGGCGACGTCAGCGCGGCGCTCTCCCGCATCATCCCGCGCCTCGGGGCGAACGACACGCTCTTTGTCTCCGGTTCGCTAACGGTCGTCGGCGAGGCCAAGGAATATTTCGCCAAGAGGGACCTCTGAAAACCGGCCATCTGCTGCGTTGCCCGGAAACTCGCGATCCTCACGTACTTCCGTGTACGCTCCGGTCGCGATTTTCCGGGCGCCTTGCATCTGGCCGGTTTTGAGAGGTCCCGAAAATGATGTGAATAAGGGATGCGGGGAATGACCCTGTGAGACAATCAGGCGCGGTTTTGAAAGGTTACTCGTGGGACACGACACTAAACAGAAACGCACCCTATATCTCATCGACGGCGCGAACTACATGTTCCGCGCCTATTACGCCATTCGCGCGCTCTCCACATCAAAGGGGCTCCCGACGGGAGCGCTCTACGGCTTCGCTCAAATGCTGCTCAAGCTCGTGAGGGACGAGAAGCCCGACTATGTAGCCGTCTGCTTTGATACCGCGGAGCCGACCTTCCGCGACGAGATCTACGAGGAGTACAAGGCCAATAGGAAAGAGCCGCCGGATGATCTCGTCCAGCAGTTCCCTTACATGAGGCAGCTCGTCGAGGCGCTGGGCATTCCTGTTATAGAGAAGCCGGGCTTTGAGGCCGATGACATAATAGGCACGCTCTCAAAGCGCTTTGCATCCGAAGTCCTGGATGTGGTCCTGGTATCGGGCGACAAGGACCTCATGCAGCTTGTCGGCCCCAACGTGACGATCCTCGATGAGATGAAGGAGCTTCGCGTTGGCAAGGCAGAGGTCGAGGCGCGATTCGGCGTGGGGCCCGAAGGTGTGGTGGAGGTGCTGGCCCTGTCAGGCGATCAGTCGGATAACGTGCCCGGCATCCCTGGCGTCGGCCCCAAGACGGCGATGAAGCTCATCGCGGAATACAAGACCGTCGATGAGGTATTAGCGCACGCGTCGGAGATCAAAGGGGCTGTCGGAAAGAGCATCGCAGAGCATGTTGAGCTCGCCAGGCTCTCAAAGCGCCTCGTCACTATAGATACGGCAGTGTCCCTGAACATCGACTTGAAGGATCTCAAGACCGTTGGCCCTGATAAAGAAAAGGTGAGAAATCTCTTTAAAGAGCTCGAATTTTCGAAGCTTTTGGATGAGCTGGCCCCTGAGAGATCTATCTCATTTGAAAACTACCGTCTGATCGTCAAAGAAAAAGATTTAAAAGAAGTAGTTAACTCGATAAAAAATAAAAAGGTATTGTCTATCGATCTAGAGACGACCTCGCTCGATCGGATGCAGGCAAAGATCGTTGGTTTTGCACTCGCCTGGGAGCCGGGTCTGGCTGCCTATGTGCCTGTGGGCCATAGCTCCGCTGCCATGGGCGCGGAGGTTGGGAGGTCGGGCGATCTCTTTGAGAAGGTCGGGGGCGGCCAGATTTCAAGGCAGGTCGTGGACGCGATGCTTTGCCCCCTGCTTCTGGACCCGGAGATCAAGAAGATCGGCCAGAACCTCAACTACGACCTCACGATACTCAGGCGCGAGGGGTTTGACGTGCGCGGCGTGGATTTCGACACCATGCTCGCCTCATATCTCATCGACCCGGCCGGCCAGCATGGCCTCGACCCCATGGCCAGCAATTACCTCGGGCACAAGACGATCCACTACGAAGAGGTGGTGGGCAAGGGCAAGGCGCAGAAGAATTTCTCGGAGGTCGGGCTTGAGATCGCGCGCGACTACGCCTGTGAGGACGCGGACGTGGCCCTGCGCCTGGCAGAGATATTCCGCGCCCGCATCCAGGAAGAGGGGCTCTCGGATCTCTTATACGGGATCGAGATGCCGCTCCTTGGGGTGCTTGTCGACATGCAGCTGGCCGGCATCAAGGTGGACGATGTGAAGCTGGCCGGGCTCGGCGAGACATTTGCCGCGGAGCTCTCGGGGCTGGAGACACAGATCCACAAGATCGCGGGCCAGGAGTTCAACATAAACTCGCCAAAGCAGCTCCGCGAGATCCTGTTTGAAAAGCTGGGGCTCAAGAGCACGCAGCGCACGAAGACCGGGCCCTCCACGAGCCAGGAGGTGCTGGAGGAGCTTGCCTCCAAGCACGAGCTGCCGGCCCTGATCTTGCGCTGGCGTTCGCTGGGCAAGCTCAAATCCACTTACATCGATGCGCTCGCAGCGCTCATGGACCCCGGGACCCACAGGATCCACACTACCTTCAACCAGGCCACCGCAGCCACGGGCCGGCTCTCTTCGTCCGATCCAAACCTGCAGAACATCCCGATCCGCACGGAGGAGGGGAGATGGATACGCGAGGCGTTCATCGCGGAGAAGGGTCATGTGCTCGTCTCCGCCGACTACTCGCAGATCGAGCTGCGCGTGCTGGCGCATATGTCACAGGACAAATCCCTGCTCGATGCGTTTCAGCACGATGCAGACGTGCACTCGCTCACAGCCTCCGGTATCTTCCGTTGCCCGGTGGATAAAGTCAGCCGCGAGCAGCGCGCAGTGGGCAAGACCGTGAACTTCGCAACCATCTACGGCCAGACCGCGTACGGCCTGTCGCGGCAGCTGGACATAAGCCCCTCCGAGGCGGCCGACTACATCGACAACTATTTTCTCAAGTATCCGCGCGTTGCGGAATATCGCGAGGATGTGCTGGATCGCGCGCGCAAAGAGGGCAAGGTCACTACACTTTTTGGCCGGCGCCGCTTCTTCCCTGACATCGAGAGCAGCAATCAGCAGCTGCGGCAGCTCGCGGAGCGCATGGCATTCAACACGGTGTTTCAGGGCACTGCTGCTGACATCATAAAGCGTGCGATGATTGTGGTGCACGCGGACCTTCCCAAAATTTCATCAGGGTCTAGATTACTTCTCCAGGTACACGACGAGCTCGTGCTCGAGGCGCCGGAGGGCGATGTGGAGAAGGTACGCGCGTTTGTGAAACAGGCGATGGAGGGCGCGGCATCACTATCGGTGCCGTTGGTAGTGGATGTAGGCGCGGGGCTCAACTGGGCAGAGGCACATTAATCAGAGTTCACAGCCATCCCACAGACCTTGGATATCTCTCCTGTCTCCAAATATGGCTCTCATAGCCAATTGATTGTGCGTGCGGCACAGGAGCCGGATGTTTTTTGAATCGTTTGAACTGCCCCCCTTTGCCCACGGCTTTATATGATCGAACTCCAAACCGCCTCGCTCATCGCATTGCCTCCCATCTGGGCCCACATACTGGCATCTCCCTTGATCCCGCTGCCAAACTGTATCTTTGACATGCTGTGGGATGTATCGAGGCTGCGAATTGCTGGATTTTTGTGGCCTATGCTTGGAGGAGCTCTTTATGAGCTTTCTCTCCATCTTCTTCTCTGGGTCTTTCTTTGCGAGCAGCGCATCCAGTGCCTCATCGATGATATCTTCCAACTTCCCATGTGGATATTTGTGCCGCAGCAACTCCCTTGCACGATCTAGCTTGCCCCTGAGCTCTTCGCTTCCAGTAAACTGGAACTTTACCCTCTGTTCGCTAAGTGGAGCTACAACATCCCTCCTTGCCGGGCTGGATAAATCTTGGCATGATATGTTTTCAGATCGCTCACTCGCAGGTTTTACATCGCAAACGCAACTTGCGCCGGCGCAAGTTGCGTTCGGCAGATTTCGCACCATATCCGGAACGTCTGGTCTGGGTGCATATTCAGCCCTCATTCTTTCTACCTCACGCTTTGATTTGAACACTGCCCTTTGCAGCAACTCTTCATGATTCTCCTCTGTCAAAATCGGGGTCAATATATTGATAGTGGTCAGATTTAGTTTGCCTGCTGAGATAAGGGACAAAACAACGGGGTATCTCCTCGTCGTTCTGGCCGCCTGAATCCGCTTGTAAGTTGCATCCTCTGAAAGATGTAATTCTTCTACCATGTATACAAAGAGCGACGAATAACCCAGTTGTGCGTAGAGCCTTCTGTCATCCATCTCAGCGAGCAAGGATAGGAGATTGGCCAGAGAGATGAATTCATTTGAGACGAGCTGTTTTATCTCTTCGATCAATCTCTCATCGCTCAAGCTTGATGGATTATTCTGTATGGCCAGCCTCCTTTACATGAAGAGGCTATACCACATAGGTTTTTGAGCTCGTGTAATGGCTTTGGAGAGGAGAACTGGGCAAATGAGACTCGATCCCTCAAACGCAACACGGATGCTGATATGCGCGATTTATGAAATGATTAAGGGGTGAATTCGTCGATGTCTGTGACATTGGGAAAAAGCGCGATTCGCACCTTAAAAAGTCGTCAAGAAAAAATGTAGAAAAAAGAATTTATTTTGAAATTGAAGAAGAGACGTGCGAGTCCAGGTTGTCCATAACACCGTCCGCCGGCGGCCTGCCTGCAGGCAGGGATCTCCTGAAGGCAGTGAGGACGCGATTTCCGTGGACTTCAGGGGATCCCTCGGCGCTTTCACGGTTGCACAGGTATTCATGGACAGGCAGCGCCTCGGGATGACACACAGGTGCAGCGCTTCTGGCCCATGCTTTCCTGACTTGAGCCCAAATTAATTAGCAACTTTGCAGGGCACCTGCCGATCAATAGCTCACATGGTCAATTCCATCCACAAGCCCCCGCGCGGGCAGGGCTCACCGGAGCTTCCTTATTCAGAAGCGGAGCCGGCCCCTCCCTCAGAGCAACGTGTGCCAAACCCGAGTGTGTGGCAGGGGATCTCTACCTTGGCGGCCGGCCTCCCGCATCGAGGTGCGGCAGCCGCAGGGATATGGGCCCAGCATGCGCCAAAGCGGGGCAAGAAAGAGGGGATTTCTGCCCCCCGCGACACCGGCGGATCGCAGCCTGCTGATAACCTTTCCCGCATAGCGGACAAAGGCATCGAGCATGTTCAGGACGTCAGGGACTTTATCCAGGCCCTAATAGGTATGGGAGATGCTGTTGCAGAGAATCCTGTGCAGTACGGGCTCGATGCGGATCAAGCCGCGGTCGTTCGCTTTGTGAGCGATCTGGCCCGCTCTTTCGATAAGCATGGCATTCCGGTCATCATCTCGGACGACGAAGAGGGCTCACATGCGGCCAGGACGTATCCGGAAATGGTGCAGCGCATGGAAGGTGCCGCAAAGAAACACGGCATCGCAATTGCGAAGGGGTCTTCGGTCTCCACCGTCATACATGAGATCACCCATGCAATCCCTGGCCAGGACTTCTTCAAGGCCGCCGAGGGTATATTCGGTGCACAGGAAACTCTCATTACTCCGATGGCCGCATCTGGAGATAGAATTCTCTTCTTTATCTCAAACCTTTATCCAGATCGCGAGCCAGAAATTCATGGACGAGGCATACTCCGGTCTGGCGGAGGTGATACTCAAGCGCTCTCTCGATGCACTGGGAATAAAGGCCCCAATGAATTCCAATGTGCACCAGGCGATGAAGTCACTTGAGCGTGGGGGCGTTGCCCAATATCTCAGGGAGGGGAGCTATATAGGCGACAATCACCTCATGATCTACAACCTCCAGGCCGCAGCAGTAGTTGCCGATGAAGTGTACCACGATCTTGCCAAGATACATGAACACGGGATCATTCGTTCTGTGCCGCATGCCCTCAAGAAGGGACTCCATGACCAGGACCCCGTCAACATCCTGCGGGGAATAAAGATCCTTGGCGCGGAATTTGAAGAATTCGCAGCCAAGATCTATCAGGACCGCGACTCCACACATCCCCTCAAGCCCGTGATACATCGCGTGGCGCCGTATCTCAAAATCGTGCTTGAAATGGATCTCTCGAAGAAACTCGATGGGGAGCGCGAAAGCAGCCCTCCCCAAATTGCAGTGGGTCTTCGCAGTCTTTCGCGTCCCAGGGGAAACGCGGCGTGGATCGAAGAGAGGCCCCTGGCAACAAGGGAGGTGGTACGGCTGCTCCTCCAGTATAATGATTATGTGCACAGCCATCTCACACAGCTTCTGGGCTCCGGCGAGGTACGGGCGATCGTCCCGCTCTCCTTCATGGTGCCGGATTCCGACCTCCCGTTTGTCTGGACACATTCCCTGGAAGCGGTCGAGCTCGACAGGGAAGAAGCGCACAAAGACCTCTTTGACGACATCGGGTTGTACTCGAGGCCTGCGCTCCTGCCCCTGGTCCTCCAGGGGTATCATGGGCAGGCCATGCGTCTTCTCCCTGATTCCCAGTCCAATCTCACCCACGCCAAATCGTGGCTCCTGGCCCTGTTCAACGGAATCGAGACAGCCTCACGCATCGGTGAGGCAAAGGCCGTGGAGCAGTGGATGGATATCCTGGAGGGAGAGGCGTCAAAGGGGTGGGCGCATCGTTATCACCTGGCGCTTCTAGAAGCGGTGGGTGGGGGCGTTGGGCTTACGCCTTCAGGGAAAAAGATGCTTGAGGCATTGTTTGATGGAGGCAGGGTGGGCTTTGTCCCGCCGCGGGTATTTATCGAGAAGCTCTTTGAGATCATCGAATCCACAAGCTCTGAGGCAAAAGCGGACACAGGCGATGTGGCGTTAGTCAGGGAGACAATGGAGTCTGCCGGGCGATACCTTGAGCGATGGGCGAGCGATGAAGAAAAAGGCGCGGGGTGTTGCCAATCATCTCCTTTCACGAGCGCTCAAGATTAGGATGAAGGATGTTCGTGATGCCGAGGAGTTTGAGGACGCATGGCGAGGGACTCATGACGTGCGCGCTGCGGCATGGGATTTTCGCGATCAGCTCCCCAGGTTTGAATATGTGAGGCAGGTCGTGGACGCCTCGACCCATCTGCGAAACAGGGGGATGACTTCATTGGCGGACAGGGCGGAACGCCTTGGCTCAGGGCTCCTCGGATTTACCATCGAGAGGAAGATCGCTGCGGTGGCTGAGGGAATTGAGCATCAATATGAACAACTGAGCATACCATTTCGCGCGAAGAACACGTTCCTCAAGCACGTTGCAGCGCTCGTTACCAAGGAGACGGCCCTTCTCCCGTATCCGGGTGAGCTTGCGGCAGAGCTCATGATCATCATCGAGTTGCCTCTGACCGCGGGCGGGGGATGGGATGCGGCGATGCGCTATCTGGAAGGGCTGCCGGAAGGCTTTGTCAAGGTCTTTGCCTGCATGCGCCTGTGCAGGGAGATGAACCATGTGGCCACTCCGACAGATGGGCAGCTCCTGCGGTTTATCAGGGCGTGGGAAAAGGCCTTTGTCGCCTGCAGGAGTGAAATACCGGACAGGGGCGTTGTCCGGCCGAATGAGGAATTGGTAGAGCTCGGTTCTGATCAAGGGGAATGGCTGAGGACAACTCGGGCGGGCAGGGGCGAGGTCTCTGTGACGCCTGATGCGCGGCTGGCCTTTGAGCAGGAGCAGCTCTCTGCAATGTTCTTCTGTATCCCATGGTCGGCGGGAGAAGAGCTCCGCGCGTTGAAGGACCGATATGCAAAGGCCCTTGCACGTGATTCGCAGGCCAAGTCCTATCTTGCGCCCAAGCTGGTCCCTACGATGTACGATCCGATTCAATATATCGAAGAGGTCGTGATCAAGCGGAATCGCGATCCAAAGAGGGTCTATTCGCTCTATCACGATCCCAACATCATACCGCTGCGGGTGGAGGTCTCACGCCTTGCGAATAACCCTCAACCGGCTGCGGTCAAGTCCGTGGGCAAACGGATCGAGCAGGCAATCGAGCTGGCGCCGCGCATCATGCGCGCCGAATATATCCCGTTGCTCATTGAGCTCTCCGAGGTCGCGGCAGGGGCCCAAATGGGATCGAGTGTTTATTACGATATGGCGCGCGATCTCTCCGATGAGGTCAGAAAGGTAGATGCAACAGATTTCCGCCGCAGGTTTATCTACGACGGGATGAATCCACAGCAGAAGTCATTTGATCTCAATGCCCGCCTGCGCCGGTATCAGGCGACCTGGGAGAGGACGGGCCTTGTCTCCTTTGCGCGGCTCGCTGCCACTGCAGAGCCGCAGGCTGTGGCGCATTATCTGGATGAGATCCACAGGATCGTGGACAACGAATCCATCTTCGATATCGTTGAAAGTCGTGATTATGCCGAGGCCGCCCATATTCTGGACACAGGGCCGTTGCACTCCGCACTCGTCTTCGATCTCTTTCAGCGGGCGGTCCAAACCCGCACCCGCGAGCAATACGAGGCAAGTTACGATATTGATCATGAACTCGCAGTCCGCATCGATGCCTCCCGCCTCGATGTGCCGGAGAAAGACGAGCTCCTCGAACAGCTCGTGGAGGTGAATTTCCAGCGCGTCTTTAAGACCTCCATGCACGGGCTGGCGCGGCAGTATGAGGAGGAACTTTTTTTCAGCGAGATGGATCGGATCCTGCAGCCGTTCATGTTCATGCTGGATCTGGTGCAGGAGCGTGGGTATGTGGGGACAGAGCAGAAGCTGTGGCAAGGCCTTGCGCGGCTCTCGACGGGCATTGTGGATACCCTGCCCACCTATGCCCACGGCATCGCGCTCTCATTGCCGGCGCTTTTGGCCGTGGTTCGTCATCCGGAGGTCGTGCATCCGGACAACCGGAATGCTGTGGCCGCCCTTTTTGACAATCCCATGGATCGCCAGGACGCTGATTTACTCTTCACCTCTCCATTCTCATACGCGGGCGCGGAGGGATACTCGCATCTCCCGACCGCATGGAAAATCCGCAAGGCAGATCAAAAAGGCCTTGAGCGGGAGTTTGAGGAGTATTTCAAAAAAGTCCTCTCCGAGGTCGTACCAGACGGTCGTGCCCCGGATGCATATATCCTGGGCCTGCTCAACGTCCTCTATCTCTGTCAAATGCGAGTCAGTCTTCAAGATGCGGATTCACAGCCGTTTGGGAGCGTCTCCGAGTTCTGCGGCATAAACGCGGTCAGGAGGATCCTTGGCAAATTTGGTTTCACGGGCAGGCAGTTCGATAAATTTGCCGTTCAATATCCGCTTGCAGCAGAACAGATCTTTTTCAGCCATCTCGATCGCACCATGTCCCGCAGGATGCGCCTTGTCCTCACTAAGCTCGCCGCTGATCAGGGGCTTCCGGTCAAGGTGCGGCAGGCCGCGTTTGGCTCCTTTGTGCGCTCGGGTTTTGTCTCTGATTATGTGCAGGGCCAGTTTCTGGAGGCGGCGAGTTCGCCTGAAGCCATGAAGGAATTCCTCGACTCAACGGAATGCATCTTCAGGATCGAGAAGAAAGAAGGCGAGGAAACAAGGCTTGTGGTCTATCCTGATTGGCTGGTGGCGCCGCTGTTCGAGGAGGTCATCAGCGACGAGCGGAGCGGATTGGAAGAGGCAGTACGCCGGAACCCGTTGAAAGACCTTGATGAATTCGAGGTGGCTGAACGCTTTGAGGAAGAAAACCTGCCTGCGTTTGCAGACTTAAAGTACGCGGTGTTCATCAATTCACTGGACGATTACAGGAGGGCGACCACAGAGATGCCCTCGGATGACGACGAGCCGTATTTTCTTGAGGACCTCATTGGAGAATATGCTCCTCAATTATCTTATTATAGGACCTCAGATCCACGGCAGCTAGCAGACGAAGACCTAGTAGAGGTAGACTATGAAAAAAGAGCCCGCGCGAATGCATCTGAACTCATTGAGACATACAGGCGCAACAGGGTCCTGGTCCGAGTGAGCTCGATGCGCCTGCCGGCTGCCATGCAAAACATCGATGCAAGGCTCAGGTTCGTGATCTCGAGCTACATCTCGCATATCCCTGCATCCACCCGCCTCCTGCTCCAGGCCGCGCTACGTAAATCAGAGGCAGCGCTCAAGGAGGAAGATGTGCTCCGCGTCTTCTTTGAGCAGACAGGGCTGGAGAAGCTGGTGCAGTT
>JBBAAC010000056.1:0-13128 GCA_041658465.1 bacterium | reverse complement strand
ATTACCGCCATCGCGGTCCCCATTGCTCGAAGCCTGCCGCGGGTCTCCGCTTGCTATGTGCTGCTATTGTTTATCCAGCGCCACCCGAAGCCGACAAACATGGGCGAGGCCACTTATACACCTCGATACACACATCCCTACCAGGGCGCTCAAGATGGATGGTCGTCCATACAATGATACCCCGCAGCTTGCTGCGGGGCTTCCGACTCACCTCCCCCTTGAGGGGGGAGGATGGGAGGGGGTGCCCCCCCCTCTCCCCGTCCCTCTCCCACAGAGGGGAGAGGGGGCTTTGACAGCGTTCCGGGATCGTCTGTTTCGGAACGCCGTCACACAAGATGTCAGAGGGAGCCCCGCGTGGCTTCATGACGAGCGATATCCGATAGACATTGCGCGAGGGATTTCTTTCTGGTAGTCGCCCGTCCCATGATAATCGGACTCACGGGAAAGAACGGTTCGGGCAAGGGCGTGGTCGCGCGATTTCTCACGGACAGCGGCTATGAGTATCACTCGCTCTCCGACACGCTGCGCGAGGAACTGGCGGAGCGAGGGCTCGAGGTCACGCGCGAGCGGCTCATCGCGATAGGCAACGAATTGCGATCTGCCAACGGGGCCGGGGTGCTCGCCGAGCGCACGCTCATAAAGCTCGGTCCGGAGGCGCACGCGGTGGTGGATTCGATACGCAATCCGTTCGAGGTAGAGGTCCTGCGCCGCCGCAAGGACTTCCACCTGCTCTCCGTCGAGGCGGAGCCGCAGGTGCGGTTCGAGCGGGTCAGGGCGCGCAACCGCGAGGGCGACCCGCAGACTTACGAGGCGTTTCTCGATGTGGAGGCGCGCGAGGCGCAGACGCCCGACCCCACGACCCAGCAGATGAACCGTACTGCGGAGATGGCGGACGCCATAGTCTTCAACAACGGCACCGTGGAGGAGCTCTATCTGCAGGTACGGCAGGTGGTGCAGGCGATGGCCGCAAATCTGACGCGCCCGGGCTGGGACGAATACTTCATGGACATCGCGCGCGTGGTGGCCCTGCGCGGCAACTGCATCAAGCGCAAGATAGCCGCGGTGATCGTGAGGGACCGCCGCATCATCTCCACGGGCTACAACGGCACGCCGCGCGGGATAGCGAACTGCAGCGAGGGCGGCTGCCCCAGGTGCAACCACTTCGGCGCGTCGGGCGAGAAACTCGACGAGTGCCTCTGCTCGCACGCGGAGGAGAACGCGATCGTGCAGGCCGCCTACCACGGCGTATCCATCAAGGGCGGCACGATATACACGACTTATTCGCCGTGCCTCATCTGCACTAAGATGATCATCAACTCAGGGCTTGCGGAGGTCGTGTATGACAAGGCCTACACGATTGCCGAGGTGCCGCTTAAATTGTTGAAAGAAGCGGGGATCGCGGTGCGGCAGATGGAGACCGCCAAGAAATAATATGCATGAGATTAGCGGTTGCGCTCGCCAGGGCACTTTATTATAAGTGATTCACTTTCAGATGACCCTCAACCTGTGTAATTCAACAAGGAGGAGTTAGCATGAAGACGAAATGGCTGAGATTGGCTTTGGCAGCGGCCTTTGTCACCTCTGTCGCGGCATGCGGCGGCGGCGATAGCGGTGGCGGCGGCGGCGATAGCGCATGGAACACGGGAAGCGAGACCAATCCGGCGATGTCAAACGTAGATGCTGCGGGCAACGCGGTCACATCCATATCGCCTAACGCGCCCGTGATCGGCAAGGCGCAGGGCCTCTTGCAGAACGGCGTCTATAATGTGGCCATCCTGAAGCCTGACGGCACGGCCCTCAATAATGAAAACCTCAAGCTGATCAGCGACGGCAACGGCAATCTCTCGGACAGCATCATGGCATATCTCGGCGCCGGTGAAACAAACCCGGCCGCGATGACGCTCGGCAAGGATGCCGCGGGGCTGCCGGTCATGAAGATGAACTACAAGGCGGTGACGCCCGGCGATTACAAGGTCTATATCTGCCGCAGCGACAAGAGCACTTGCGACGCATCCACCGCGTCCGCCACGACGACGATCACTGTGGACGATACCAAGCCGTACGTCTTCTCGGCTGATTCGACCGGCGCTGGCGTGAATTCGTTCCTCAATGGCACTGATGATGTCTACGCGGTGGTCACAAACGGCCCGCCGAATACGCTCATCGGCCTGCGCATTGTCTCCAACAGTTTCCAGATTTTTTCAAACGGCAACCCGATACCCGCTGATGCCAGCGGCGTTACCGAGACCTGCAACACCGACGCGGCCGGCGCATGCCCGCCGACTTTGATATGGACAAAGGCGAGCGCCACGCTGGACAATCAGGCAGCGCTCTTTGACATCGTTGCGGACGTGGGCAACGACGGCAACTGGAACGAGGGCACGGACTTCATGGATGCCTCGGGTTATGTCCCAGGCTTTGCCATCCAGAACGCAACGCCCGCGACCTCGGCCGATATAGCGGCGATAACGATCGATGGCACCAACCTGGTCAATGATATCGCTTGTGCGGCCGACGGGTCTGCGTATTGCACACACGTCGATATCTTCAACAACACGGATGTATATGGTTACCTCAACCCAACGGTCAGGAGCAGCGTCCCGCATAACCTGGCCTACAAGTTCATCATCCTCCACAGCGATGCCCTGAAGAACGGCGATGCACTCACGCCGATCCAGAACTTCGGGTACGACCACACGGTCGATCCGCTTCAGTGGGGCTGCACGAACGAAGGCCGCATACTGCTCTGGCCCAAGGGGACCCAGATCCCGGGCTGCTATGACGTGGTGATGGATGTGAACAAGAACCTTGTGTACGACGCAGGCATCGACGTCGTCGACGGCTACAGCGGAGTCTGCGGCTTCGTGATCCCGGGCGTAGAGGGTGCACCAGCGATGACGCTCGATGCAATCACCGATGGCGCTGGCGGCAGCGTACCGCTCAACGGTTCGACCGGCGAGACGACCGCCACGTTTACCTTCACAGTCACGCCGGCGTCCGGCAAGACGCTCAAGCAGTGCACGATCCAGTGGGCGTCCGGTAAATCCAGCAGCGAGGCCCTGCTCGATATCACGGCCATTCCGTCCGGCGGCCAGATGACGACGCAGAAGATCAACCTCTTCACAGGCGTCAACAGCGTATCCATCGTCTGCCTGGACCAGGATAACAAGGCGGGCGCAGCTGCCACGACGATAGAGTCTTCCAACACCTCGCTGCAGAACATCCACTTTCAGGCCTCGCTCAACTGGGAGAAGTCATCTAATACGTACTATGACATGGACCTGCACGTCGTGATGCCGGGCGGCGCGTATTTTGGAAATACGGATTGCTACTTCGGCAACTGCAAGGAGGCCAGCGGCGGGAACCCGACGGTGGGCGCAATCCTCAACGTTGATTGCATAGACCAGTGCACGGGCCCGGAGAACATCTGGATACCGAGCTCCAATGCCCTTACGGCCGGGATATACAAGGTCTGCGTTGATCCATACTCAGGCGAGGGCAAGAATCTGTCGATTGCCGTCTATGACCAGAACGGCGCCCTCGTTGATACGGTTTCCCATGCATTGCTCTCCGACAGCCTGAGTGGCACCCTGGCAGGCGACTGGTACGTCGGCAATTTCACCTGCGCGGCAGGGACCAGCGGCACTTGCACCTGGTCCAGGGTCGATACGGTATCGCTCTCTGCCCCGTGCCAGTGACGCAGTAGATAGCGGAAGTCATGAATGGCCGCCCGTCCCGGGAAACCGAGGCGGGCGGTTTTTTTGCCTTGCAGATGCCGTAGGAGCGGGGATATGCCTGCTTGCCAGCAAGGAGCCCGCATGATCACAAAGCCGTCAAAAGAGCTTAAGACGTTTCCGAACCCCAGTCCCGGGCGCGACTATTTGATAGAATTCGAGTGCCCGGAGTTCACCTGTCTCTGTCCGATGACGGGTCAGCCGGACTTCGCCCGCATAGAGATCGGCTACATTCCCGATCAGCTCTGCGTTGAGCTCAAATCACTGAAACTCTACTTCTGGAGCTATCGCGACGAGGGTGCGTTCCACGAGGCGGTGACAAACAGCATTCTGACAGATCTCGTAGATGCCATACACCCGCGCTGGATGGAGGTGCGCGGCAGATTTAACGTGCGCGGCGGTATCGTGACTACCGTTGTGGCGACGCATGGGACACGTTAGTGTTGATGACGCTGTGCCACTATGGTATACGATCTATTAAGCTCAATAAAAAGGGGGGGATATGAAAAGAGGAATTATCTTGGTTGCGATGGTCGTTGTTGCGATGTTCGCCGCATGCGGCGGCGGTGGTAGCGGTGGAGATTGCACTACGGCAAAGGCTGCTGCCGTGCAGTCCTATGACGCCATGGGGGCTCTCGTTTCAGACCCTGCCATCCAGGCGTGTTTCCAGCTGGCCACGCCCAACTGTAACTGCCCGGGCGGTGGTACTGCGGTGGCTGATATCCCGAACTTCACGGTCGACTTGAATGACTGCAAGTCCGCTGCTGGCGCTACATTCGACGGGCAAGTGACGATTTCCCAGGACGGCACGTCGATCAACGCAAACATGCCGACATTTGACGTCTGCACCAATGTCGTGGCAACGGACATTCAGACCCAAAGCTGCGGTGGCACGATCACCGGCACCTGCAGCGGCGTGAACCTGACCTGCACGCTTGGCCTGGACGCGAACGATCCGAATGTCTGCACGCTCACCTGCAACTGTTGAAGAAGACGGCGGGCTTGCCGCAACCCGCGTCAAGGTGCTGTATCTGCTGTCGGACAACGGGTCGCAGTTCGCGCTCGATGCAGCGCTTTCGAAGCAAGCCTGTCCGGTACGTGCACGATCCAGACGTCTTGCCAGGATTGCGTCTGAGCTGAAAAAGATGTTGAGTCTCCAGGCCCCCCTGGCGTATGCCTCGGGGGCCTTGATTTGCGCCCGTAGCTCAGTGGATTAGAGCATCTGGCTTCGAACCAGAGGGCCGGGGGTTCGAATCCCTCCGGGCGCGCAACTTTATTTTAGTACCAGGGAGATGCTTATGACGCAGGCGCTTTCACAAACCGATATCCCCGGCTTGAAATTAAAGGCCCGCGGCAAGGTGCGCGATATCTACGACCTGGGCGACGAACTCCTGATCGTGGCCACGGACCGCATCTCGACGTTCGACGTGGTCCTGCCTACGCCGATCCCGGGAAAGGGCGAGATACTCACCCGCATGTCGCGCTTCTGGTTCGGGCGCACTGGCGGCATCGTCAAGAACCACCTGAGCGACGCTCGCCTGGAAGACGTGATCAGCGACAGGGAATGGATGGCGAGGATCGGCGACAGGGCGATGATCGTGAAGAAGGCCAGGCCGCTCGTTATCGAGGCGATAGTCCGGGGCTATATTTCAGGTTCCGGCTGGAAGGAGTATCAGAAGTCTGGGACGATCTGCGGAATAAAGCTGCCTGCCGCACTGATGGAGTCGGACAGGCTCCCCAACACCATGTTCACGCCTTCGACCAAGGCGGAGCTTGGCGCGCATGACGAAAACATTTCCTTTGAAAAGGCGGCCAACATCATAGGCAGGGAGCTTGCGCAAAAGGTGCGCGACCTATCGATTCGCATCTACGACGAGTCTGCGGCGTACGCGCGGGAGCGCGGGATCATCATCGCGGACACCAAGTTCGAGTTCGGCATAAGGGAAGATGAGCTCATCCTCATCGACGAGGTCCTGACTCCGGACTCCTCCCGCTTCTGGCCCTCGGCGGGATACAGGCCAGGGAGGACTCAGCCCTCTTTTGACAAGCAATACGTGAGGGACTGGCTCATCGATTCCGGCTGGGACAAAAAACCGCCGGCGCCCGAGTTGCCGGAGGATGTGGTGGCCATGACGGTCGAAAAATATGCGGAAGCGCTTCGGAGGCTCACGGCATGAAGATGTTCATCGTTTTTCTTTTCGCCCTTGTGATCGCCGGCTGCGGCGTATCTGCAAAACAGAACTCCACGGAGATCTCGGCGCAAAACACGACAGGGATCGCCAACCCCGCCTCGGTCAAATGCGTGAAGGATGGATACAAGCTCGAGATTCGCACCTCCCCGGATGGCGGTCAGTACGGCGTGTGCATCAACGAAGCTGGGGACGAATGCGAAGAGTGGGCCTACTTCCGCGGCGAATGCTCGTTTCCTCGTTAATTCATCCCGCTGCATTGCTCCTCGCCGCAGTGTGAGCGTAATCCTCTTGAAAGACGACACCGTGCCAAAGAACGCGATGACCCGCGGCTGGCATCTCACAAACCGACACCGAGTTATTCGCAGCTCATATGGCTAACGATGGAATCTTAGCCATCGCGGTCCCCATTGTTCGAAGCCTGCCGCAGGTCACCGCTTGCTCCGTACCGTTGATCGTGGCCTATCAATAAACGGGGGAAACCCGCTTACCGCGTGCCATTACTCACGTTGTAACAAGGCGCATGACGAGCGGGGTCCCCAGTCCAGCTTCGAGCAATGGGGACCGCAATGCTAGTGATTCACCGTTAGCCTTGTAAGTTGAGCTAAACTCGGTGTCGGCTTGCGAGATGATGGGCTGGGGACCCCGCTTGCGCAGTGGCGATGAACAAGATGCGTGAGGACGGATGCCAGCCGTGGGTCATCGCGTGCTTCTGGCGCGGGAGCGGCGTCTCGACATCCAGCCTGCGAATCTAAGCAGGGCGCTCTTTCTGAGATCTATCGCCCTGTACGGGCAGATCTCGTGGCAGCAGAAGCACTGGATGCACGCATCTTCGTCGATCATCGGCGCTGCATCTGTTTTTGCCTGGTCGATGGCAGCGACCGGACACGCGTCGATGCAGAGCAGGCACCTCCGGCATATGTCCGGGTCGATCCTGGGCTGGGCGCGCATCCCCGACCAGATCCGCGCGACGATGAATTTGGATACCCACCAGTCCCTCATGCCGCGCGTGTAGGTGACAGGCAGCGAGAATTTCTTCGGCCGAAGCGTATCCAGCGGATCTCCTGCGAGATCTATTTCCTCAGCGCCATCCCAAAGGCCCTGCCTCTGCGCCGCCGCCAGAGTGTCCAGCTCCCTTGGATCAAGGCCCACGAGCCTGCAGCAAGCCGCATCCAAAGCGTGCACGTCTGTGCCCGCGGCGATGACGCCGAGTTCGACGAGCGTTCCCGCCGACGGGCCGTTTCCGGCCATGGCCACGATTCCGTCGATGATCGTCAGCGCGGGCTTCACGATGCCTGCCACACGCGCCACCACATCCGCGAACTCGGGAATGTTTTTGCATTCCCGGTGCAGCGCCGTCTTCTGCATCCCGTTTATGCAGCCGTATAAATTTTTGGCGGCGAGCGTCATTATGGTGAGGCCGTGCGTCTTGAACTTGGGCAGGTTCACGACATAGTCCGCGTCGAGCGCCGCTCTCGCAATCATTAGCCCGTCGCGCGCGACGCTCCCGCTCGCCTCGAACGCAGCCTCGGAGATACCCGCCTCCAGGCAGGCGGCGCGTATGCCGGTTCGCTCCCAGGTCTGCTCGTTTGAATAGACCCCGTTGGGACTGTCGCCTGCCGAGACGACGGCGCCGGCATCCTTGAATATTCCGGCGACCGACGCCACGAATGCAGGGTGCGTGGTCACGCCCATCGACGGCGGGTATGCGCCGAGCATATTCGGCTTGAGCAAGACTTTCGCGCCGCGCACACGATTGAGATCAAATCCGCACAGCTCTATCGCGCGGCGGATCGATCGATTCAGCGAGAGCGGCTCGTAATTTTTCTGTCCGACGAAAGCCACACGATGCGACATGGCGCCATCATACGTTCCCATGCTCCAAAAGCAAGCCACGCCTCCGAATTCAAATGTTCAAGGCGTGCTCGTCATGAAGCGACGCGGGTTTCCTCTGACATCTTGTGTGCCGGTGTTCCGGGATCATCTGTTCCAGAACGCGCCTCCCGCGGCGACCCGTGCGCTATTCGCGGGCGGCGAACCTTCCACACTCAAATCGCGAGTCAAAAACTGCAACGTCCAGCAGGGATGCAGGCTAGGGACGTTGCGTTTTGACATCGCGATTTGGTGCGGCCTTCACCGCCCGCTCATGGCGACGGGTCCAAATGCAGGATCTTCGATCCTGCTGAGATTGTCTCCTCTGTATCTGTAAATTGCCCCGCCGCTCCCGGCGATGTTCTGGAACAGACGATCCCGGAACATCGGCACAAGATGTTATCCGGTCGCTGACGATCATTCGTCTTGAGCGCCTTGGTGGGAGTTGTTTGTCGGCTTGCGAGATGCCAGCCGCGGATCTCCGCGTGCTTTATGACATTGTGCTGACTGACAGGACCCGAAGCCGACACTCATTCAGCGAGGCGACTACGGCGTACCTCGATACACATATCCCTGCCAGAACGCCTAATATTTGAATTCGGAGGCAATGAATAATCTTGTATGTGGCGGGAAGTGGGGATATGCAGGGGATATGCGGGAGATCGATTACAGCGATGTGGCGCGGGATTTTTTGAGGCTCGTGGGGATCGCGCCGGCGAGGCCCGATGAGGCCTTCCTGGGAAGGCTTGCGCGCGCGTTCGGCAAGCTGCCGTACGAGAACCTCACCAAGATATTGCGCGCAGCCCTGCACGACGACCCGGAACGCAGGCTCAGGACGCCGGATATTATACTGGCCGAGCATATCGATTTGGGCGCGGGCGGAACCTGTTTTTCGCTCACAAATTTCTTCGAGCAGGTCGTGAGGTTCGCGGGCTACGATGTTGCGCCCGTGCTCTGCGACAGGTCATATGGTGCGGATACGCACTGCGCGCTCATGGTGAATGCAAACGGGAAGCGATTTCTCCTGGATCCCGGCTATCTCCTCGAGGCGCCGATCGAGGTGCCTATTAGCGGAGAATCCGTGCAGAAAAGCCCGTCGGGCAAGGTGAGGCTTGTGAGGCTGGGGGAGTCGAGTCAGCTCATGCTGATCACGGAGCGCGACGGCAAGGCGAAGATACGCTACAGGCTGCGCGATTTCCCGGCCTCAAGAGAGCGATTTCGCAGACGCTGGATAGATTCGTTCGACTGGGCCATGATGCGGCACATGTGCGCGTCCAGGCAGACCGCGGACGGGCAGCTCTATGTGCGCGATGGACTAATGCGCGTGGTGAGGGGCGATTCCAGCTCACAGGAGAGGATGAAGAGCGGGTTTGCGGATGAGATAGAGAAGTGCTTCGGGATCGAGAGGCGACTCGTCTCACTCGCGCACGATGCGGTAAAAAAAATTCAGTTACAAAAAATTCAGCAACCCGCTGTCCAGCAGGTTTAAGAGGTCCTTAAAATGACATTGGTAAAGCCCATAGTCGGTATCCTCACCTCGCAGAGGCATCTGCTGGGTAGCGTGCTCGCGTATATGGCGGAGCGCTTCGGTCCCGCTGATGTCATAGGCCCGTGGCGCGAGTTCAACCACACGCGCTACTACGAGGATGAGATGGGGCCCGGGCTTTGGCGGTGTTTTGTGTCGTTCTCAAGACTAGTGTCCGCAGAGGAGGCCTCCAGCTTCAAGGGGCTCGCCATGGATATAGAGGGACGATTCTCTGTGGACGGTCGCCGCGCGGTCAACATCGATCCGGGTTATATCGACTCATGCAAGCTCGTGCTTGTCTCCGGCAAACACGGGGGCCACAAGATTGCGCTGGCGCCGGGGGCGTTTGCGGACCTCCTCTTATGGTATGACAAGGGCTGGAAGGCCATGCCCTGGGCGTTTCCCGATTTTCGCGACGGGGGATATTTCCCGATTTTTATAAAGATGAGATCGGAATTCAAAAAACAGTTCAAAAACGCGAATTCACCTGATTCGTCAACGTGTTGTTGAACTAAGACGATTTTTTGACACGCTAAGGTTCGATTTTACCCCATGCGCTTTTCCAGCCCGCTGCTGATGTATAAATAATCTTATAAATTAATTAGTTATACACAGGGTGGTTATACACCGCTTGGCACGTTTTGTGCTTAATATAAACCTGCGTGACAAAGGCGTAACCGAAGCCGGGGAGGCGCTATATGAAGCTATCTAACTTTATGAATGCAGGTCGGACAGGCGGCCTGATGATGGCCTTGGCATTTTTCATTTTCGCCATCGCATTGGGTGCGCTGACAACGGCGTGCGGAACGTCTCAGATCAAAGTCGGCGACGAAACCGCACAGGTCGTAGGCGTCAGCCTCTCGATTCCGGACAATGCTGCGGACGTGCCTGCCGACACGGTTATCAGCATCGAATTTCAGCCCCCCCTAACTAATTCAGACGATTGCGCGGCCATTGAAACCGCGCTGAAAATCAATCGCTCTTCGGATGATGCGCCGATAACGATCGGCGGGATGAGATGGAGCGAAGATTACAAGACCCTCGAGCTCCTGGATGTACCGATGACATATAAGACGCAGTACTCCATCTTGATCAGCGATAATGTTGTCTTTAATGACGGGAGTTACATCGAGGCGTTTCAGAAGCAATTCACAACTGAGAGCAACCCGTTATCCATCGATCAGTCGGACGGCAGGTATGCGAGCGTGGTCTTCGAGAATTCCGGCAACGCAGACGTGGTCTTTGGCAACCAGGTCTGCCCCGCGCCAAAGGAGCCATACTGGACGCTCGATGATATTGTCCTCCAGTGGAGCTATGACCCTGGAATCGGGATCATCGGCCAATCGCCCCTCAACATAGGGGACGGCAAGTTCTTGTTCGCGCTGAACGACGGCTCAATCCTCTTCTGGAAAGGGCTGACCGCGAGTTACGACAAGAAGTTTTTGCCGGGAGAGCATCTGCTGCTGGGTGCGTACGCGGCGGATATCAACGTCGATGGCGTAAAGGATCTTGTGTTGCACGAGACGCCGTTCTGGAGTCCCGATGGAGGCACTCTCTTCGCGTACATAGACATTTTCCTCATGGACAGGCTCCTCAGCAACCCGGCAGTTGAATTTAATGCGCAGACCCAGCCGGACTACAGATTTGACATCAAATTGGACCCGGTGGCCGCGGCGCATCCAGCGCTAGCGAAACTGGTGCCTCTCATGGATTCCGGAGATATAAATGGCGACGACATGGAGGATATCGTCATCACCTATCATGACAACGATACAGGCTACAATGGAATCAACGTGGGCACTGCCAACGGCGCCTTTCCGCCCCCGAGCACCTTGATAATGATGCAGCCCTTGTGGAACGTGAGCAACCTCAAGGTGCGCGATATCAACGGAGACGGCAATGGAGATGTCATAGTGGGCCTTGCCGACCTCTCTGGAGGCATAGGCAGTCCGGGCCAGATACTCGTGTTCATGGGTAGGGCAGGCGCCTTCCCGACCTCGTCTTCTCTCGCCGATATGATAATATATTGCGACACGGTGGGCGATGGGTGCGCAGACCCGTTGACCATCGACTTGGGGGACTTCAACGGCGATGGGATCCACGACCTCGTCTTCTCGGCGGCAGGGGATGGGACTGGAATAGTCTATATTATCTATGGCAGGGAGAACATCGACGTCGATCTCAGGCGCGTGACGGTGGGCGAATCATGGGATGTGGCCTATTTTGCAGAGTCTGGAAAGACCCAATTCGGAACCGAGGTGGTCGCCAGCATAATAGGCGATTTAGATAACGATGGATTTGATGATTTCGTAGTCAGAAGCCTTAGCGCCGACGGCTCGATGATATACATGGACTTCATACTCGGAGGGGCGAGCTCGACTGCGAATCACGTGACCTACGAATCGAGCGTCGCATGCTCGACCTTGGGCAGTATATTATAATATGTTATAAGATGAAAATACAGGCTCAGAGGGGTCCCGGCAGCTGGATGCTGGGACCTTTTTTATTGCTGGATCTTGCGGAGCGTGATCACCAGGCCGCGGCGTTTGTCGTCGCGCGACTCCATCTCATAACGGTCCGCCGCAAGGCTCCTGACGTCCGCAACGAGGGTGTCGGTCGAGCCAGAGAGCCCCCCCAGGAACTCGATATGCTTTTGGCTCTCGAACAGCGGAACGAATTTTTTCACGTAAGGCAGTCTCGACACGTTCTTCCTGATCACATCCACGTCGCCCGAATTTCTCGTCCCGAGTATTATGAGAATGAACGGCGTCGTCTCATGCTGGGACGCTGAAGAGGAAGACGATGAGGACGATGCGGCGCCCGCATCCTCGTCCTGGGCGAAGCAAAGCGTCGCCGAGAAAGCGGTCAGGACGATAAAGCAGAGCGACAACAGCGCGGTTCGTAAAATTAAGTTCATGTTTCCTGCACTGAAAGGGATTCTATGCGTTCGATCTCAAGCTTGCAGCTCTCCGCATCGTCCGTGATAACGACGATCCCGTTGTCGGCATCCACGTCCGTGAGCGTGCCGTTGTATACTATGCCAAATGCCAGGACTTCAACTTTCTTGCCCTTCGCGTCGATGAGGCCCTGGATCAGCGCGTCCTCGTCGATGGATACCTCGATGTCGAAGAGATCCTTCATACCACCCGCTCTAGCCAATGCTTACATTTCGGTCAAGCCCTGTTAGTCTTGTGCAGGGCGCCGAGTTCCTCTTTCAGCGGCATGGTGCAGAGGTCCTCCAGCGCCTTCCTCGGCGAGAGGCCTTCGTAGAGGATGCGGTACATCGCTTCGCAGATCGGGA
The DNA here is from genome assembly GCA_041658465.1 of bacterium. GTDB lineage: Bacteria > UBA10199 > UBA10199 > 2-02-FULL-44-16 > JAAZCA01 > JAJZQH01. Next base: position 507 of record JBBAAC010000056.1, on the reverse strand, counting down.
CGTTGATGGAATGTTTCTGCGCGAGCCGGTGTACGGCGTCCGCGGTAGGTATGCCCTCTGCAACCATTCGCATTCCGCTTTGGATCTCATCGATCGACTTGCCTAAGCCCAGTTCGCATCCTGCAGCATAATTTCGCGAGAGCCTGCTCGTGCAGGTGAGGGCGAGGTCCCCTATTCCGGATAGCCCGGAGAAATTAATCGGGTCGACGATGCCGAATGCCCTCCCGATCTTCATCATCTCATACAGGCCGCGGGTGATGTTTGCGGCCCGCGCGTTGTGGCCCAGGTCCATGCCGTCGGCAATTCCGGCAGCGATCGCGATCACGTTCTTCACGGCGCCGCCGACCTCAACGCTCTCGACGCTTGCCGGGTGGGAGTTCGAGAAGAAGGGGTGAAATGTATCCGTGGTAAATAGCTCCTGCGTACGCCTGCAGATATCGCCGTTCGTGCCGGCGATCACCACCCACGTGTGCTTGTTGGCAGCGACCTCTGGCGCGAAGCTGGGTC
>JBBAAC010000055.1:0-13189 GCA_041658465.1 bacterium | reverse complement strand
GATAATATTGGCAGATGAGATGAATCTTCATAGACGCCCTCCCCCAGAGAACCATCCTTCAGACAACCATTCTCGATTTCACGAGCCTGAACAACATCGCTCCCCGGCGCGTGAAGCCGCGCATCCCTCCGCCGCTGACGACCTGTTTCAGAAACGTCGGATTCAGGAAAAAGCGCTTTCCATACCGCGCTCGGAACTTTTGTTTCGCGAAGCGCGCATGAAGGTAATAATAGGCATCGACAATCTGATGCTGATTCATCTCATCGGTCACCATGACCGGTTCATAGCCGTCGAGATACGTGGGCGACGTGACATATCTCGACCAATCGGTCACCCGCAGATAGCCCTGATCGCGCGCGATGCGGTACAGCTCCGTCCCGGGGAACGGACACGCGATGGAGACCATCACATCGTCTGAGATGTCCTTCAGAAGATCGGCGGTCATCCTTACAGAATCCATCGATTCGCCAAGATTACCTACCATCGCGAAGGTGCCCACCTGAATTCCTGCCTCCCGCGCCATTTGATGGGCATTGATGATCTGCTGATCCGTGATACCTTTTTTTGCGCGCGCGCGCACGCGCGGATCGCCGGATTCGACGCCGACATCGATCCGTACGCACCCGCTCTTCTTCATGGCCGCAAGCATCTCGCGATCAAGCGTATTCACCCGCGCATTCGCCATCCATGTGAACGCGATACCCGACTCCCCGATCAGCCGGCACAACTCCACCACGCGATCCCTTTTCAGCGTGATCATGTCGTCCACGAAGTCGAAGGAAGTCATACCGTAGGTGCGATGCAGATATTCAAGTTCGGAAAAAATATTGGCAGCGCTCCGGCCGCGGAAGGTTCTGCCGAATATCGTATGCGAATCGCAGAAGATGCACTGATTCGGACAGCCGCGGCTGGAGAGGATGGCAAAGGCCTTGCCCTCAGTGATCGAGTGGACAGAATAGCGGTCCAGCTTCAGCAGGTCATAGGCCGGAAAGGGCAGCGCATCGATCTGCTCGATCAGGCGGCGTTGCTGCGTGCATACGATCCGACCGCTGTCGCGGTAGCAGAGGCCATCGATGGCATCGAAGCGTGTGCACCCGCTCAAGATCGCATCGAGCAGCGCGGAGAACGTCTCCTCGCCCTCCCCGATCACCGCGAAATCGACATCTGCGCACTCGCTCAGCACCTCCTCCGGAATCGCCGAAACATGCGGACCGCCGACGATGACCGGCACATTGTGATCGCAGGACTTCATCAGGCTCGCCAAACGCACGGCCTCGCCATGCTGGTTGGTCATGAAGGATATTCCAATACAGGCGGGCTTGAAGTCTTTTATATAATCGCCTAACTCTTTGTCTGAATAATGCTCAACATTGAGATCCAGGATGCGCGGCTCGTAACCATGCTCGCGCACAATGGCAGCCAAATATGCCAACCCCAGCGGTTGGTTTTTTCGCGGATAAGAGTAGGCTGGATAAATGAAGAGAACTCTTCGAGTCATCTAGAAATACCTGAGCTTGAAATATATTTTCCAGGTTTGCGATACGGCCGTCTTCCAGCATGAATTGAGGTAACCATTCCACAGTTTTCCATATTCTCTGAAGATCGGGTCGCCTGTCAGATTGTAGCAGGCCTCCATCTGCACGGCATGCAGTTTCTGATAGTAGATGCTCGCAGGCATGACGGGCAAGGATGCATCGGAACCGTGGGGCCAGTCGTAGGCGGTCCAGAACCCCAGATCGTACCGGGGCAGATGCGTCTGCAGCGTCCGCTGGCAGGACTCCCAGAGGGCCCGCGCATGCGGGTCGTTGAAGGCGACGGCGTAGTCCCGAACCCCCCAGAGCGCCCAGACAAAACCGTTGAGCACGTGGTTTGCCGGCTCGACGATGTACTCCTCCAGCCACTGGTATCCGTCCTGCTCCAGCACGACACCGCCCTCGTGCTTCCCCACGGGATACCGAAAGGAGTTATAGCCGCTGTGCGCCGCGTCGGCATAGCGTCCATCCCGAGTCAGCTGATAAGCGCGGATCAGCACCGAGATCGCCTGGCCCTGGGCCAGCGCGGATCGCCAGGGGGCCTGTAGCCGGTTGCGCATCTCAAATGGAAAGGTGTATTCCCACAGCAGCACGCCATCGCGCACCGTCCTGCCGTGCTTCAGGAAATAGTTGGCCTGGGTGAGAAAAGCCTCGCGGTCCTCGCTCCTGCCCGCATCGAGATAGAGGTCGTAGAACCCCAGGGCCTGCTGCGCTATCGCGTTGGGATTGTACTGCACGCCGATGTCGCCGTAATAATTGAGCATGATGACGCCGTCCGCGTCGCGCGGCCCCTCGTACGCCGTCTTTGCCGCGAAATTCATCGGATAGCGCCGGACGCCCTGCAGATCATCGCTGCCCAAGGCATTCGCAGACAGCGGCGTGTGCCAGAAAGAGAGGTTGGAATCGTGCCGGTTGAATATGTAGGCGTTCAATATGCGGGAGAGGTAACGAAGGTTATTGTTCATGTGTGAAGATTATCAGAGCATCAGATTGAGAATCTCAGATGATCAGAGTATCAGTTTCAATTACCCACGTGGTATGTCCGATATCACGAAGCGCAGCTTTCCGCGCGAGGTGCGCGCAATACGGTCCACGTAAACGACGCGAATGTCCGTCTCCTCACCCACCCTTTTTCGCATCTCGGACATCAGCCGCGCCTCGTCCCCCGCGCCGTAGCGCGGGCCTTTCACCACGCGCACCTCGATCGCGCCGCGCGTCTTTTGGTAAAGCTGCGCCTCGCGAACGTTCACGAGGTCCTTGAACACATGATCCATCCTTCCAATTTTCGTTCCATTCCTCAATACCACGCAGTCTTCGCCTCTTCCATCGATGGCATCGACGACGCGGCCAGGCCTGCCGCAGCCGCACCGCGCGCCGCTCACTGTCACGAGATCGCCCGTATCGTAGCGTATGAGCGGTGTGGCGAGGTTCGACACATTGGTGCCGATCACTCGGCAGGTCGTGCCGTCGGCGTCGACAGGAATGAACTCGACGGCCGCAAAATCCTCGTCCACATGGAGATTTCCGTGGAGACACTGCGACATGTTCGCCACCGCTTCCGCCTGACCGTAATCCTGCACTGGCCGGATGCCGAACGCCCGCTCGATGGCGTCCGCGTGCCGGGGCATCAGGTTCTCCGAGCAGAGCGCGATGCCCTTGAGGGCGTACGCAAGCGATGCATTTGTGCCGAGAAGATACTCGGCAAGCGCCGCAATCGAAGAAGGATAACCTATAAGCCATGAAGGTCTGCGCTCATTGAGCGTTTCGACATAATATGGCAGATTTTGTTCGGACAGGTGATAGCCGCTGAATAATATCTGTTTCCCCGGCACATTGTATCGCCAGAACGGCGGGCGCATTTGGCGCGCCGGCACGATCGACCGTCCGCCGAAATAGGCGCGCCATCGATCGCGCGTAAATCCGTACCATCCGAGGTAGCGCCATGACACCGCAAATTGTTCCTGAATTGCCGCCTTCGTCGTCGCGAAACGTAAGCCGCCGCCCGTCGATCCGCTGGTATGCGCGATTACCCTCTCATGCCTCCGAACGCCTTTCGATACGAACTCGGCGGGGTTATCCTGAACCTGCCGTTTCGTAAGCACCGGAAGCCTATTGAGATCGTCCAACGAAGTGAACTCCATGGGGTGCGCACCCAATTTCCTAAATAGTTTCTCGTAATAGGGAACCGTATCCACGCTCCACTGGAGAAACGCCCTGAGGCGTGCATCTCGATATGCGCACACCTCATCAGACGACAACAACGCACGTGCACACGCCGCACTGAGACATTCGTCAAAATCGGCGTCGTACCTTTCCCTGTTAATTCTCCAACCTTCCAGAGAACACGCTACATTCTGGAGAACTATGGGAAGATAGCCGTAGAGTCTCTCGCGATCCATAGGCATCACGTCATCACGCCACGAGGCGAAGGCTGGCGGGAGCCGCACCACATCTCGTGCCACTTTTCCAAAAGGAGATACGCCCAGATAAATCCCGCATGGACATCGTTCGCCCCGTCCAGAAAATCGGTCGCCATTTTCGCAAGCGCCTCATAATTGAGACATGCGATTGCGCGGCCCCGCAGATACGCGTTTATCTGCCCGGCAAGATCGCGCCGGAGCCATTGTTCAAGGGGCATATCGAAACCGATTTTTCTGCGGTACACCATGCGCCGCGGCAAATGCGCCGAAAGCGCCTTCTTCAAGATCGATTTGAGGCACCCATTTGCAATCTTCGCGTGGGGTGCGATACCGTTGGCCATGGTGACGAGGCGGTGATCGAGGAGGGGGACCCGCGCTTCGAGCCCCACCGCCATGGACGCGCGATCCGTGCGGGGCAGGAGGTCGTTGGCGAGCCGCACGCGCTGGTCGAAGATGCACGCCCTATCGAGCGCGGAACCCTCATCGCTACCGTGGTGTCGGCATACGGAAACAATAGCTTCGAGAGGCTTAAGGTCCGCATGCACCACGCGGCTCAGCGTAGCGAAGCCGCAGGCATGGGCCGTGCCGGGAAACATCCACGCGCCCTTTCGAAGCCGCATATAATCGTCTTCCCGGTAATTGCCTCGACCGGATATCTTGAGGCAGGTTGCGCACGCATGCGACAGGAGCGGGTACTTTCGAATCCGGTCGTAGAAGAGAAAGCGCCGATACGAATTGTATCCCCCAAACAGTTCATCGCCCCCCTCGCCCGCCAGCATCACCTTTTTGCCGGACTCACGCGCATATTTCGAGATCAACAAGAGGGCGAGGGCGCTGGGATCCGCCACCGGATCGTCGTTATAGTACGCCCACCGTTCGAAATTCTCGAGAAACGCATCGCCCCCCACCGCAAGAACGTTGTTACACACCCCCAAACGATCGGCGACCTCCTGCGAACGCGCCGTCTCGTCATCCTCACCCCCCGTGGAAACCACAAAACCGTCCCATTTCGCTTCGTGGGCGTTGGCCGCGACCGCCACGAGGCTCGAATCGACACCTCCGCTTAAAAATATTCCCAGCGGCACATCGCTCATGAGTTGCGCACCGACCGAATGGACTATCTGCGCCATGACGGCATTGACCGCCTCGCACTCGTCGTGCATGCGCTCGGGAGACACATGCGGTCGCCAATATGCGGTCACCCTGAGAACGCCTTCGTCCGCATGCCACACGGCAAATGAACCCGCAGCGAGCTTCTGGATGCCCTTGAAGAGGGTGTCGGGACCGATCGGCGCGCGAAAAAAGAAATAATTGGCAACCTGAGCGGGATTAAACGCGGGCTTGATCGCCGGATGGCAGAGAATCGCCTTCGGTTCCGAGGCAAACACCACATTCGACTGGTGGCATGCATAGTACAGCGGCTTCACGCCAAGATGATCCCGCGCGAGCACAAGCGTTCTTTTCCGCGCGTCCCACAGAGCAATAGCGAAGATGCCGTTCAATCTCTCGAATAAGGTCGTGCCCCATTCCTCATACCCGTGGACGATCACCTCTGTGTCCGAATGATCGCTCGCAAATCGGTGTCCGACGCCTTCGAGTTCTTTCCACAACGCCTTGTAGTTGTATATCTCCCCGTTGAAGACAACCTGCACTGACCCGTCCTCATTGGCCATGGGCTGACGTCCGGATTCGATATCGATGATGGACAGGCGCCGATGTCCCAGCACGCACTCCGCTGAAAAGAAGCTCCCCTCGCCATCCGGACCGCGATGGCGCAGGTATTCCTTCATACTCTCAATGACGCGGCGGTCCTCGTCACTTCCCAACGACAAGGTGTAACCGCATATTCCGCACATATGGGGACCTCTAAGAACTCATAACCGTAACGGTTTGTCGCTCCTTATCATCCCGCCTACACATTATCCCGCGGCTCGACCGCCTGCGCTGCCTGCCTGCCGGCAGGCAGCGCAGGCAGGCGGGATCCCGGTGTCCGCGATCCCTTCGACTCCTCGCTCTGCTCGTCGCTCAGGGCAGGCAAGTCGCGGAATGTCACGAGAGGTTTTTCGAGGATCATTACCGACGCTTTATGGTTGTGGCATCGACATGAGGGACTCATAGCATCGGGCCATGTTCCGGCCGAAATTATCCCACGTATAGAGTTGCTTGGCGGGTGAATTGTCCACCTTGTCGAACAGCTTAAGCGCAAGAACAACCTTTTCGCAAAACTCCTTCTTCGAGCACTTCGGATGGAGCACAAAGCCGTTGCGATAGTCCTGCACGATTTCTCCCGCAATGCCCACATTCGTCGTCACGAGGGGAACATCCATGCAGTAAGGTTCCAACAGGCACCAGCCGAAGGTCTCCGACGGAGACACAGTCACCGCCAACCGCGCATTGCCAAGGATCGAATGGACAGTCGATCGGTCCACATTGCCAGTAAAAATGACATTGTCGCCGACGCCTAACCTCTCAACAAGATGCTCAATGTTATTTCTAATCGATCCATCGCCAAGAAGATACAGCCGCACATTACCTTTCAGAATCGGCGCCAACGATTTCAACAAAAACGCATGTCGCTTCCACGGTTCAAAGCGCGCAATATAGACGATGTTTTCCGTTCTATTGATATGTTCAATTTTGTTTCCAGCAACGTCCCTTTTCTCGCCGTCCCTTGTTTTCCTTTCCATAAACATCCCCTCAACACCCAAGGGCAATACGCAGGAATTCAAAGGGGCGCGCCGAAACCAAAAGTACTCCTCTTTGCTCCGCTTACTCATAAAATGCCATAAATCGACCGTATTCGCGTAATAGAGATATGTAAGAAGTGAAACTCCCCTCTCATACCATAGACCACCCCAATAACAATGAACGCTCAACATTATTTTATCATAAGGTCGGCGAATGTGCTTTGCATGCCTCAGATGCGAAAATCCATTGCATTGAAAGAGTATTGGAATATTCTTATAATCACTGTTTATTATGTCGATCAACTCGGTCTTATCCACACATACGATCTTACTTTTTCTGAATCCTTCAATATACGGACAGTTTTTCCCGTACATCTTATCATACACGACAATAATATTGGACGATCCAATCGACCTAGCCATATTGAAGGTATGCTCATTTATTCCAAGGGACTTCACATATGCATAGAATACATGCGCTCCCTCTTCAGCGTCTCTATTCTGACAATCACGTGACTGCATGCTCTTTATCCTTGTCATTTCACAGCAATTACAATCAGTGGTGCGACTCCAAATGTCTGTAGAACATAAGCTGTGGCGCTATGATTTATTAGGTCTAACATATTTTGAATTCCCAATTTATTCCCCATCACCGCAACATAATAATACCATTTTCTCCTATTGAGGATCAGCTCGGGCCGCGCAAATCTCAAGCCAACCGAATGCGCAATATGACGCCTCGCTATCTTGAATCCAGCACCCTTAATATATCGATTCCATTGGACAATATCGCAGGCTTTTCCTGAACCCATGCACCTTTTAGACTTATCCCTCTTGTATATTGGCACCACGGGCTCATCAATAAGTAAAAGCATGCCCCCCGGTTTAAGCACTCTATAGAGCTCCCTCATCACAGAACATACATCTCTTGAATACATGAATGTTGAGACTCCAAATATTATGTCGAAAGAGCTCCCCTTAAAACAGGGGGCATCCATGTCGGTAAGCACTCTATCGAAATATATCTTCTTTTTACCATACCAATAATCAGCCACAGATAATTTATTAGCTTTGATAACATCCGTAGCTACGCATTCGCAGCCTCGCTCAGAAAACAAACTGGTAGCCCATCCGGTTCCCGCACCAATTTCCAGAACCCGTTCTTTTCCTGTCAGAGATATGTCAGCAAATACCTGCTCAAAATCTTTTGTTGAGCTCAACACCCATTTTGGTTCTAGATTGGCCCGTGTAGCAATCAACTCTTTTTCAGCGCCCGCTTCAATCTCCCGCTTTATTGCTTCATTCTTCCCAACGGAATCTCCTGAATTATAGCGCGTTGCGGGCTCATCATTTTTCAACATATTCAATATGCCATCATCGCAGCGATACTCCCGACCGCAGGAAGAGCATACAAACGCACCCGCGTGTATCACATGCACGTCACCATGCTCGACGCTGACGCACGATATATCATCGCCGCCACACCTCGTACATTTTAGAATATCGAGTAACGCTTTTCTCATATACTCTTCAGGACACCATGAGATTACTCTCTTTTATGCAAACCCCTATATGTGTAATCATGGAAGGGGTCCTGTTATCCCATGTGTGATGTCGGCTTTCTTCGATGAGACGCTTTCCAACAGCATCTTTACCTGTTTCGACTGCCTTCTTCAGCAACGCATCAAAGCCTTCATGGGTCTCTGCTATGGATATTAGGTCGCCACATCCTGCGACCTCAGGAATGGTGGTCGAAACCGTCGGACATCCTGCCGCCATGTATTCGTACAACTTCAAGGGACACAGTGACTCTGTAATTCTATTTCGTCGAAACGGCATGATACCCACATCAAAGTGCGCTAGATACCCGGGAAGCTCTTCATATTTCCTATAGCCGAGTGCACGGACGTTATGCATTCTCCACAGAGCTCTCGCCCTAGCGTTTGTACGGATATCTCCAATGAATACAAATGATATGGCTGGATTGGAAGTGGCAAGATATTCGAGCAGGTCGCAATCGATGAAGCAGTCATCGACATGGCCCACGAAGCCGACTATCGGCCTTGAAATGCTTTTCATTCCATCCGGCACTGATTGCGAAGCTCTCGTGTGTTCGCATACGCTGCTATCCACCGCATTTGGGATATACCAGCAATTCTCATTTAGCTTTACCTTATCGGCATAGAGCTTCTTGGCGGTTGCAAATACCGCCATCGCGCCGCGCGCCATCTCCTCATCAGTCTTTCGGATTTCCTCTCTGCCCATCAACGCGGAGCCGAATTCCGAATAGGCATCATAACACTCATATATGTAGGCAACCTCCCCCGCCAAACCGATGCAATGCTTCTGCCATGGATTGTATATCCATGAAAGTCTCACTCTCGAGGCAAAACCAAGCTCGCTCATTATCCTTCTCAGATGCAATTGCATCCGCCACCGTTGTAGTACTCTAACAATGGGCGTCCTACTTGCAATTTGGTCATGGATATATACGATAGGAGTATAAGTGTAGAGATTCCCCGACTGCTTCTGGACCGCAGACTCATTCATTCTCTTTATCAATCGCTTCCTGTCTTTAAACAGGGCGAGTGGAAGACAGATCGGTCGATTGACACAGAGAATCTTTCCCCCTTCAGGCATATTTCTGGCAAAGGACGAGATCATAGATCGCCTATGATCAGTCTCCCATTCCCCAGACAGATACCACACGATGTCAAAGGGGATGCTCATTTACGAATGGTTTGGAGATGCTACTGCCTTTTCCTCAAGAAGGAGTGCATCTACAAAGAATTTTGTCATCCAGTTCTGGTAGGCAAATGGATTATATCCACCCCATATGGGATACGACCCGCTTATTGCGCCACGTATATTTGCATTCCGCGCGTTGATATTCTGCATGCCCCTAAGATAACGATTCGCCAGTCGAGCAGCTTCAAGATACCTTGTTTCCTTAGTCAATTGATATAGTGTTAACCATATTATTGACATCTGCGCATTACCCGTAAGACAGCTCCATCGTACGGTGGACTGCCAATCAGAATCATAAACTCCCCGCAGTGAACCGTCTGATTTTTGCTCATTCAGAAGCGCATCAGCGGCAACCGTTGCCCTCGCGATATATTGATTAGAGTCAAGGGCAAGGCCACTCTCTAATATACCTCTGATCGTATATGCGATCGTATGTGTAATGGGGTTCTCGTTTTCTAAAAATGCACAATATCGGAACCAGCCGTTTTTCAACTGATTATCGAGTGTCCACTCAATGTTGCGAATGGCAGCATCTCTATACATATTTTCACCTGATAACCTAAACAGCTCCAACAACGCCCACGAAACCCTCGTATTATACGCATGCGGAACGCCATTAAATACATGCTGTCGCCAACACCCATCCTTATCCATCACTGAACAGAGCCACTTCCCCGCATTCTTGGCTGCACCAAGGTATTCTACGTTGCCTGTCTCTTCATATGCGCGCAACCAACCAAAGATAACCTGTCCCGTATCAAAAACGAGCGGTTCGAGGTTTCCAACTTCGGCACCATATGGGATAGCTCCATTTTTCAGCTGAACCGATAATTCCCAACCAGCCATCCTCAGCGCTCTATCCGAATAACTCCGATCACCTGAATATCGAGCATAATCAAAGAATGTTGGAATTATATAGCCGGTCGTTTCCCTGTGAGAAGGCTGCCAACCATGAAGTATTGAATATCCGGCTGAAACGCCACCATCTATTGTTATATCCTGCGCACGGCAAAGCCATTCCATCGCGCATTGAAGATGTGCGTGATTTTCGAATTCACGATATCTTCTACCAAATACATCCCCCAGCACTATGCGTGCGTTCGATGGCGCTCCCAATCTTGCCGCGTACTTATAATATTTTCCTTTAAACAAGACGCCTATCCTTTTCACTATCATTAGACATTCCCCAATACTGATAAATAGGCAGCCTGTGTTTTTTCGATGTTCTTCTCGATCGAAAACAGTAATTCAACGCGTTCTCGACCCGCTTTTCCCATAACCGCACAACTGAGAGGCGCACCATATAATGTCTTGATAGCGTCCGCCAGCTTTACTGGGTCATCTGGATTGACAAGGCGTCCCGTTTTTTCATCATCCACGATTTCTACTGCACCACCCGACCTTGTTGCTACAATAGGCAGCTCCATTGCCATCGCTTCAATAAGAACTCGGCCAAACGGCTCGGCCGTTGATGGGAGAACAAGCATATCCAATGCTGCATACAACTCGCGCATGTTTTCAACAAAGCCCGTAAATATAATTCGTTTCTCCAGTCCATAGTCAGTCACCATTCGTCTCAGCTTCTCCATATAATCAGCGCTGCGGTCGATGAAGGTCTCTCCAACAATCACCGCTTTTGCATTTGGGCATACCCGGACGACCTCAACCATAGCCGTAATAAAGAGATCCTGTCGCTTATGAGGGCTTATCCTTGCAATCACGCCTATGAGATAGTCATCGCGGTTTATTCCGTATCTCTTCCTGAACCCGTTATTATTGGACATCGGTGCAAACTCAGTCAGGTCAACGCCATTGTGAATTGTAACAACCTTCTGACCCCGCCGCAGATATCCTCTGTAGCTTTCAGCAGTGGCGCGTGAGTTTGCTATTAAAAGATCAGGGAAATGGAGAAGCGTCCGCCAAAAGGACCTGTAATCAGGAATCATATTTCTTGTGTGGCATACGATGGGAATTCGATTCAATCGCGCTGCCGGAAGACCATACTGGTTACATATCTCGACAGTGCAGGCGACGAGGTCAATATGGTTATTTCTGATAAACCTCGCCAGACGCCATACCGTGCCCATGTAACGGCCTGGGAAAGGTAGTGTTATCTTTTCTAACTGCATCGTGTCGACGCGAACGTCCAGCGCCCTTGCACGCTTTGATAAGGGCCCTTCAGAAGGCATCACATACACTGGGTTCCAGATATTCCTGTCCATCTTCTCCAGCAACAAGAGCGTGCTGATCTCCGCGCCGCCGATCTCCGGAACGAAGCTCAGAAACAGGAGATTGTGTTTTCGTTTATTCACAAGGTTGCATGGCCACAACAGCAGGGCTGCATTCAAAACAAATCCAGAACGACGAAAGGATAAGGTAATTCCTTCGCCTAGAGTCATCCCAATCAAAGAGGACATGCCACACAATGTCATGCGTCACATTGTGCCCCGTGCACGCGGTCATATGCGTAGACTTATGCATCCCTCCGCCGTATCCAGAACGATGAGCCTTTATACGTTCCTCCGTTCGAGCTGCGAAATACACTCCCGACTTCGTCCTTATGCTTCATCGACATGTAATGCGTCCCCCACAACACTTCGTAATCCCTGTTATTTATCAGAAGCGCTTGGAGTAAATATTGTTCATTGAAATAAGGACCGCTCAGAATAGTCGATTTCATCACCTCGTAGGGAAGCCGTATATCGTGTACGTGCACGACGACACCGCGATCGAGCTGCGGAAGCACTTCCAGGAACAGATAATTGACGTCGCCACCCGACTTCACGATGTGCGACGAATCGATAAACAAGATATCGTTTCGTGTCAGAAGATTAAAATACTCGTACCCAAGTTTCTGCACCTTGCATGCGATGAGCTCTATCGATTCGCCCTGCATATTCCGCAAGAGGTCACTTGGACATGGTTCGATCGCCCGCACCGATGCGTTGACACCATGCAGTTCATGGTTCCTCTTCACCGCCGCGGCGCATACCTGTGTCGAGCGGCCGGCACCTATCTCGATAATGGTCTTCGGCTTGAAATGTCGAATCATACAATAATAGACTTCCGCATCGGTATTCGCGAACATGTGGTTATCGAAATAGAATTCATTCTTATTGTTTCCTGCGCGCTGTTGCAGCGGACGGTCAAACTCATGCGTATAATGCGGACATTCGTCGCGCAGGAATCTGAGCTGCTCCGCCTCATTAAGATCGATCCCGTACATACTCTTTGGACGGCTATCCCAGACCGGATTATTCTGTACATCCTCGAACTCCGGTAGCGACGAATAATAATGAATGGGCATCACGTGCAGGTCCAACATTCTAAAAGCGCCCATTTTCTGAAGCGCAAGCAGCGGATATCGTAACGCGCGTTTAATCATCATATCCTCACCTCGGCCGTTCAAGAAGACCGGTATAGACATACTGCATTTCGTCGACGTTCTTCCGAATGGCCAATTGCGTTTCCACGCCGCCGATGTGTGGCACACACCCAAGAACGAGAATAGTATATTTTCGATGATTCACAGAGGTTTTCCGGCGACCACGAAGGGGGAATGCTCGAAGGCAAGGGGTCGGGTGCGGCAATAACTTACAAGATTTTCGAGCGCAATTAATGAATACGTGAGGGGAAACACGAGGACACCTGCGTTCATCCCGCGCGACATCCTGCTCACAGCGGTAGCCATGCCATAGGCGAAGCGGCCGATCCTTCCCACACCGCCGGACGCCACCACGACCTCAAACCCCACGCTCTCCAATTTCCGCACGATATCCTCGCGCGAATATCCTTCTCGTAC
>JBBAAC010000054.1:0-13241 GCA_041658465.1 bacterium | reverse complement strand
AGCGCGTTTGGGGTCCTCTCCCTGCTAAACCCGTATCTTGTTGATATCCCTAAGTTTTATTTATTTGGCCCAACTCCTTGCTCAATTCGGCGTATGAAAAGATGGGGGCGCACAACTCCAGGGTGCCGGCTGCCGATAATAGGAGTAGAGGGGGGGGGCTGGAGAAAAATATGCCTTCGTTCATCGACCGCATGAGGACACACATCGCCGATCTTTTTTTCGACGCGTCTTTTCCCGTCAATAAGGCCGGCAGAACGGTCGCCGAGAAGGCGGCGGATGTCGTGGATGGCGTTGCGGCCCACAGACCGCCCGATCAGTCGGCATATGAGAGTGAAAAGGCTAAAGATGTCTATTGGCGCGGAACGGATGCGGCCGGATCCCTTTCCAGCTTCTTCTGCGATGTCGCCAAATGGATCAGGCCGTAGGCACAAAGGTGCCGGACACAAAAATAGAGTGAAGCATGACTTACAAAAAGGGCCACCGGATCGGTGGCCCTTCTTCCTTAACTGCTACTGATACCACTGCCGAGTTTACCAACAGGCATTCACCATCGTGCTGGAGTTGCGGCTCTGGTTGCACGCGTCAAACGCATACACCACATAATTATAGCACTGACCCTTGGTGCCCGAGCTGTCTGTGAAGCTTGTCCCTGTGGTGCTGCCGATTGAGAGGCCGGGCGGAGGCGTTGTGGCCCCGGGTGCGCGCGCGATCACATATTTATCGACCCAGTTTGGCGAAGGGTTGGACCAGCTGAGCTGCTTGCTGCTGCCGACAGTGGTTATTGTCAGCGTGTTGTTGGGCCACGGGACGGACATCGTGCACTTGCACTGTCCGCCTCCGCATTGCTTTTTTACGCCGCAGTCTTCAACCAGCACTTTCTGCTGATTGCTCGTGCAGGCGCCGCTCGAGCAACCCTTTATGATATCGTCGCGGTACACAGAATTGCCGTCGCAATAATTGGTGCCGGTCGTGTTCGTTCCGCAATCCTCTTTCAAATCCTGCATCGCATTGCAGGAGCTGTACCAGTACACGTCGTTATTAGAGCATTGCGTTGATGTATGGCTTTGGCAGCATGCAGTGCCTGAGCAGCCTGCGGTCCCACAGCTGTTCTTTATCGATTGCTTCACATTGCAGGAGCTGTACCAGTACAGATCGCTGCCGGAGCATTTGTATGTGCTGTTGCCTGTGCAGCATGAGGTTCCCTGGCAACTTGCGGTCCCGCAGTCCTGCTTCTTCTGGCTGCCGGTAGATTGAGTACATGAAGCATTCGTACACCCCTTTGTAATGTACTGCTGATAGAGATGTCCGCTCTGGCAGGTCAGTGGAGCGCTCTGGTTGAACCCGCTTTCGCCACAGTCCTGCACTAACGACTGCAGTGCATTGCAGCTGTCGTAAGAATATATATCGTTACTGTAACAGGCGTTGTGATGATTGGGCGTGCAGTTTCCGCACTTGAGTCCATCTACCGCGCACGCGCCCGTTGGGCAAACCGTGCCGGAATTCCACTTCCAGCAGTTGTCGGCATCGGTTACGCAGTCATATAATTTTCCGCTCACGCACTTCGTCTGTCCCTGTGCGCATTCGTTCGAGCAAGACGAGCAATTGAGGTTCGCCTGTCTCCACTGCGAGAGATCGACGCTATACGTTGAGCCGTTGTATTCCGTCGCCTTCGCAAAGAAGTTGCAATTATCGAAGTCCGTGCCGCACAGCAGGCGTGCGCCGTCATATTCAGCAAGGTCTGACAGCAGGTGCTTCCAGTATGCAGCGAGCATGCCACGACACTCGCCGTTGCTGTTAAAACAGCATGCTGCACAATTAGTTTTGCAATATGTTCCGTCGTTGGTGACATCGTTGCGAGGATCTACTTCGCAGTAGATCGTCTTGTCGGACAAGGACTCAAACGAATTGATTGCCTCGCTCTTGTAGCCGCAGATCGTGTACGCAAACCAGTCGGCAAGCTGCTCGTTGCTCCCCACATCGAACGACAATCCGCTGGCGCCGTGGACGGAGATCCTGTGCGCCAGCTCATGGCAGGCGACAAACGACAGCTCATCGGAGAGGACGGTTGTTATCTGGGTGCCACTCGAAATCATAATTCTGATATCATCATCGCCATTCGCGTTTCCATTGACCTGTTGTGCCGAGCAGGCTTGCGCAAAGGAATCAGTTGTCACGTTGAATGTATAATGAGCGCCGAACTTCGATGGGTACTGGGTGTAGATCGTCTCGAATTTCGTGAGCAGGGGTGACCAGGTGTTGTTCTTCCAATTATCAGTGCACGCATCGGCAACCGCAGAGCAGTCGAGCGTAAAGTGCGCGGTCGAAACGCCATTGTTTGACGGCTGAGGTGGAGGCGGGGGTGGCGGAATCGGATCCGGAATCGACGGATATCCGCTCTCGCATCCATCGCATTTGAATACAACGGCCATCGCCTTTATCGTCTTTGCGGCATATTTTACCTCTTTCTGTGACAGGTACTCGCTTCGAGGCGCTTCCCACAGATAGCCCTCCTCCTCTAAACCCACAAGGCCCGCGATGCCTTGTGCAGTACCCTGCGCGAGGTCCTGCCCGAGCAGCTGCCCGCTTATGAGCCATCGGTCATAGCTGTTCTTGAGCAGGTCAAAATAAAGCCTCGCCGCATAGAACATCTTCTCGGCGAGCATGACGTCGCTCCATCCATCATCTGTCGTGGGGCATGATTCATCTACATCGCCGATGTCGGGATAATTGTTGTGGATGAATGTAGCGAGCGCGGTGACTATTTTCCTCTCGAGATCAAAGCGCAGCTCGTCATCAACGTAAGATATTACGATGAGGGCGATTGTCAGCGGGATAGCAGCAGGCGGTATGCCTAGAACAGCGGCTCCTGCAGCGCCCACGCCGGTCGCGATGAGCCCGCCGGAGATTGCGTTCTGAGCCACGACCTGAAACGCCGCATACCCGGACGCAAATGCAGCATCCGCCACGACCTTGGACAGGGCCGCCATTTTATCATAGAGCAGCCCGCCCTTACCTGAAGGATCGCTGCCCAGCAATTTCGTCTTCACGTTTGCAAAGGCTGTCTTGAGAACTGGATCCTTGACGGACGGAATGATCTCGCTTTCAAACGTTTCTATATATTCCCTGGTATAGCATGAGCCCAGCGCCTGATAGACCGAGAATTCAAAGGCCGCGCGCTCAATTGCTATGCCCACGCCCGCGGCGATCTGAAGGCCGTCGAGATACGGGTCGATTGCACCGAGCGTATTTTTATTTGTAGCGTATTTAGACCAATCCAGGACCTTTGTTTTGATGAGGGCGATCAGCTCTGGCCTGAATTCAATCAATATCCTGCTGCCGTCCATAATGGGGAACGATGCCTCGGCTACGTCTGCGATTTCATTCACGAGCCCCGGGATACCGACATTCTGGCCTGTCACATTCTCGATCTCATTCTGATAGTCCTTCCACAGATACAGCTGGGTGAAGAGCTCCGTCAGCATGAGCTCGTATGCATCCTGCCGCTGGTTATCGTCGAGCAACGCCCTGCGGGAGGTCTCGCGGACCAGCCAGGTAATAAGCTGCTGGTCCAGTTTCGCACTGGATTCTGGGATATAAGCCGAACGAAGCCGCGCCATGTCGATCGGCTCTGCGAGATCTCCACAGTCTTTGTCGGTGCACAGAGGCGCAACTACCTTTATGTTGGATGATAGATCGTCCTCGACTTCAGACGCGCTGTTGGAATCAAGATAGAAATTTGCCTCGAATTCAGAAGGCGCCTTCGCGCACCCAATGTATTGTTTTCCATTGTCGCCTACAATGGCGCCCTCGAACGGCGTGTAGCTTTGAAGGGGGTACACGTCGGTGCACTCATACAGGGTACCGTTGACCGTCGTCGTGTAGATGCGACCGTAGCTGCCCGGGAGGTAACTGGGGGTGGTGGAATTTATGATCGGAAAAAATATTACGTCCTGATCGGACGAAGTGCTCGCGCCTTTCGCATTTGTCGCCGAATCGCCGACAGCGGCGAACTTGAGCAAGAGCGGGTCGTCAGGAGAGCCTCCACTGCCTGCTGCGTACACCGTTATGTTACCTGGGGCGTCCTGCGGCGGAATATAGACGCCGGAATCCCCGCTGGCAACATAGCCGCCTTCACTGAGCTTTATTGTTTGCCCTTGAGAATTTGTATCCGGTGATGGCGGATTTGATGATTCGCTTCCGCTTCCGCCGCACGAGGCAACTCCGCATGCACAACAAACGATTAAACACAGACTCCGAATACATTTATACATATGGCCTCCTATCTCCCATTCGGGGTGGGTCTGTGACCTCCTCCTCCGGCTACACCGCCCCTAGCCCTCATTTGTTCCATTGTCAATCTGAAAAAGAGAGTAATAATTCATTTATTAATAAATAAATGGATTATTAATCCATTAAAGCGCCGCTGCTTGACATCAGGAGGGCGAACGAATACGAACCAGCCATATGTCATTGAAAATCGACAAGATCGATCTGAAAATCGTTGAGATTCTCAAGTCTTCTGCCAAGAGTTCCAACCGCGAGATCGCCAAGAAGCTAAAACTTCCAGTCACGACGGTCTTCAATCGCATTCGGCGGCTTGAAAAGAACGGCATCATCCGGGGGTATGCAGCTCTCTTGGATTACAAGAAACTGGGGCTTAAGCTCACCGCTTACTCATTTCTTCATTATAACATCAGCATCTGGGGAACAGAGACTTCGCGGAATGAACTGAAAAAACAGTTGATGGCGTTGCCCAATGTGGAAGAGATTAAATATATCATCGGCCAGTACGACATCCTGTTGAAATTTCGCGTGCGGGATATGGATGATTTTAACCATATCCTGCTGAACAGACTGCGCAGTATACCTGGGATCGGTCAGACGCAAACCTTCCTCGTGCTGGAAGATGTGATCTAACGCTAATCCGGCACTGCCCAAATTCGCTCCGCCTGATGATTATTCCGGGTTCACTTGACGCCGCTCGCTATGAGGAACGGGCTGAAGGCGGTGGCGGTCTTGTCCGACGCCGCGTTTTCGATAAATGCCAGGAAGCGGTCCATGTCCTCCTTAGTGAACCGTTCCGGCATCACCTTGTGAATCAGCAGCGACATCGAGCCGAATAAACGGCTAAACTTTTCAGGCTCCATTTCAAAGGAAGAGTACAACGTCAAAATGTCCAGCTTCACGTCTTTGAAACCGGCTGCGAGCAACATGTGCGGCAGCTTATGGCCGATCCTTCGGTCAGCACCCTTGGGCGCCATCTCCTCCTCCATGGCGTCGAAGAGCCGCTGCCATGCGTCCGAATGGGGCCATGAGCAGATGTAGCCGTGATCCACGTCGAGCACCATAAACTTTCCGCCGTCGCGGAGCCGCTCGCGCGCCCATGCGATGACCGCCTCGCGGTTGGGCGTTGAATAGATCGCAAGCCGGGAAAACGCAAAATCAAAGCCGCGCTCGAACCCTTCGATGTGCGGCCAGGACGAATCCACCTGAATCCTGAGCTGATTGTCCAACAGCTCCTTGAGCTCAAGCTCACCCAATGTCTCGATATAATTTTTCATGGCCATTGGTTAAGGCAGGCAAAATTCAATTTGTGTTGCCGGCGGATTCTGTCAGGACATCGCACATCTCGTCTATTTCAAAGGGTTTGTTGAATATCTTCAAGGCGCCATTGGCCAGGGCCTGATCTATCAGTTCACCCTCATTATATGCTGTGATGATGAATATGTGAATCGCAGGCTGTATCGCCTTTATCGCCTTCAGCGTCTCGACGCCGTTCATACCCTCCATGAGCAGGTCGATAAGCGCGACATCGAAATTCCTTTTCCTGGCCAGCGCAATCGCATGCGATCCGTCAGTGGTATATTCAACCTCATAACCTCTCAATTTAAGGAGGTCCTTCATGACTTCACACATGGCGACTTCGTCATCGACGATCAAAATGCTCTTTCGCATCATATCTGAAATATATCACTCCTTAAACAATCGGCAAGTCTATAGTGAACTTCGTTCCCTTGCCCAACGTGCTCTCCACGCGGACAGATCCGCCGTGCTTTTCTATTATGTTCATGACGATGGCGAGTCCGAATCCGATGCCCCTTGTCTTCCTGCTGAACAGCGGCTCAAATATTCTGCCTAGATCTTTTTCGTCTATGCCGATTCCATCGTCTTCGACAACGATGCGAACGGTGGCATCGATCTTTTTGACCGAGATGTTTACCGTTCCCTTCTCTCTTATCGCCTGCACGCTGTTGGTAATTACGTTGGAGAGCGCCTGCTTTATCTTGAGCTGGTCGAACTGGAACTCATCGTCAAATTCGATCTCCTTCCCGATCTCGATTCTCTCCGGCACCTGGATCTCGGCCAATGCAGTCTCTATGGCCTCCCGAACCCGCCCGGAACTCTTGTGCAGCGCGGCGGGTTTCGAGAATTCGAGAACATCGCCGATTATTTTGTTTGCCGCATCGACCTGGGTCCTGATGATTTCAAGATATTTATGGAGCGTGTCCGCGTCGTCGGCTTGCTGGCTTGTCTCCAGGAACTTGACTGAGTTCTTTAGTATCGCCAGCGGGTTGCGCAGCTCATGGCTAATGGAGCCCGATAGCTGGCCAAGCACGGCCATTTTTTCCGAGCGCACCAGGCTCTCCTCCGCCTTCTTGAGCTCTGCCGTCCTCTCTTCAACTTTGTTCTCCAGCTCCCCGGCCAAAATTTCAAGCTCCGCCTTTGCCTTTGCGAGCTCTTCGTTTGCGCCCTTGAGAGCGTTGCCCTTATCGGTGATTTCATCCCGCGCGCTCTTGATGATGCGGATCATCTCCCAGAATTTCGAATACATCTGCCCGATCTCGTCATTTCGAGTGTAGCTTTCTCCGTCGAATTCGAGGTTCTCCCAGCTGATTCTTCCCAGTTCGGAAGTGAAACGGGTAAGCGGTTTGATGATCTGATAATGCAGTCCCGCTCCCACGAGGACGCTTATGACGAGGAGGATCAGGGCGGATATCAAAAACTTCGCGATGATGTCGCGGGAGACCCTGTCGATCGCCAGCCTTATGTAGTTTGACTGGGCGAGCAACTCTTCCATGGGCACCACGAGGCCGATGCTCCATCCAGTGCTCTGCATTGGTGCGTACGAGATGATATTCTGCACGTCGGCCAGCGTTATCTGCTTCGTCCCAGTCGCGCCGGACATCATTGCGCGCACGATTTCCCTGAGGTCGTCGTTCGGCGTCTGGTCGAGCGTTATTGTGGAGAGAGCATCAATCTCATCCTTCTGCCACCGCTGATCGGTAGGCGAGAGGTAGGTCTGATGCAACGCCTTCCGCAGGGTCTCATTCCAGATGATCTCGTTGATTTTATTCTCGGGGATTGCGACAATCTTGCCGCTTGCCGTAATGAGAAATGCATATCCCTCTTTCCCGATCTTCAAGTTGATCACCTTTTCGGTGATCGTCTTCAGAAGTATGTCCATTCCGATGGTGCCGAGAAAATCGTCGCCTCTGTACAGGGGTGCCGCGCAGCTCGTCATCCATATTCCCTTGAACATATCGAGATACGGCTCGAGCCACAGGATCTTGCGGTCCGGATTGTTTTCCGGGTTCAACAGGCGCACATAATCTTCATCGTTCTCGTTCTTGTCGACGATGGATGGATTCCTCCTGATGACGTCATAGTAGTTGTATGGAGGAAATACGTTCGTCGCGCCGATGTCGGTGACCACCCATACGAGGTCCATGGTCTCGGAACGTTTCTTGTACATCTGCGAGAATATGTGATCGAGGAACATCACCTTGTTGAGCGTTGCGGCGACGTGGACCCTGAAATCAGCGTCGATCCGAAGCTTGTTAACGGTCCTTTTAGGGAGCCACGGGCAGCCAGTACCTCTCTGCTCGAAGTCGGCATAGGCGCCGAACTCCGGATTTATATAACCGTATCCCGGCAGGCCTTGGTGCGGCTTGTCCGGGTATAGGTCCTTGATTCGTCCGAAATTGAAGAAGCTGTAATTATTATCCACATAAAGGTAGTAATCCTTCAGCAACTCGACGTCCCGATAGTAACCACGGAAGAATTGATTTATCTCGTAAGCCTTTGACTGGGTGTTCTCCTGGAGCTTCGCCTGCTCCGAGGCGATCAGCGAATTTACCGATTCTCCAATGGCCTTGCGGCTTATTGCGCTCATCGAGATATGTGCGATGAATCCCAGAATGATTACAGGCAGGACAAAGGCGAGCAGAAGGGCTGCTATGACTTTGTATGTGAGTTTAATCGATTTCATCCGGATGTCTCGCTGAGGTTCTCATTGCAACGCTGAGCAGTTCAGCCTTGCGCCGGCGCTGGAGGATGGAGAGCGCCAGCGCGAGCAGAACCGCGGATGTCCATGCGTAGCCCGCGAGTCCGGGCGCTTCTCGATCATCGCTGCTCATAATGCAGCCGCATCCGCTGCTTCCGGCGGGTGCAGATGCGTTGTGGATCGTGCATGTGCCCTGTGCCTGGCCGATCAGCGCGTTGGCGGGATTTGAGAGGACGATCGTAAACGTCTCGTCTCCTTCTCCTGCCGCGTCGCTTGCGATCTGGATCGTGATCTCCTTCGTGGTCTCTCCGGGTGCAAAGGTCACGGTTCCAGACTGCGATGCGTAGTCGAGCGGCGCCACGGCGGTGCCGTCGGTCGTTGCGTAATCCACGCTGATAGTCTGCAGAGAGGGCAACGAAAGCGAAACCGTGAATATCGCATCGACCGAGATGCCGGGCTCGTCCTCAGTGACCTCGATATCGTCTAGGCCAAGCGTCGGCACCACGAGCGATACATCGTTTCCGTCGCCTCCGGTATAGCTGATGACCACCGGCGCGCCGGCCCCATTTATTGGGCTGCCCTGAGGAAAAGACGCGAACTCGCCGGTCACAGCGTCCGTGCCGTCGTTGTTTACGATGATGAGCTTATCGCCTGCCTCTGGAGTGAATCCAAAAGTCACGTCGAACGCCCCGCCGCCGAGTTGCACCGGCCCTGTGACGTCGAGCACGTCAAATCCCGCGCCGTCCGCGCGGCCGTTGACCTCTATCTGCAGCGTGGAATTCGCGCCCAGCGTGAGGCCGTTGCCAACGGTGATGAGGCCCACGCTGGAGCCGGGGATTATGGTCCCGCCCGTGGCGCTGAGAGAGCCGCAGGAGCCGTTGCCGGCGAGCGCGCCGCCTGTCAGCGTCACCGCGCTTGTTGAAATGGTGGAGTCCTCCAGGAAAAGCACGCCGGCGTTGATCGTAGTTGCCCCGTCATATGCGTTGCTGCCCGCGAGCCGCAGGGTGCCGCCTCCGTTTTTCGTGATGCCGCTGCCCGTGCCGATCACCGGCCCCCTGAACTCCATGTCGCCGTCACCCGCGACCGTGAGGGTTTTGCCGTTGAGGTCGAGCTGGCCCTCGAAGATCAAATCCGTTCCAGCAACAGTGGAAGTGAAGGCGACTGAAGCGCCGAGCTGCACGTCATTGTTGATTGTGTTCGTCCCTGCGGTGTTGGACGCAATGAGCGCCGTATTCACCCCGAATGGATTGCCATCCAGGACATACCCGCCGCCGGCGCCGTTGAATGTAATTGTGCTGAATGCAGTGCCTGCGGCAAGGTCGTCTATATTTGAGAGCTGGGCAGCACCTGCAGGGAAGATCGCGTCCGTATCAGGGGGAGGAGGGGCCGGAACCACCCAGTTGGCTCCCGTGCTCCAGTATGCGTCCGCGCCGCCTCCGTTCCATGTGGAGGAGGGAATTATCACGGCGAGGGCCGGGGCCGCGCCAAGCATGATGCAGGACATAATGAAGAGACAAACCGCTCCAATACTGACGAGGTCTCGGTATGTGATCATAGTAATGGAGTATGCCAGATTTTATGCATTTGCCCAGATTTTACAATCGCATAAAACGCTGCTTGTCTTGGCGCGACTCCCCTGCTAGAGCGGCAGTCCGCAGGAGGGTGCGGCCTTTGCCGGTGCCCTCGATCGACAACTATGATAACGATCCGCAAGGCAATTCCCGAGGATGAGGACGCGATAAAGGGCCTGTTCTACGAGCTCGATCTCGTGCGTCCGGCGCTCGCCCTCGATGGCTTCTGGGTCGCGGAGCAGGCAGGTAGCGTCGTGGGGATAGCGCACGCGGAGCGCGTTGGCGAGAGGCTCTTTGTGAGCTCGGTGGGCGTGGGCGTCTCGAGCCAGGGGCGAGGCGTGGGCGAAAGGCTCATGCTCGGTATGCTGGCCCGCGAGCGGCGGGAGGCCTGGCTCTACACCGTGATCCCGGGTTTTTTCGAGCGCTTGGGCTTTGCTGTTGCGGCGGCTCCCGCAGACCTGCCGCCGCGCAAACTCTTCGGCTGCGATGCTTGCGAGCCGGAAAAATGCGTCTGCATGATGAGGCCGGCCGATGCTCCCTGAATTTCCTGAATTCAAAGAGATTGATCTCTCCGATCGCTCTGCTGTGGAGCGCTATCTCGCCAGGAGCCCCAGGCACGCGTGCGAATTCTCTTTTGCAAACCTCTTTATCTGGCGCGACTTCGACAGGCCGAGGTTCACTACCATAGACGGGAATCTCTGCGTACTGATCGACCCGCTGGACGAGCCGCGTTTTTTTCTGGAGCCACTGGGCAACGGCACCGCGGCCCTTGCGGCGAAGAAATGCCTCGACCACGCGGGGAGGATATCGCGCGCAAGCTCGGAGTTTGTCTCGAGCATTCGCGCGGACGCATGCAGGATCGAGCATATGCGCGACCACTTCGACTACGTCTATCGCGTGCGGGATCTCGCCGAGCTCAAGGGCCGCAGGTATGACGGCAAGCGCAACCACATCAAGGCATTTGAGCGCTCTCACCCGAAGTACGAGTTCGTCACACTCACGGCGGCTGATCGCGGCGAAGCGATGAGGCTCTTTGAAGAGTGGTGCGCATCCAAGATCGGAGATGGCGACCGCGATAACCCCGGTCTCGAGTTCGACTGCCAGCGCTGGGCGCTTCAAAGGGCGTTCGAGGGATTTGACTCGCTCGGCATGATCGGCTGCGGGCTCTCGGTGGGCGGCGCGCTCGCGGGTTTCATGCTGGCGACCCGGCTTACTGAAGAGACCGCGTGCGTTCACCTGGAGTATCACTCGCCCGGGATGCACGGCGTCGCGCAGACGCTCTTCCGCGAAGCGTGCCGCAATACTCTTTCGCGATTCGAGCACGTGAATCTCGAGCAGGATCTTGGTATAGCCGGGCTCAGGCGGCACAAGGAGTCGTACTATCCGCTGAAGATGGAGGAGAAGTTCGACGTGGTGCTGAAGGGGGCTGCTAGATGGACATCACGTCCCGGCCTATAGGCCTGCGCACGGCCCTGACGTGACGCCAGACCCACCACGCGATTCCCGCGATGATCACGACCCCTATAGCGGTGTCGAAGCGATGGAAGTAGACGCCGAGCGTTTCCCATCTATTTCCCAGCGCCATGCCTGCCCAGGCCAGGGCGTAGCACCACGGCAGAGATCCCACAAACGTGAGCACCACGAACGGCACGAACCTCATGCGGGAGATGCCGGCGGGAAGGGATATGAAGGTGCGTATGACCGGCAGGAGCCGCGAGAAAAAGATGACCCAGCCGCCGTAGCGTTCGAACCACCGGTCGGCAAGCGCCACGTCGTGGTGAGAGATCAGGATGTACTTGCCGTATTTCCAGATGAATGCTCGGCCGCCGTAGCGCCCCACCGCGTAGGCAGCGACGGATCCGATTACGCAGCCGATCGCCCCGGCCAGGGCCGCGCCAAAGAGCGTGAAGCGGCCCTGCGAGACGAGAAAACCCGAGAAGGGCATAATGATCTCGCTCGGCAGGGGGATGCAGGCGGATTCAATGGCCATCATGGCCGCGATGCCCGCATAGCCGAGCGTGGAGATGCCCGTGATTATGAAACCTGCAAGGATCGAGATGAGTTTGCCTATCATTGATTTTCCCCGGGTTGAGGCGCGGACCCTAATGGAAAAGGCCGCGCCAGGCAAGCGCGGCCTTGACCCTCACAAAATTCTTGCCATATTCCGGCAAATTGGCTAGGTACGCCGCCTCGGCCGCTGGTATCTCAGCCGCATCCAGGGGGTCATTAGCTCAGTTGGTAGAGCAGTTGACTCTTAATCAACGGGTCGCAGGTTCGAATCCTGCATGACCCACTGGCTGCAGCAGAATTCCGGCGGCCGTTTTTTATTCCTTCACCACGTAGACCTTGTCGTGATCGCGGCACTTGCCCACCATCTTTACGCCGATGTCGTCGCCGGCGTTCGCCTCGATCACATCCTTATTGTCGATCTGCATGGACATGATCTTCTCCGTGAAGTCAGTGGTGTGGCCCTTCACGTGGATCGTGTCGCCTACCTTGAGCTTTCCTGCGGTGATCTTTATCGCCGCGACGCTCAGGTGGCCGAAGAAGTGCTCCACAAACCCCAGTTCCTGTTCCATACCCCCTCCCTTGATTACGCAGATTGTCGGTTTCCTATTTATATAAAATATCATAATGTTGCGGTTTGTAAATACATGAAAATTTGACGCATTTGGGGATATCGGGCGGCCGGTACGCATGCGGGGCCGGCGATCGCGAATCGCCCGCAACAGGCGATTCTGATTGATATTGCGGCCTTCATCCGTTAATGGTCGCGCCTGCGCACTTGAAGCGAACGCGCTGGATAAAGGGGGTTGCGATGAGGCTGTGCGTGATAGGTACTGGCTATGTTGGGCTCGTGAGCGGCGCGTGTCTGGCCGACGTGGGCAATATGGTTGTTTGCGTGGACAAAGACGCCGCAAAGATCGCGTCGCTGAAGAAACATCACATACCGATATACGAGTCCGGCCTGGAGGAGGTGGTCCGCCGCAACATCGACGAGGGCCGCATACTCTTCACCACGGATCTCGCCGAGGGCCTTCGCGATGCCGAGGTCTGCTTCATCACCGTGGACACCCCGCCGGGCGGCGACGGGCGCGCAGACCTCACGAGCGTGCTCGGAGTTGCAGGGCAGATTGGCGAGCTTCTCGATCATCCCGCGATCGTCGTGACAAAGAGCACCGTGCCGGTAGGCACCACCATGCGAGTGAAGGAGAAGATCGCGGACGGCATTTTGCGCCGAGGCATGGATCCCGCAAAACTCCTCGCCGTCGCGTCCAACCCGGAGTTTTTGAAGGAGGGCGATGCGGTAAACGACTTCATGAAACCGGACCGCGTGATCGTGGGCGTGGAGAGCAGCGAGGTCGCCGAGAAGATGCACAGGCTCT
>JBBAAC010000053.1:0-13242 GCA_041658465.1 bacterium | reverse complement strand
TCTCGCAGTACCATCGCCTCAGATCGATTTTTGATCACCGTATGGAAGATCAGGCAGTAACCACTGTAAACAGGCTAAACCCCCTCTTTATTTCGCTTTATTTCACCTTGACGCCCGCCAGGGCCTCCCATATAGCCCCCGCCTCAGGAGGTATCATGGCCAAGAAGGGCGGCCTCCTCATAGCGCTGGGCGGAAACGCCATCAGTAAGCCAGGGCTGAGGGGCACAATACAGGAGCAGTTCTATTCCACGATAGAGAGCATGGAGCACGTGGCCGAACTCGTGATAAACGGGTTCGACCGCATCCTCGTGACCCACGGAAACGGCCCCCAGGTCGGCGCCGCTATCCTGCGCAGCGAGATCGCGTCCCGCTCCGTATATCCCCTTCCCATGGACGTGTGCGGCGCTGACACGCAGGGCGGCATGGGCTACATGATCCAGCAGGTGCTCTGCAACAGCTTGAGAAAGCGCGGCGTGAAGCTGCCGGTGGTGACCGCGATCACGCAGGTGCTCGTGGACGCGCACGACCCGGCGTTCGAGAACCCTTCAAAGCCCGTGGGCATGTTCTACTCCGAGCAGGAATCCAAGGAACTCATGGCCGGCCGCGGCTGGACCATGCGCGAGGACGCAGGCCGGGGCTTTCGCCGCGTGGTTCCCTCCCCCAGGCCCGTGCGCGTGCTCGAGGCGGAGCCGATAAAGGCGATGTTCGAACGCGGTTTCATCGTGATCTGCGGCGGGGGCGGCGGAATCCCGGTGGCGCTCAACCGTCACAATATGTATTACGGCATCGAGGCGGTGATCGACAAGGACCTCACCAGCGCGCTCCTCGCAAACGAAGTAGGCGCCGACACGCTCGTGATCATGACCGGCGTCGAATACGCCTACGCAGGCTTCGGGACGCAGAGCCAGCGCGCACTTTCAAATGTCACGCTCGATGAGCTTATGAAGCACCTCGATCACGGCGAGTTTGCGGACGGCAGCATGCGGCCGAAGATCGAGGCATGCCTGCAGTTCTTGCGGGGCGGGGGCAAAGAGGCGATCATCACCTCCATACCTAGATGTCTCGCTGCTTTGCGCGGAAAGACCGGGACGCATATAAAAAATAGCTGACAATGCGAGACAGGCGAGAAACGCGAGTCACGCGAGACAAGTGTGAAAAACAAGGTGTCCCTTTGAAAACACGGAGTGACTTACGCTTGTCTCGCCTGTCTCGCCTTTATGGAGGTGAACCCCATGCCTCGACTCGATGAACTCGGTTTCGACAACCCTGAGACCTGCCCCAATTGCGGCCAGTTCGTGGGGGGCGACTCGACCTGCCCAAACTGCGGCGCCATACTCTTTGAGGAGGACGAGTTGAATCCCTTTGAGGAAGAGGCCGAAGCGGAGTAGCTTTCCGGGAAAATCCCAAAAAAATCATTGATCTATACCCGGGTGCGTGGTACGAGCGCCCCTGTTTTTTGCGAGGGTGGCGGAACGGCAGACGCGCTAGCCTCAGGAGCTAGTGAGAGCAATCTCATAGGGGTTCAAATCCCCTCCCTCGCACATGCGAGTTGCGTCTCTATAATACCAGGAGAATGTCTACACGATGCACTCCCCTTTCCTCACCCGGTGTCTCGTACTTGTGGGCGACAGCCTGCGCCTAATAAAACTCGTGTTCAGCATAGTGGCCGGCATCATCATCTTTTCCACGGTCTCTTTCCTCGCGATCTACTTTTATTTTGCGCGCGATCTGCCCGACATAATGACGCTCGAGGACTATCAGCCGCCGGTCATCAGCGAGGTGTTCGCGAGCGACGGCTCCAAGATCGGCGAGTTCTGGATCGAGTGCCGCTTCTACCTCCCCTTCAATGAGTTCCCGAAGCCGGTCTACCAGGCCTTCGTCGACTCCGAGGATTCGCGCTTCTTCGAGCACAAGGGCGTGGACATGCGCTCGATCGCGCGCGCGTTCGTGGAAAATCTGCGCGCAGGATCCGTGAAACAGGGCGGCTCTACCATCACCCAGCAGATCACTCGATCCCTGCTTCTCACGCGCGAGCGCACCATGGATCGAAAGATCAAGGAAGCGATCCTGGCCACCCGGATCGAGCGCTATCTCAACAAGGAGCAGATCCTCACGCTGTATCTCAATCAGATCTATCTCGGCAATCGCGCCTACGGCGTTGCCGCTGCGGCCCGCAATTATTACCACAAGCCGCTGGGTGAGCTTTCGCTCGCGCAGATCACGCTCATCGCGGGTCTCCCCACCGCCCCCACGAATTTCTCGCCGGTGATAAACCCTGCAGAGGCGCGCAAACGGCAGCAGCACGTGCTCCGCCGCATGGTGGATGAGGGACACGTCAAGGAGGACGAGGCGAAGAAAGCGCTGGAGGAGAAGTTCCCCATATTCGTCGCCGGCACGGACCGCGCATTCGATGATCCTGACGCCGCATGGTTTACCGAACACGTGCGAAGACTCGTCAAAGAGAAGTACGGCGACGAAGTTCTCTATCACAAGGGACTCAAGATCTACACCACCGTGGATATGCCGATGCAGCGCATGGCGAACATGGCGATCCGCCGCGGCATAGAGTCGCTCGACCACAGGAAGGGATGGCGAGGTCCGCTCGAGCGCGTGCCCGTGGAGAAGATAGCGGAGCGGGCAAAACAGTTGGCAAAGGAGATCGAAGACGAAGGGCAGCAGGTCATCCAGTGGCCTCCTGAGAAGGGCGGCATGCAGACGGTTGCAAATGCAGCGCTTTCCCCCGACAGGATGTATAAGGCCGTAGTCACGGGCTTCGCCGGCACATCGGCCCAGGTGCAGGTCGGCAACATCGCCGGCGCAATACCGCTCGAAGGCATGAAGTGGGCTCACGCATATTCCGAGGCGTGGCTCGGGGCTGAAAACGGCAACTACATAACAAAACCGGAGCAGGCTCTGGCTATAGGAAACGTGGTGTTTGTGCGGCCGCGGGTCGACGGGCAGTTCGACCTCACGCAGGATCCGCAGATCCAGAGCGCCCTCATGGCGGAGGATCCGCACACAGGTTACATCAAGGCGATGATCGGCGGATTTGATTTTGAAAAGAGCGAGTTCAATCGCGCGACGCAGGCGTTGCGCCAGCCCGGCTCATCGTTCAAGCCTTTTGTATATTCCTCTGCGCTGGACAAGGGCTACACGTTCAACACCGTCCTCATGGATGAGCCGGTGGTCTTCGTCGTCGGCCGCGGCCAGACATGGGCTCCCAAGAACTACGGCGGCAACTACAACGGCGCGACCACGTTCCAGAACGCGATCAAGTTCTCGCGCAACATCCCTACAGCAAAGATCACCTACGACATCGGCACCCACTATCTCACGGCATATGAGCGCAAGATGGGCATGACGTCGCCCATCGGCAAGTACCTCTCCATGGCGCTTGGCGCAAACAGCGTTTATCTCTACGAGATGGTGCAGGCATATTCGGTATTCGACAACGACGGCAAGCTCATGCCCGCCATCGCCATAACAAAGATCGAGGACTCAAAGGGCAACGTGCTGGAATCTGCCGATACTCCGACCGAGTCCCCGGCACCTGCTGCGCAAGTCGAGGCCGGCGCAGCGGAGGAGCCCAAGGCAGAGGCCGGCAAGAAGGTGGAGGGCCGCCAGGTCTCCGAGGATGAACTCAACACGGCGCTATTCGAACAGAACCGCAAGTGGCTCGAAAAAGACAAGCTGAACCTCACCGACCTCGAGATCAAGACGCTCTACGGCACATCGATCCCGCCGGGACACGTAATGACGCCGCAGACCGCTTTCCTCATGGTCAACCTTCTCAAGGGCGTAGTCGAAAGCGGCACTGGAACTCGCGTCAAGCCGCTGGGGAAGCCGACCGGAGGCAAGACCGGCACCACAAACGACGAGACCGATTGCTGGTTCATAGGCTTTGTCCCGGATCTGGTTGCAGGCGTGTGGGTAGGCTATGACGAGATCACGCGGATCGCCCACGGCGCGACGGGCGGGACGATCGCGGCACCGATCTTCCTGGACTTCATGAAGAACGCGATCGGGACCTGGGAGGCAAAGGATTTCCCGACGCCGGACGGTTTCCCGATGGAAAAGATGGCCTCTCTCACAGGAGGCTCTGCTATCGCCGGCGCACACGCCAACGTCGCCGGCCCTGCGCCCCGCGGCGGCTCCGATCGCGCGGGCGAGTTTTTTGAAGAGGATTATGAGCGCGGGGGCGGCGAAGGACTATAAGAAACCCTTTAATACCAAATCGTTATCCTCCCTTTATTTTACAACTGCTTTACCTCCCTGTCAGTTGGCCGCTTCATTCCATCACCGCACGGTGCTATAATTCATACAGAGGTTGAGGTCTGTAAAAAAGGAGGTCCTTATATGCGTTTCCCGAATATTTTTAAGGGTCACGCTGCGCGCAACCAGAGAAAAGAGCGCGCGCGCGAGCTGGCGATGAAGGGATGGGAAGAGGAAAAGATGGGGTCACAAGGGATGAATGCCGCTGAGGAACAGCGGCATATTTCATCTGGAATAGGCCACCATCTTGCCCGGTCGTTCAAAGGGCACGTTTAGCGGTCTTGAAAAGCTGTTTCAGGCAACAAGGCCCGATGGGAAGTGCGATGCGGTCGTCTTTTCGGCCTGAAGGAAGAAATTCCTTACCACGCTAAAAGGAGATCAAACGCATGCATCCTGCCGGGCCTCCTTTTGTGAATCCGGCGCATCACTGTACTGTCGGATGCTGTTTATCAAATTCCCCTTTTGCAACCACCGGATTAAGGCCCAGACTTTCAGCCTCATCATGAATCTTATCGATCATCGCATCATATTTATCGGTCTGAATAGCGATCAGAGTGGTGTCGTCCGGTTTCCCCAGTAATGTGTAGCCGTGATTCTGGAGCCATCTCCTTGCCGGTATGTCGGCCGGATTCACATCTCGGACCGAATCCGCCTTCACGGAAAAACTCTTTTGCGCTGAAATATCCGCAAAAGTAAATGTGAACTGTTTGAACGACGGTCGCTCCGGCGCACGCGCATCAATATTCTGGTCGCTGATCGGAGCAAGAAGACCCGCGGCCTGTTTCGCGTCCGGCGCAAATCGAGAGAGAGAGCCGAGGTCTTGAAAGCTCATCCCCAGCCGTATATCTTTGCGACCCATTTTATTTGCGAACGCGACAAACTCAGAGCCGCTCATCTCCATTCCGCTGACGCCCTTGACCCTGTCATCGGGGGTCAATTTCGCTTTGCCCGCCAGGTCATCTCCCTCCTTGATCGTAAGTCCCAATACTTTTACCTCGACTGGTTTTACCATAATACCCTCCTCCTCAATTCGTAGAAAAATCGTTGAAAGGACTGCCTGCCCATTATATTGCAAGAATCATACCCGCCTCTTTTGAGAGATGCTGGATAACGCATCGTCCTTCTATGCGTTGTAACCATATGATTTTAGAGGGTTATTTATAAATTCATCGATGACTATGATTTTCCGCGCAACATTTTCATAGACGAATCGACAATTGTATGACACGCGGCGGCTGACACACGTCAATACTATGACACTAACCTGCGAATCCCTTCGCTCACAAGATCCGATCGCGGCCGATCTCTGTCGCCAAATGTGCGCTGATCTGAATGTCGATGCATCTAAGTTTGATACAGGAGAAAAACGGATCAATTATTGGACTGCCGGGGCTATGCCGATTCCGGGATGGGCCGATGGCCGCCTAGGGTCCGTCGAGACGTGGCAGGGTTATCTGAATAAGAGCTTGCTGAGTCGTCCGTCGCCAAACGCGACAACGCTCTTCACAAACAAATTCGGGAGCGACGCGCCCTGGGTCTTTGATTCGGCCCACGAAGAATTGATCTCGCGCTTTATTCAGAATGTCGAGGCGCAGGCAAAGCAAGAGGCAAAGACAAAGCCGGGGACATCGCAGGCTTTCATCAGGGCCAACATCATCCTGCACGCAATGCGCGAGCCAAGGGATAAAGGCGGATTGGGACTGCGTTATGCAGACCACACCGAACCCGAAGCGGACGTCAATCAGGCGCTGGATCGGGGATTCGCGCGCTGCACCGAATTTCAGGCGTTGTACTATGTCATCGCGCTCAGGATGGGATTGAAGGCGTACCCGATAGATATTCCGCAAGTCGATGAGCATGACGTACTCTCGCCTCATGCGGCAGTCATGATTCGCGATGAGGCGTACGGCGCAGTTTATTTTGCCGACATGCAGATCATCGACGTGCAGCGCAGCTCGCCATACAATAAATATTACGTAGGCACCGAGGCTGATCTCTTCGCGACGTACCTATACAATAGAAGCATGGTGCAGGACGGCGCTTCTATGAAGATGAGCGCCAGCCCTACGGCGCCCATCAAGAACGTCGAAGCCGTTGCTCCGCACAACACGCTGGCCCTTTATGGTCTGGGGCTTCACTATGCCTACATGAACGACAGCGAAACGGCGTTTTCGTATTTCCGCAAAGTTGTCGCGGCCCAGCCCAGCAATTCTTCCGCGTGGGCGCAAATCTGCTGGCTGAGTCTGGGCGGTTATCCGAACGCCTGCGCGCAAGCTGCGCAAGCCGTCAACGCGCGGTCCGCCAATGGAAACACCGCGAAATAATTTTCAACCCTCGAATCACTCCGCCTTGACCGTGACGGATTCGATCTTGTCCCCGCGCTGGATTTTCTCCACCACATCCATGCCCTTGATCGTCTGGCCGAAGACCGTATATGCGCCGTCGAGGAACGGCGTCGGCTTGAGCGTGATGTAGAACTGCGAGCCGCTCGATCGGCGCTCCGGGTTCACGGCATCGCCCGTGCGCGCCCATGCGAGCGCACCCTGCAGGTGCTTGTGGCCGATTTCCGCCGGAATCGTGTAGCCCGGTCCGCCGCTGCCAGTGGCAGTGGGATCCCCGCCCTGGATGACAAAGCCCGGTTCGACCCTGTGGAACGTGAGACCGTTATAGAATCCGCCATCCGCCAGATATTTGAAATTCGTCGCCGATAGAGGCGCGTCCTTTGCAAAGATCTCGCATTCGATCGTGCCCTTGTTCGTCTTGATGATGGCGATATATTTCTTTGCGGGATCCACATCGGCCTTTGTCGGTTCAGCCCACTTCTTCTGCGTAGAGCTCATGGCGCTCCCCTTTTCCTGCGCCTTTGCCGGCGCCTTGTTCTGCGCGATGCCCGATCTGCAGCCCAGAGTCAGAACGAACATTACGACCGCCGCGCACGCTATAATTTTTTTCATCTCACCCTCCTTGATTCTGAAGTAGGCATCAACCCTCTACCATCGCCTCCAGAGAGGCCTCCGTGCATTCCCTGAGCGCCGCGAGGTCGTACCCGCCCTCGAGCACAACGACGAGTCTCCCATTGCAGCAATCATCGGCGAGTTCCACGAGCGAGCGCATCATCCGGCGATAGCCGTCCGTGGTGACGCGCATGCCGCCCAGCGGGTCCCTCACATGGGCATCGTAGCCCGAGGAAACGAGGAGAAACTCCGGCGCAAAGCGCTCCACCTCGGGGATGATCGTGTCGCAGAGCGCGCGGAGGTGATCGTCGTCGTCAGCGCCCGCATGAAGCGGCACGTTCAGGGTAGCCCCCCTTCCCTCGCCCTCGCCCGTCTCGTCCAGAGCGCCGGTCCCGGGGTAAAACGGGAAGCGATGGAGCGAAGCGAAGAAGACGTCGCCCCTTCGATAGAAGGCATGCTGCGTGCCGTTGCCGTGATGCACGTCGAAGTCGATGATCGCCACGCGGCCGAGGCCTTTTCCCTTGATGAGCGACTCCGCTGCGATCGCGATGTTGTTGAATATGCAGAAGCCCATGGCCCTCGCGCGCTCAGCGTGATGCCCGGGCGGCCGCACGAAGGCGTAGGCATTCCTCGCCTTTCCCTTGAACACGGAATCGACGCACGCGAGCGTTCCTCCCGCCGCGCGCAGGGCCGCCTTCCACGTGTATGCATTGGCGCTGGTATCAGGATCGAGGGCAACGAGCTCGCCGCCATCCGTTGCCTTGATGCGCTTTATGTAATTCTCGTCGTGGATCAGCGCGATCTCGCCTTCGGTAGCGTCACGGGGTCCGAGTCTCGCCAGCTCGCGGCCGATCCCGTCTCCATCCAGCACTTCTTTCACCGAGAGCAGACGCCTGGGAGATTCAGGGTGAAGATACCCCATCTCGTGGTAGGTGCAGAGGTCATCGTAAAATACCGTCGTATTCCCCATGCAGATCCTCCAGCTGCCATCAGGGCACCTCTAAAAACCCCAATTTTGTCATTGTCATTCCCGCTAAGAACATGCGGGAATGACATGACTTCAAATAGGTTTTCAGAGGTGTCCATTAATTCAAAAATCGCACATTTGGCAATACATCTCTGCATCGATTCGTTTGTATCTTGCAGAATTTGCAGGTCATCTGTAATATTCGTCCAATTCCATGGAAGACATCAGGGTCCTGCAGAAATATCACGCTCTACTCAAGCCCTATATCGGCGTCTTCCTCATCTCGATCCTCTTCGACATCGGCATGACGGTCATGGGGCTGACCGCCCCCCTCTTCACGAGGGTACTGTTCGACTACGCGTACCCGTACCGGGACCTTGCGCTGCTCAACACTACGATCGGTGCGATAGTCGCGGTTTACTTCATATACTTCTTCCTGAGCGTCTGCTCCGACTACCTCCAGATATACGTGAACCAGGAAACCACGGCGACGCTCACCGAGCGCGTCTTCCACGCGATACAGTGCCTGCCGCTGCGCTTTCACCAGGAGAAGAGGTCCGGCGATCTGCTCATCCGCATAACCGATGACGTCTACAACACGGTGGGCATAGTCGCGAACATCCTTCCCACGACGATCATCGACGGCGGCAGGTTCATCATCATCCTCTTCATCGCTTTGTCGATCAATCCGTGGCTCACCCTGCTGGCGCTCGTGTCGGTACCACTCTATGTGGCGGAGGCGAGCTTTTACTCGGGGCGCCGCGCCCGCGTGCGAGCGGAAACCATCGAGGCGGACTCCGACATCTACAGCCGCGCCAGCGAGCGGCTCGCCAACATAAAGACGATCAAGGCCTTTGGCCAGGAACGCCGCGAGACGCTCTCGTTTTCCGCACTCATACGCCGTCGCTATCGCGTCGCGGTCAAGGGCAGGCTGCTTGAGGTGATACAGACCTTCACGAACTCCATCACGCTGCAGATGTGGAGCGTATTCCTCACCTGGTATCTCGGCTATCAGGTGGTGCGGGGGCAGCTCTCCATTGGAGAGATCGTGGCCCTGATGCTCTACCTGGAGCAGCTGGAGGGGCCGATCCGCGCGTTCATAGGCCTGTTCACGGAATGGAAGACCAACATGGTCTCCATGCGCAGGCTAAACGAGGTCCTGGAGCAGCCGTCCGAGGAAGACATAGACCGATCCGCGGGCCACCTCTCGCTCAAGCAAGGCGATGTGGCCACGTCAAACCTTTCATTCGCGTATGCGCCCGACGAGGAGGTGCTGCACGACGTAGCAGTGCATTTCCCTCCGAACAGGGTGACGGCAATCGTGGGATCGTCCGGCAGCGGAAAGACTACGCTCGTCAATCTCCTGCTGCGCTTCTTCGACCCAACCGCAGGCATGATACTCGTGGACGGCCAGAATATATCCGAGGTGCGCATCCACGAGCTCAGGGAGCGAATCGGGATCGTCACGCAGGACACCACACTCTTCGACGGCACTATCATAGAAAACATTCTCTACGGCAACGAGGGGATGCAGCGGGGGGATGCCATGCGTGCGGCGCAGCAGGCAGGAGCGCACGACTTTATCGTGCGCCTGCCCGGCGGCTACGATTCTCCTGTAGGCGTCGGCGGCGGCCAGCTCTCCGGCGGCCAGCGGCAGCGCATCGCCATCGCTCGCACGCTTTTGCGCAACCCCGCAGTTATCATATTCGACGAGGCGACCTCCGCGCTGGACGCGGAGAGCGAATTCCGCATACATGAAGTGATCTCGCATCTGCGCACCTCAAAGACGGTGATCGTGATCGCCCACCGCCTCTCCACGATAAAATCCGCGGACAACATCCTGGTGCTGGACGACGGGAGGTTCGTGGAGGAGGGCCAGTTCGAAACGCTCTTCGAGAAACGCGGCGCGTTCTACAAATTCTACTGGAGGCAGTTCGGCGGGCTCGCAATGCTTCGCCAGCAGCTGGGGCTTGAGCTGGAGCGGGCCTCGCGCTACAGCTCGCGTTTCTGCATCGCGCTGTGCAAGGTGCGTTCCTTCTCCGACATAGCAGATACTTACGGGCAGCCGGAGGCGGAGCGGTACATGGAAGCGGTGGACATGCTCCTCAAGAAAAGCATGCGCATGGGCGACAATTGCGCGATCCTCGACGGCGACACGATCCTCCTGCTCCTGCCCGAGATCGACTCGGCCCAGCTCGACCTCTTCTTCAAGCGCATGCTGGCGACGCTTCCCAGGGCCGCTCAAGACGAGATATTCTGTCCGCTCGCGGCGGAGGATCTGTTCTTCGTCGGCACATCGGTAACCAAGAAGCTCTTCAAGACACCCGAGGAACTCCTGCTCACGCTGAAGCGCATCTGCGATTTGCGCGGCACTGAAAGCGGAGCGATCGTGATTTCGGAGGACCTGCTGGCACAAAGCAGCAAATGAGGTGCGGATGAAAGACATATTCGACAACCTGATAGACAGCTTCTCCTCGAAAGATCTCCGCTCGCGCGTTCGCGCGGTAATCGCCGTAGGCCTTGCGGTCATGACGCTCGCAGCGGTCGGCCTCTATTATCTCAGCGCCCACAGACAAACGATTGCGATATCCGGCTCCGCGCAATGGTCTCAGGAAGATCGGCTACTGATATCTCTCAGCCCGGAGAAGCTTCAGCGCGTCGCGGATCTATCCGAAATCTCGGTCGAGATTCTTGATCCCGCAAAGGGCAATATCCAGGCGCGGGTGCGACTTCTCTCCATAGACCCATCGTCATCGACGGCCTTGATAGATGCCTCCGCCCTCCCCGCCGAGCTGCACAGGCTTACGCGGATGGACGTGAAGCTCATCGTGCTCGAAAAACCATTCTGGCAATTGCTGTGGGGAAAATGACATCGAACATGTCATCCTGCCGATACTGTGCCGGAGAACGCGACAGCCCAACGTAGTCCATCGCCACTGCGAAAGCGGGGTCCCCAGTCCATCATCTCGCCTGCCCGCCGGCCGGCAGGCGGGCAAGCCGACACCGTGCCACAGTACGCGGCGACCTGCGGCTGGCTCCGTGCCAAGAAGTGCGCGGGGCACCCCCGTTCATCGCTCAGCAAGCCGACACCGAGTCTGGATCAGCTTATAAGGCTAACGGCGAATCACCTGCCATCGCGGTCCCCATTGCTTCACGATAAACGGGGGAACCCCGCTTACTACGTGCCACTTCCGCATATCGAAAACGGCACAGAGCAAGCGGTGACCCGCGGCCTGCCTACCGGCAGGCAGGCAGGCTTCGAGCAATGGGGACCGCATAGGCTGGAAATCCACCGTTAGTCTTATGATCTGAGCTCAACTCCGTGTCGGTTTGCGAGATGCCAGCCGCGGGTCACCGCGTACTGTGTGGCACGGTGTCGGCTTGCGAGGGAGAACCGATGCGCGTTATAGCGCCCCATGTTTGCGGCAGACTTTGCTGAATGCGGCGACCGTCTTGTCCAGATGCTCGCGGGTGTGCACCGCGGAGACCTGGCAGCGTATCCTCGCCGCGCCCTTGGGCACGACCGGATAGGAAAATCCCTTCACGTAGATGCCCTCGGCCAGCATATCCCTCGCCACGTCCGCGGCGAGTTTCGCATCGCCGAACATGATGGGCGTTATCGGATGCGTGCCCTCGAGGACCTTGAGGCCCGCCTTCTTGAGCTCCGAGCGGAAGTATCCGGTGTTCTCCTCCAACCGGTCGCGCAGCGACGTGGTCTTACCCAGCATCTCAAGCACCGCGAGCGTTGCCGCGCAGATCATTGGCGGAAGCGCGTTTGAGAAGAGGTACGGCCTGGAGCGCTGGCGAAGGAGCTCGACGAGCTCATGCCGGCCCGTGGTGAAGCCGCCGGCTGCCCCGCCCATGGCCTTGCCCATGGTGCTCGTGATGATGTCGACCCGCTTCATGACGCCGCAATGCTCCGGCGTGCCGCGGCCGGTCTTGCCCACGAATCCGGTCGCGTGGCTGTCGTCTACCATTACGAGCGCGTTGTATCTCTCGGCCAGGTCGCAGACCCCCTCCAGCCTGGCGATATAACCGTCCATCGAGAAGACGCCGTCCGTGGCGATGAGCTTGAGCCTCGCGCCCGCGGCATCCGCCTCCTTGAGGCGCGCCTCGAGGTCAGCCATATCCGAATTGAGATAGCGAAAGCGCTTTGCCTTGCACAGCCTGACTCCGTCGATGATCGACGCATGATTGAGCTGATCGGAGATGATCGCGTCCTGCTCCGTGAGGATCGTCTCGAACAGGCCCTCGTTCGCCTCGTAGCATGAGGAATAGAGTATCGCGTCCTCCGTGCCGAAGAACTTCGCAATCGCGCGCTCGGTCGAGCAATGGATATCGAACGTGCCGCAGATGAAGCGTACCGACGCGGTGCCAAAACCGTAGCGGTCCATCGCATCCTTCGCGGCCTTCACGACATCGGCGTTATCCGCGAGCCCCAGGTAATTATTGGCGCAAAAATTGATGACCGTGCCGGCTGCCACCTTGATCGTGGCGCCCTGCGGAGAGAGGATCTCCCACTCTTCTTTCCAGAGGCCCTCTTTTTTAATGTCCTCTAATTCTTTCTCAAGAATGGGCTTGAGTGCGTTGAACATAAGTCCTCCAATCGTGACTGGTGACTGGTGATTTGTGACTGGCGTGAATGACAGGATCTACCTCCCCTAGCCCCTCCTTACAAAGGAGGGGACATCCCCTCCCCTTTGTAAGGGGAGGGCAAGGGTGGGGTAGATCTTGAATTTTACCGCCAGTCACCATTCACTAGTCACGGTTTCAAGACGATTTTCCCCGCCTTGATCTCCTTAGCATTCAGCATGGCCATCGCCTCGTCGATCTTTGCCAGCGGCATCTCGTGCGTGATCACTGGTTTCACGTCCACGCGGCCTGAGCCGAGCAGGTTCGCGACCTCGTACCACGTCTGAAACATCTTCCTGCCGTTGATCGAGATGATCTTAACGGCCTTGAATATCATCTCCTCCGCCATATCTATCTGCACGGGCTTGGACGGTATGCCGAAGGCAGTGAACGTGCCGCCGCGTTTGAGCACCGCGA
>JBBAAC010000052.1:0-13316 GCA_041658465.1 bacterium | reverse complement strand
CAGTAGCCGGACTCCTGCCGCGTCGAACCCGGCACCGGATTTTCCAGGAAGTTATAAGCCATGACCTTCTTTTTCTTGAAGAGTGCGGGCAGGATGTCCTTGCCGAAGTCGTGCGAAGAGCCCTCATCATCCGCATCCCGTGTCACCGCATCCGCGAGAACATCGGCCTTGAACACGTACATCCCCATCGAGCAGAGCGCGCGTTTGGGGTCTCCCGGCACGTGCGCCGGGTTCGCGGGTTTTTCCTGGAAGTCGGTGATGCGCCAGCCCTTATCCACGGAGACGACTCCAAAGGAAGAGGCATCGCTGCGCGGATGGGGTATGACCGACACCGTCACGTCGGCATTGTGTGCCTCGTGGAAGTCGAGAAAGTGCCGAACGTTCATCCTGTAGATGTGATCGCCGCCGAAGATGCAGACCGTGTCCGCCCTGGCGTTCCAGACGTGGTGCAGGTTCTGGAATACGGCGTCCGCGCTCCCTTTGTACCAGTGCTTGCCGATGCGCATCTGCGCCGGCACCGCATCGATGAACTGATCGAGGAGGGGGGGCAGGTACCAGCCCTTCTTCATGTGGCGCAAAAGAGAGTCCGACTTGAACTGCGTGAGCACCAGTATCCGGTAGAGCCCGGAGTTGACGATGTTCGAGAGGGCAAAGTCGATGATCCGGTAATGCCCGCCAAACGGCACCGCCGGTTTTGCGCGGTCGTTCGTAAGGGGCCTCAGGCGCTCCCCTTCACCGCCTGCCAGGACGATTGAGAGGATAGATTTCATGTCAGTAGACGAAGTTATTTAGTGAACGGGGGTAATTAATGCAAGAAAAACATATATTTTCCGCTGTCGGACGACTCTCGACCGCCTGCGCAAAAAGGGTTGAATGGTCGAACGCTTTGCTGTTAGGGTCTGCTTGCCTGTGCGTCCGGGTATGGCCAAAAAAAACACGCAACATATTGGCCATGCTGTCGATCATATATATATAATGAATGGCTCGCGGCCGGGAGGGGGCTCCCGCGTGCCTCTTTCTCCAGAAGGGGGCGGGCATGAATTCGAATACGTTGGGCGTCATGGGTTTTGCGGGGCTGGTCTCCCTGAGCGGTTGTGCGATCGGGTGCGGCAGCGATGACGGCGGCTCTCCGGTGGTCCATCCGACCCAGGATTCCGGCACCGACGGCACTGGCGGCACGCAGGGCGACGCGGCTCCGGAAGCGGAAGCTGAAGCGGATGCCGGACCCGATCCATCAATTCGCCCCGGCTTCAACGGCCTCTTCGCAAGTCCGAAATACGGCGCGGTCGA
Organism: bacterium; assembly: GCA_041658465.1. Lineage (GTDB taxonomy): Bacteria > UBA10199 > UBA10199 > 2-02-FULL-44-16 > JAAZCA01 > JAJZQH01. The sequence continues at coordinate 12,026 of JBBAAC010000052.1, read as the reverse complement.
TTGTTCGGTCGTGGACCTGGACATGAAGGACAATTCGATCACCTTCATGTGCGGCAGCGTCGTCAACCGCATGGGAAGAATCGACCTCAACGCCGGCGATCCGATGAAGTCCGTTGTCCCCGCAATCAAGGATCAGAGCGATATCGGCACTGCCTCCAAACTCTATTCGGAATGCGGCGCAGACGGTAAGATCTATTCGGCGCAGATCGTGGAGCTCGCAAACGGCTCGCACATCGTCCCTTTTAACCTTGAGTGCAGCCAGCAGGACGGAGGCACCTTCGTAAGGAGCGGAATCGCGTATCTGGATGCGACCCAGAATGACAAGGCGACTGTGAGCCCGATAGGCAAGGCGGATTACCAGGGCGGCGCCATGGTTATTCCGCTCGACGGCATGTACAGCGCATTAATGGTGGGGAATAAGGTCTTCATACCAACTTCCGAAAGCGCCACGCGCAACGGCGAGTTCATCTCCACCGTCTTCATGGGCAGCGAAAATTTCAACGTGAACTACGTGCAGACGAGGATCGCCACCATGACTTCGGGAAAAGGCCCGACTGCATCGGCCATGCTCGACGACATCCATGCGATTCAGCTCAACACCAGCGGCGGCTCGATGAGCTTCCAGCTTCCAAACGCCTCGCTCGACGTCGTGGATACGACGAGCTTGAATCCGGCGGCGGCAATAGGCGGCAACAGGATCGACCTCGGCGTGCCGTCCGCAGCCCCGCTTTCTGAGCTGGCACTCACCGCGGACAAGAAATATGCCGTAGTGGCAGGCGGGAGCGGATCGAAATTATCGACTATCCTCATCGTGGACATACAGGGCAAAACAGTGGCCGGCACAATCGACCTCGGAAACTATGGAGAGGTGCGCGGCATCGATATCCGCGGGAACAGGGCTTACGTCAGCTTCGATGACGGGACCGCCAGCGTCAAGAGCGGCAAGGTCGTCATCCTGGATATCTCAAACCCCGACAGCCCCACGATCCTCCTAGGCCCCATCGAGATAGGCCACGACCTCGGCGCCATAGCAGTGCACGAGTCGGGGATCGTCTATGTGGCCGTCACCGACCGGTGGTGGGAGACGCCTGGGAAAAATGCGACGCGTTGGTTGAACATCGTAGCGTTTGATCCGGTTGCCGCGTCCGCAGCGCCTGCCGACGGCGGCGCGGGCGGTTCGGGCGGCCCTAACGGCCCGAGGTAAGCCCCTACATCATTTACTGCTTGGAATTTCTCCCTGGTTTTGGGATAGCACTCACGTCATGCGAAATATCGTCATAAAGGCGCCTGCAAAGGTGAATACGATCCTGCGGGTTGTCGGCCGCAGGCCGAACGGTTATCACGATCTCGAGATGGTCATGGTGCCGCTTACCCTCTGCGACGAAATCACTCTCACCTCGATACCTTCGGGTGTCGAGCTCTCAGTCGACGGCTCCGCTGACGCAGGCATGCACGGCGACAAGAATCTCGCGTGTCGCGCTGCCAGCGCCATGCTCGAGGCCTCCGGCCGCAGTGACGGCGTGCGGATAGAACTCAGGAAGAGGATACCTGTTGCCGCCGGTCTTGGCGGCGGATCGAGCGATGCGGCTTCCGTGCTGCGCGGCCTAAATGAGCTGTGGGGCCTTGGCTTGTCCCCTGAGGGCCTCGCGGAAATCGGCGTAACTCTTGGCGCTGACGTCCCTTTTTTCTGTCATCACAGGCCTGCATATGTCGAGGGGATAGGTGATCGCGTGACACCTTACGAATCCTTTCCCAACCTTTCGTTTCTGTTAATTAATCCTGGCTTCGCGGTATCTACCCCCTGGGTCTACAGTCAATGGGATTTGCAGTTGACTGTAAAACTCTGCGGTGCTAGGGTCCGCCCGCTTTTTCAGGGAGTTAGCGACGTTTTAGCATCCCTCCATAACGATCTTGAGCGGGTGACAATTCCCGCACATCCGGAGATCGAGGTGATAAAGGGCGCATTGATGGGCGCTGGTGCTGCGGGCGCGCTGATGTCTGGTAGCGGGCCGACGGTTTTTGGCGCCTTTGTCGATATCGCGGCGCGCGATAGAGCGCGTGAGCGGCTGGAAAATAGAAGGTGGCGGATCTTTGCGGCCGAGCGCGCGTGAGAATGCGCGTGAAATTGTGGGTGGTCTCTTGCGGAGGCTATGATGGAGATCACGGGCGTGCGCGTTTTTCCGGTGGAAGAGGACAAGCTCAAGGGATACGCGACGATCACCTTCGATAACTGCTTCGTGGTGCGGGATGTGAAGATCATCGCCGGCTCCAAGGGTCTGTTTGTGGCGATGCCCTCCAAGAAGCGCAAGGACGGCACTTACCGCGATACAGCGCACCCGCTCTGCTCGGAGCTCAGAAACGCGATCGAATCGAGTGTGCTCAGTGCGTACCGAAGCTGCCAGCAAAGCGAGTCAGGCGAGTCAGGCCAGTCAAGCCAGCAAGCTGATATTGACAAAGAAAATAGCTGACTGGCCGCAAGACGCGTGGCGATTTTTGGGGCGTCGACAAGCGGTAAGTCACCAGACTTTGGATCTGGCATCGGAGGTTCGAATCCTCCCGCCCCAGCATTGAAGGCAGTGGAAAGTTTAAAGTTGAAAGTGAAAAGTTAACGGCGGTCATTTAGCGGGAAGAGGCCATATGTTCGGCAACAACAACCTCAAGCTGTTGGCCGGAAATTCAAATCGGGCGCTCGCGGAAGCGATTGCGACGTACCTCAAGCGCAAGCTCTGCGCCGCGACCGTGACCCGTTTTTCTGACGGCGAGACCTGGGTTGAGATCGAGGAGAACGTGCGCGGCGCCGATGCATTCGTGATCCAGTCGACCTCGTACCCCGCGAATGAGAACATCATGGAGATGCTCATCATGATCGATGCGCTCAAGCGCGCGTCGGCAGAGCGCATCACCGCGGTGATACCGTACTACGGCTACGCAAGGCAGGACAGGAAGGTGAGCCCCCGCACCCCGATCAGCTCGAAGCTGGTTGCTGACCTCATAACGTCCGCGGGCGCCGACCGCGTGCTCACGATGGAGCTGCACGCCGGCCAGATCCAGGGATTCTTCAATATTCCAGTGGATCACCTCTATGCGAAGCCGGTGCTCATCGACTACATAAGGGAGCGCTTCCAGAAGGATAATGTCGTGGTGGTGGCCCCGGATGCGGGCGGCGCCGAGCGCGCGCGCTCCTTTGCAAAACTCGTTGACGCGCCGATGGCAATGATCGACAAGCGGCGCCCCAGGCCGAATGTCAGCGAGGTCATGCACATCATCGGCGACGTGCAGGGCCGCAACGCGGTGATAGTCGACGACATAATAGATACCGGTGGCACGATGGTGAAGGCCGCCGAGGCGCTCATGGGGAACGGCGCGGCGAGCGTCTGCGCGTGCGGCACTCACGGCGTGCTCTCGGGCCCGGCCATCGAGCGACTCAACGAGTCGATGATCGAGGAATTGATCGTGACGGACACTATCCCGCTTAAGCAGAACGCTGCGGCGTGCAAGAAGATAAAGGTGCTCTCCGTGGCTTGCCTCCTGGGCGAGGCTATCCGCAGGATACACGACGCTGATTCGGTGTCGTCGCTCTTTTTATAAACGCGAAAGGAAGGAGAAGGTTATGGAACGGGTATCTATGATTGCAGAGATGCGGGCTCCCGGCAAAGGAGCGGCCAACAGGATGCGCGACGCAGGCCGCGTACCGGCGGTGCTCTACGGGCGAAAGGTGAAGCCGCTCACGATCTCGATCGACAGGCGCGAGCTGGATCGCATCGTGAAGACCAAGTCCGGCATGAACGTGATGATCGACCTCTCGATAAAGGGCGGCGATTCCGGGCTTGCGTTTATTCGCGACTACCAGGCGGATCCGTTCCGCCGCGAGTTCTCGCACGTGGACTTCCAGGCGATCAGCCTCGACGAAAAGCTCCTCATCGAGGTGCCGATAGATCTGACTGGCGCCGCGGAAGGCGTGAAGGAAGGCGGCGTCGTAGTGCAGTCCCGCCGCACCCTCGAGGTTCGCGCGCTGCCCAACAACATCCCGGACAAGATCACGATCGACATCACCGCGCTCAAGATCGGCGACGGCATACACGCGGACGAGATCGCCCTCCCGGAGGGAGTGGAGTTCCCGCACGCGGTCAATTATCCGATAGTCGCGGTCGTGCCGCCCGCCAAGGAAGAGGTTGCGGTTGTGGCTGCCGTATCTGCAGAGGGCGTTCCCGTCGAGGGCGCCGTGCCTGCAGAGGGTGCAGCAGCAGCGGTTCCTGGGGCGCCGGCTGCAGCGGCACCAGCAGCAGCGGCAGCGCCTGCTGCCGAGGGCAAGGGCAAGAAGGCATAGGCACTGTGAAACTCATCGCCGGGCTTGGAAATCCAGGCCGAACCTACGCGCGGCATCGTCACAACGTCGGGTTTCTGACCCTCGACGAGTTGGCGCGGCGGCACGGAATCGAAATGCGAAAGCGCTCCTTCGGCGCGCTCATCGGAAGCGGCTCGATAGATGGAGAATCGGTGCTGCTTGCGAAACCCGAGACTTACATGAACCTCTCGGGAGAATCGGTTGGCCCGCTCCTCGGATATTACAGGCTGGGTGCGGATTCACTGATAGTAGTGCACGACGATCTGGATATAGATCTCGGGCGCATGAAATTGGCGAGGGCTGCGGGGCACGGCGGTCACAACGGTGTGCGATCGATAATGGAGACGACAGGCACCGGCGATTTCACGAGGGTTCGAATAGGGATAGGCAGACCGCCGGTGGGGATGGATGGAGCCAACTACGTACTCGCGCCATTCACGGAGCAGGAGCAGGAAACGATCTCCGAAGCGATAATGCGCGCGGCTGATGCAGTGGAGATGATAATCAGCGAAGGGCTTGCAAAGGCACAGCAGAAGTACCATTGAAAACCAGAGATTATGCGGTCGTACGATCGCACAACTCCTTAGTCCCGGCATAGTGCCGGGGCTTCACAAATGACCCGAGAGGAGGAATCATGAAGGAGTATGAGACTGTTTTTATCACCAAACCCGATCTGCCTGAGTCTACTCAGAAACAGATCAACGAACGGCTGAAGGGCCTGATAGAGAAGCACCAGGGCCGGCTTTTCTTCGCCAAGAACATGGGCCGCCGTTCGCTCGCGTATCCAATCGCAAAACAGACGAAGGGCATCTACACCTGCCTCGACTACACGTCGACCGGCTCTGTTGTCACTGATCTGGAGCGCAACATGCGGCTCGACGACAACATCCTGCGCTTCCTGACGGTCCTTAAGAACGAGGACGTGGATGTGGAGGCCCGTGCTGCCGAGATAGTTGCGCGCGGAGAGGATGCCGTAGTGCAGCCGTCGCTCGAAGGTGAGACCCGTCCGGCAGAGGTTGGAGAGGCGAAACCCCAGGGCGCTCGCGAGAACGATGTCGCTGCTGAAGCAGAGGAGGAATAAGCCATGGCATACGGATTCGGAAATGGAGAGGGAAGGGGCTTCGGCAGGGACAGGGACAAGGACAAGGACAAGAAGGGCAAGGACCGCGACGGCAAGGGCTTCAAGAAAAAGGGCAGGATGCTGAGCCGCCCGCGCGTCTGCCGTTTCTGCGCGGATCGCAAGCTCACGATCGACTACAAGGACGTGAAGCTGCTCACATCCTTTGTGACCGAGCGCGGCAAGATCGTTCCGCGCCGCATCTCCGGGAATTGCGCGGGCCATCAGCGCTGCGTCACGGAAGCGATAAAGCGCGGGCGCATACTGGCGCTCGTCCCGTTCACGGCAACTCAGACCCAGATGGCGTGAGGTGATAGGTGGCTTTCGCTAGAACAGCACGAAGCATCGCGCTGTCGTCGCTCATCGCAGTGGCCCTCTATCTCAGCGGGCTCCTGGTGATGTTGACGCCTTTGCCCATCCTGCACGCATCTGCCGCACGCGGCAGATGGGCGGGCATCGCGGTTGCGTTCATTTCTCTGGCTGCGGTCGCGATGTTATATTTCTTTCTCTATCCGGCCGGGGCTGCGGCCCCGCTGAGCGGGATCGCATCATATATCCCGATACCCGGAGAGGGACTCGCCGGCTTCGTGCCGCTCGGATCTATGCGAGTGATGGGCGTAGTCTATTTTGCCTTCTTTGCGCTAATCGCACTCGCCCTCGGCGAGGGCGCCAGATTCCGCTGGGGCATCACGCGCTGGGGAGGAGTGGCGCTGCTCACGGGCATTTTTGTCGTGCTTGCGGCTGCGGGCATGGCGAGCCTTGGCGGAATGGGCAGATTTTTCCAGAGCGCGGATTCGTATATAAAGTTCGTGGTGAATCAGGTTGTGGAGGCGAATGCGCAGTCCGGCGCTGCGAGCACGCAATTAACCTTGCTCGCGGAGCATGCGGATGAAGTCGTGACATTCGTAGTCCGGATGATCCCGTCGCTCGTATTCGTCTTCGTGCTCATCACCGTTGCGGTGAACCTGGTCATCGGCCGCAGGCTCATTCGCGGCCATCACCAGTTCTCGCACGTGCATAACGTTGCAAGATTCAAGCTCCCCGATCTGATGGTATGGGCAGTGATTGCGGCCGGCATTATCTTTTTTGCGGATCGCTATGTAGTGCATGCCGTCTGGCCGGCGGTGGTCGCTCTAAACTGCATCGTCTCGCTTGCCGCGCTCTATTTCTTTCAGGGGCTTGCGGTAACGGTCTATCTGCTTCAGGGCATACGTTTTCCGCTCTTTCGTACCCTGGCGTACGTGGCGATGGTCATCTTCCTTCAAGCCGCGAGCGTAGCTATGGTCGTGATAGGAGTTGCTGACGTATGGGTCGATTTCAGGCTCAGGCGGTGGAGGGCAATGCATCATCAATCGTGAAGCGTGATAGGTGATCACTGATCACCGAAACTGAGTATCAACAGGGAGGATAACATGCAGGTCATTCTTTCGGTGGATGTGCCCAACCTCGGCAGGGCCGGCGACGTGGTCGATGTTCGCGAAGGCTTTGGCCGCAACTATCTCTTGCCCAGGAAAAAGGCGGTGGTCGCAGCGCCTGGCAACCTGCGCGAGGTGGAGCACCAGAAGCGCGTTGTCGTTGCGAAGCTGGCCAAGATGAAGAAGGGCGCTGAAGAGCTGTCGGCAAAGCTCTCCTCCGTTTCCATCACTATCGCGCGCGAGTCGGGCGAGGAAGACAAGCTCTTCGGTTCCGTCACGAGCAAGGACATCTCGGACGCGCTTCGCACCGAGAGTTTCTCGATCGACCGTCACGACATACATCTCGATGCGCCGATCAAGCAGCTCGGCATCTTCGACGTTTCGGTCCGTCTGCACCCCGAGGTGACGGGCACCGTGAAGGTCTGGGTGGTGAAGAAGTAGGTCTCTGGCACGAAACAAGAGGCAGGAAGCACGAGGCAGAAAGCCGAAGAGGTTTTTCTTGCTTCATGTCTCATGCATCGTGCTTCGAATGTTTTTTTGAAGGAGCGCGATGAATTTGCCCGACGTGCAAAGTCTCAAACTGCCGCCCCAGAACCAGGAGGCTGAGCAGTCGGTCCTGGGCAGCATGCTGATCGACAACGAGTCGATCCATCGCGTGGTGGAGTCGCTGTCCGGCGACGACTTCTACCGTGAGGCGCACAGGAAGATATTCTCCTCCGTCATCTCCCTTTATCAGCGCAACGAGCCCGCGGACCTCGTTACGGTCACGGCGGAACTCAAGACCGCAGGGCTGCTGGAAGAGGTGGGAGGCGCTTCCTATCTCGCCGCTCTCGTCGATCGCATTCCTACATCGGCCAACGCAGGCTCCTACGCGCGTCTCGTCCGCGAGAAGGCGGTGCTGCGCCAGCTCATAGAGGGCGCCACTGAGATCGTGGAACGCGGCTACCGCGAGCACGGGAGCGTGGACGAGTTCGTCGACTCCGCCGAGAAGATCATATTCGAGGTTGCGCAGCGCCGCATCCGCCAGGGCTTCGCCTCCGTCAAAGACATCGTCAAGGACAGCTTCAAGGCGATCGAGCAGCTCTACGAGCGCAAGGAGCTCATCACCGGGGTGGCCACGGGCTACCGCGAGTTCGATCGGCTTACGTGCGGGCTGCAGCGCTCGGATCTCGTGGTGATTGCCGGGCGCCCCAGCATGGGCAAGACCGCGTTCGCCCTCAACATCGTCGAGCACGCGGCCATCGAGTGCGGCGTCGTAAGCGCGGTCTTCTCGCTTGAAATGTCAAAGGAGCAGCTGGTCCAGCGCATGCTCTGCTCGCGCGCGGAGGTGGATGCGTCGAAACTTCGCGGAGGGTTCCTCTCGGAGGGAGACTGGCCGCGGCTCACGCGCGCGGCGGGGCTTCTCTCGGAGGCGCCGATATTCATCGACGACTCTCCAGCGCTCAACGTGCTCGAGGTGAGGGCGAAAGCCCGCAGGCTCCAGCGCGAGCACGACCTGGGGCTTGTGGTGGTCGATTACCTGCAGCTCATGCGCGGCATCGGCAGGAGCGAGAGCCGCGAGCGCGAGATCTCCGAGATTTCCCGCTCGCTCAAGGCGCTTGCAAAGGAGCTGCAAGTTCCGGTGGTCGCGCTCTCCCAGCTCAACCGCGGAGTTGAGGCGCGTCAGGACAAGCGTCCGCAGCTCTCCGACCTTCGCGAATCGGGCGCAATCGAACAGGACGCGGACGTGATCGCATTCATTTACCGCGACGAGATGTACAACCGCGAGAGTCCGGACGCGGGCAAGGCAGAGGTCATCATAGGCAAGCAGCGCAACGGACCTACGGGCAAGGTGACGCTCGCGTTCCGCTCCAGTCTCACTCGCTTCGACGATCTGGCGCACGGGCCGGACGACTACGTGGCTCCGCCTTCGATGCCGCCGACAGGGGACCTGCCGTCATTTTGATTTCGCGTCAGTAATGCACGCCTATAAAGCCCATGGCGCCCAGGGAGGGGTAGAATCCGCCCTTATAGACCGTCGTTCCAGGGACGCCGTTCACGTCCTGGCGGGTGTCTTCGAAGAAGATGAGGTCCTCCTGCACGTCCAGGCCAAAATAGACGTATTTCTTCCATGTAAAGGCCAGGCCGCCGCCCAGCGATGGCCCCACGCCGACGGTAGTCACTTTGGTGTCTGTCGAGCCCGTGCTGCCCGGAAGCACGCCCACGTGTATGCCGAGGCCTCCCTTGATGAAGGGCAATATCCGCAGGGTCGGAAAGTCCGTGAGGGCATTTGTGATGAGGAAGGCCTTGGCGTAAAGGTTTGCGGCCGCTATGTGTTCGCGGTGGCCGGCGTTCACGCTCGTTGAATAGCGTCCCTGCAGCTCGGCGGAGAGCCAATCCCACGCATTCCAGCCGAACATGAAGCCGAAGGCGGGGTCGAAGTTGCGGCCGCTGTCCCCGACGCTGGTCTCGTCGTGGTCGTATTTCACCTCGGCGATGCCTCCCTCGATGGCGAGATATGGGCCCTTGTTGAAGCCCTGGCCCGGCCGGGCGATTGCAGGCGTTGCGACCGCTGCGGATAAAAGGAGCGCAAGGGCTATTAGGGTTATGCGCCTCATCGAATGGATTTGTACCACGATGACTACCAAAAACAACCTGCTTCCTACTGGTCATTTTGACCAATAACAAGCAGGTTGATAGTGGCACTTGTCTGGCGGGTGCGTATCTGCTAAGCCCGCGGGCCTATGAAGAAGATGCGGCTTATACTCGCAACGCGAAATTCGGGAAAAATGGCCGAGATAATGCACCTCCTGGAAGGCATGCCCGTGGACGTGAGCTCGCTCGCCGATCATCCCGAGGTGCAGGATGTCGTGGAGGACGGCGCCACGTTTATCGCCAACGCGCGAAAGAAGGCGCGTGAAGCGGCTGCCGCTACCGGCTGCTGGGCGCTCGCAGACGATTCGGGGCTGGTGGTGGTTGCCCTGGGCGGCGCGCCGGGCGTGATGTCCGCGCGCTACGCCGGCAGCCAGGGCGATTATCGCGCGAACAATGAGAAGCTGCTGCGCGAGCTCTCCGCCGTGCCCGACGGGAAGCGGCAGGCCGCGTTCGTATGCGCGATGGTGCTGGCCTCGCCCGACGGCCGCGAATGGGGCACAGAGGGCCGCTGTGAAGGCGAGATCATCCGCGAGCATCGCGGCAGCGGCGGGTTTGGATATGACCCACTCTTTTATGTGCCGTCGGAGGGCGCCACGATGGCCGAGCTCCCCATGGTGCGCAAGAACGCCATCAGCCATCGCGGCCGGGCTCTCATGCAGATGAAGGAAATTCTGGTTGAAATTTTGCGTGAATCAGAGGAATGACACACAGATTTTGGTTTTTACTTTAAACTTTTAACTTTAAACTGAAGTAACGGGGTGTAGCTCAGCCTGGATTAGAGCGCCTGCTTTGGGAGCAGGAAGTCGGAGGTCCGAATCCTCTCACCCCGACCAAAGGAATTGGAGTTTAAGATTGGGAACAAAATCTTACTGTCCGATCGTGACCTTGGGAGCAGGAAGTCGGAGGTCCGAATCCTCTCACCCCGACAAGAAGACGCAACGCTTTGCCCCTGCCACAAAGGGAAACTTTGTTCTGAGGCGACTCCTAACGCCTGTCCATCGCCACAAATGTCGGAAAACGATTGATGCCATATTTTGTCCAGTCATTGTAATCCGCAATCAATTTTTTCTCGGATTCGTCGAGCCCCGCTACGCCGTCGTTCTTGTCAACCTATGCATTTATGGGTAGAATATCCGAATTCTTACGAGCGCTTGGGGATCAGCACATCCAGGGGGATTCTCATGAACATCGAACAGATGGTGTGGAAGGATGCGTCGGGATGGAAGCCTTTCGGCGCAGCCCCGGCGTCCGCGCCCCTCACGTCCGGATTCCTGCTCGTCTTCGGTTCCGCCGCCATCATGGAGGACGGCCGTGCCCTGCGCGAACTGCGAGAACGTTATCCCAGCCTGTCCATCTTGGGTTGTTCCACTGCCGGCGAGATCATCGGCACGATGGTGAATGACGACACGGTCGTGGCTACGGCCGTGCATTTCGACCATGTTACGACGCGCTGCGCCCATGTGCGGCTCGGGGACCCGGTGAACAGCTTCCAGGCCGGTGAGGAGCTGGCCCGGCTGCTCGCGGCGGATGATCTCGTCCATCTCTTCACGCTCTCCGACGGGCTCGCGGTCAACGGCAGCGATCTGGTGCGCGGGCTCAGCGCGCGTTTGCCCGCGGGTGTCGCGGTGACCGGCGGTTTGGCGGGCGATGGCACGAGATTCCGCAAGACGATCGTCGCGTGCGGCGATGAGGTCAACAGCGGTGTCGTGGCGGCTATCGGTTTCTACGGCAAGCGGCTCAAGGTGGGCTTCGCTTCGCTCGGTGGATGGGATCCCTTCGGCCCCGAGCGGCTGATCACGCGCTCCCAGGGCAACGTTCTCTACGAGCTCGACGGCCGGTCGGCGCTCGATCTCTACAAGGAGTATCTCGGCGAGCATGCTGCGGGGCTTCCGGCAACGGGCCTGCTCTTTCCGCTGACGCTGCGTCTTCCGGAGAGCGAGCAGCCGGTGGTGCGCACGATCCTGGCGGTGAGCGAGGGGGAGAAGAGCATGACGTTCGCAGGCGATATGCCCCAGGGCGTCTATGCCCGTCTCATGAGGGCGAACATCGATCGGCTCATCGACGGCGCCACTCTGGCGGCGAAGACCAGCTTCGAGGCAATGGGCTCGCGTGCGCCGGAGCTTGCCATCCTCATCAGCTGCGTGGGCCGCAAGCTCGTGCTCAAGCAGCGCATCGAGGAGGAGGTGGAAGGGGTGCGCGATGTGCTGGGTGATGCTGCGGTCCTGACCGGCTTCTACTCCTACGGCGAGATATCGCCCTTCAAACCCGGCGTCCGAAGCGAACTCCACAACCAGACGATGACGATCACCACGCTCTCGGAGGTGTGAGCATGGAGAAGATGCACAATTTGCTCCGGCGACAGCTCAAGAAGAGCTTCGGCGAGGATCTTGCGGCGCCCGCCGAGTGGGGCAGCTTTCTGGAGGCGGTGAACAGCGCGTATTGCGAGTTCGATGCGGACCGCGCGATGCTCGAACGCTCCATGGACCTCAACTCCCGTGAGCTCATGCAGCTCAAC
>JBBAAC010000051.1:0-13355 GCA_041658465.1 bacterium | reverse complement strand
GAGAAGCCTACAGACGTCCAGCAGCCACTTCTCAGACGAGCCACGGATTTTTCTGCTTTTTTCGCCACGCTTCATAGGACTTGTAACTGTCGAATGACTTCGTGAAACCCTCGGGACGCTCGTAGGGGTTCAGACGGGCCGCCCCCTCCTCCAGCGCGCGCGAAAGCTCGACGCGCTCCTCGATCGAGAGATGACTGCCGTCGGCGGGGTCCTCTGCGACGCAGGCATTGAGCCTCGCCAGAAGCTGTTTCAAGGGGCGAAGCGCCGGATAGCGCGCGTTCCAGCCATAAATGCGGCGCCGCCCCCGGAGAGAGCTTTTGATCACCCCACCCCGCTCGAACCGCTCGAGCTGCTTCTGGACCATATTGACCGGAATTTCGAGCCCCTGCGCTATCTGCAGGGCGTAAGCCTCCCCGTGCCTGAAAAGAAAGAGCAGGACGAGGTCCGCAGTACGATTGCCGAACAGGCGTCCGATCATGGCTTTATCCTACCAAAACTAGGCTAATAATACAACCTATTATTTAGGTAGTCATAATCGGGTGCCAGGTCAGGCTCGGAGGGCAATAAGAAGGCCCCGCGGGTGCGGGGCCTTCTTATTACAATCGCTGATTTTAGGTTTATTCCCCGTCGTCTCCTATCGCCTCGACCGGGCAGGAATCCTTTGCCTCGCTGCACTGCTCTTCTTCTTCATCGCCGGCCGGCTGCTTGCTCAGATATGCGTAGCCAGCCTCCTCCTGATGCGCGAAGTTGTTGGCTGCTATGTCGCGGCAGAGGTTACAGTCTATGCACTGGGTATCTACATAGTAACGCCCTTCAACATTCTCCGGCACCTTATCATCCCGATTGGCCATTTTTGACCTCCTTGATTTTTGAGTTGTGGGCGGAATAGCCACACGCCCTTCAAGTGTCAAGCCAAAACAAGTCTGCAGATGGGCATAGCTCGCGAATAGGGCAGGTGCTGCAGTACGGCTTACGGGCGAAGCAGCACCGCCTGCCATGAGTCATGAGCAAGGTCGAGAAATCCGTCCATTCGCGCTCCGGAAGGAGCTCCGCCAGGTCGATCTCGACCTTATCCGGGTCTTTCTGCTTCGTAAGGGCCAGGCGCTCCGAGACCCGCAGGACGTGCGTATCGCAGATGATGGCCGGTTTTCCAAACGCATAGGCGCGCACGAGATTCGCGGTCTTCCGCCCCACACCGGCCAGGGCCGTGAGCTCTTCCATCGATTCAGGGATCTTTCCCCCGTGCTCCATCGAAAGGTGCGTGCAGCAGTTCTGAATGGAGCGGGCCTTGTTCTTATAGAAGCCGGTAGCATACACGAGCTTTTCAAGGTCCGCAGCCCTGGCCTTGGCATAGGCCTGTGCGGTCTTGTATCTGGCGAAGAGTTTCGGGGTCACCTCGTTGACACGGACGTCTGTGCATTGCGCGGAGAGTATCGTGGCGATGAGGAGCTCGAGCGGGTTCTTGAAATCAAGCTCGCAGCGCGCGTCCGGGTAGGCCTTCTTGAGCCTCTTCAATATTTCTGGCGCCCTAACCTTTGCCGGGCCGAGCTGCGCGCGCTTCATGGCTTCACACCCTCTGATCGAACCTGAACGACAGCGTATAGATACCCTCGTCGAACGAGGTCTTGAGCATATAGCCGCCGTTGTGGAAGACTGCCATCATCTGCTTGTTGTCGTGCAGCACCGACGCGACAAATCCCTCCACGCCGCTCATCTGAGCGATCTCCGCGAGCTGGGTGAGCAGCGCCCTGCCCATGCCGCGGTTCTGCCACTCGTCGCGGACCATGAATGCCACCTCGGCCATCTTCTCTTCCTTTGAGCCGCGCATGTAGCGGCCCACGGCGAGGATCTTTTCTCCCGCGACGTCCCCTATGATGGCCACTATCGCCATGTCCTTCTCATAGTCGATGCTGACGAGCGGCATGACCTTGGAATGCGGCAGCGACTTCACGGGCTGGAAGAAGCGGTGGTAGATCGTCTCCGGCGAGACGGAATAGAAAAAGTCGCGGATCGGCTTTTCGTCCGTTATCCTTATCGGCCTGAAGAATACCTGCGTGCCGTCGGCTATGACCTGCCAGCGTTCGAATTCCTCGGGGTATCTCGTGCGCTCCCACGAGAGATCGATCTGGTCCTCGTAGACGTAATTGAACTCCTTGGCCTGCCTGAGCAGCTCGGAGCGGAACTTGGGATGCGCTATGTTGATCAGCTCCATCGCGCGCTCGCGTATGTTCTTGCCGTGCAGGTCCGCGATACCGTACTCCGTGACGACGTAGTGCACATCTCCGCGCGTGGTCACCACGCCTGCACCGGGCGACAACGACGCAACGATTCTGGAAATGGTCTCGTCCTTCGCGGTGGATTTCATCGCGATGATCGGCTTCCCGCCCTGAGAGCGGGCCGCGCCGCGGATGAAGTCGAGCTGCCCGCCTATTCCGCTGTAGAACTTGTGCCCCAGCGAGTCGGCGCAAACCTGGCCGGTGAGGTCGACCTCGAGCGCCACGTTTATCGCGACCATCCTTGGATGGCGGCTGATCACGAACGGGTCGTTCACGTATTCCGATGGATGGAGCTCCACGACCGGGTTGCGGTCCACATACTTGTAGAGCTTCTCGGTCCCCATGATGAAGGATGCCACGACCTTGCCCCGGTCGTGGATCTTCTTGTTGCCCGTGACCGCCCCCGCCTCGATGAGGTCCACTATCTGATCCGTGAACATCTCCGTGTGGATGCCGAGGTCTCGCTTGTCCTTGAGCATTTCCAGGATCGCCTGGGGTATCGCACCGATGCCCACCTCGATGGTCGCGCCGTCTTCGATGAGCGTGGCCACGTTTCGGCCGATGCGGCGGATCGTGTCGTCGATCGGGACCGGATGGTACGTGAGGAGCGGCCTGTCCGACTCCACGAAGAAATCTATGTAGTCCGCGGGGATCTGGGAGGCGCCGTACGTCCACGGCATGCGCGGGTTGACCTCCGCGATGACCAGGCTTGCGTTCTCGGTCGCGCTCTTCACGATGTCGACAGAGATGCCGAGGTTCACCATCCCGTCCGCAGTGGGAGGCGCGACCTGGATGAGAGCGACGTCGAGCGGCGTGCGTCCGGATTCAAAGAGCCTGGGTATCTCGGAGAGGAAAATCGGCGTGTAGTCGCCCAGGCCCTGCTGCACGGCGTCGCGCACGTTCTCACCTATGAAGAAACTGTTGAAGCGGAATCTCTCCAAAAACTTGTCTCTCGCGTATGGCGCAATGCCCATCGTCAGCAGGTGAAATATCTCCGCATCAGTCACGGACTGGCGCTCCGAGGCCAGCGCCTCGATCAGCATCTGC
Source organism: bacterium (assembly GCA_041658465.1). Taxonomy (GTDB): domain Bacteria; phylum UBA10199; class UBA10199; order 2-02-FULL-44-16; family JAAZCA01; genus JAJZQH01. Next base: position 10,032 of record JBBAAC010000051.1, on the reverse strand, counting down.
GGGGAAGCGCAACCAGTGCCGATGAATATCTTGTTGCCGGGCCGTATATGGGCCATCGACTCGGCAGCTGAGATGATCTTTGAGGCGTACTGTTTTTTCCAATCATAGTCTGCCATATAAAACACCTCGATGTTCTCGTGTGTGAATTAGTGACTGGTGAATGGTGACTGGCGTGAATGGCTAGAAACATTTCTGCCTGACACTTTCCATTTACCGCCAGTCACTGATTTTTACGCGTGCATCGACCGCCACGGCGCGCGCCCGCTCGCTGCTCACCTTGAGCGGGTTGATGTCCATCTCTTCGATCGCCGGGAAATCCATGGAGAGCTGGGAAATGCGCTGGATGCATTCGGCCACCAGCTGCATGTCCACGGATTTCTCGCCTCGCACGCCCTTGAGCAACTTGTAGGTCTTGGTTCCGACGAGCATCTGATATGCCTCCTCGTCGGTGATCGGCGCCAGCTGGAATGAGACATCGCGAAGCACTTCGACGTAGACTCCGCCCAGGCCGAACATGAGCATGGGACCGAATTGCGGGTCGCGCGTCATGCCGATTATGATCTCGCGCCCCTCCTTCACCATCTCCTGCATGAGCACTCCGTGCAGCCTCGCGTTCGGCTCGCGCACGCGTATGCGGCTCATCATGAGTTCGTAGGCGTCGCGCACCTCCGTGGGGCCGGAGAGCCCCACCTTCACGCCTCCGACATCCGATTTGTGGACGATATCGGGAGAGACGATCTTCATCACGACCGGGTAGCCTATCGTGCCGGCCGCGGTGATCGCCTCGTCAGTGCTGCGCGCCAGCACCGCCTGCGGTACGGTAAAGCCGTAGGCGGAGAGGATCGCCTTTGACTCCTGCTCGCCGACGTTGAGCTGTCCGCGCTTGCGGCTGAGGTTGATGACGCGGCTCACCTTCGTGGTATTCACGGCAAAGCGCTTGATCACCCGCGGCGGCCGCTCGCGCCACTTCATGTAATCCACCATCATGAGCAGGGACTCCACCGCTCGCTCCGGCGTGGGATAGTGCGGTATGCGGTTCTTCTGCAGGAACTCGATGCCCGGGGCCACGCGATCCGCGCCGATGAACGAGGCCACAACCGGCTTGTCGTATTTCCCGGCAGTGGCGGCGATCACCTCGGCCGCCTTGAGGACGTCGATCATGGCCTGCGGCGTGAGAAGGACCACCAATGCATCCACGCCGTCGTCCGCCAGCACGGCGTCCACCGCATTGCCGTAGACCTCGGCGGCCGCGTCGCCGAGGATGTCGACCGGATTCATAACGTTTGCAGCGGCTGGCAGGAATGAGCGGAGCTTTTGGTGCGTGGCCTCGGTAAGCTTTGCGAACAAAAGGCCCGCGTTCTCGATCGCATCCGCCGCCATGATGCCGGGGCCGCCGGCGTTCGTGACGACTGCCACGCGGTTGCCGCGCGGCAGGGGCTGGTACGAGAATGCCTGCGCATAATCGAAGAGCGCCTCGAGGGACGGGGCCTGCAGGATGCCGCTCGAGCGGAAGGCGCATTCGTAAGCCATGCGCGCGCCCGCCATGCTTCCGGTGTGTGACGACGCGGCCGCTGCGCCGGCGGAGGTAGTGCCGGCCTTGATGAGAATCACCGGCTTTTCCTTTGTCACGCGCTCTGCCGACCGCATGAAGTGCGGGCCGTTCATTATGTTCTCGAGATAGCCGACGATGACCTTCGAATCCTTGTCTGAGCCCAGGGCCTCGATCAGCACCTCCTCGTCGATATCCACCTTGTTGCCGATGCTGATCAACTTGGAGAATCCGATGTGATTGCGCACGGCCCAGTCGAGGATCGCGGTGCACAAGGCGCCCGACTGCGAGAGCACCGCGATGTCCCCCTCTTCCGGAAAATGCGAAGCGAACGAAGCATCGAGCTTTTGCTTCGTGTTGATGAGCCCCAGGCAGTTCGGACCCAGGATACGCACACCGCTCACCATGGCAGCGTTGAAGAGCCTCTTCTCCAGGTCCTTGCCCTCTTCGCCAGCCTCCTTGAAGCCTGCCGAGATGACGATCGCGGCGCTGATCCCCTTGCGGCCCAGCTCCTCAACCGTTGCCGGCACGAACTTTGCGGGGATCGAGATCACGGCGAGGTCGATGCCGTCCGGCAGCTCGCTGAGGTCATGGTAGCATTTGAGCCCCATGATATCGTCGGCCTTCGGGTTTACAGGGTAGATCTTCCCCTTGAACCCGTGCTCGACGAGGTTTTTCATTATCGAGTGGCCGACCTTGCCTTCCTCGCGGGAAGCGCCGATGACCGTCACGGATTGGGGCGAAAATAGTTTCTCCAGCACGTTGTACCTCCGTCGTAATGGCGGCCGCCTCCTACTTCATCGCAACGCCCAAGTAAAGTACTCGATATCCCCGGGAAACAGTATCAGGAACGCTATTTGCGGCGGTTCACGCGGGCGAGCAACTGATCCGCATCAAGACAGTTGAGGATATCTCCTTTTTCGAGCCAACCCTTGCGCGCCACCCAAACGCCGAACTCGACATACTGTATCTCATCCGCTGAGTGCGCATCCGGGTCGATGATCATCCTTGCGCCCTTATCCTTGGCATACTTGCACCAGCGCCAGTCGAGGTCCAGCCTCTGCGGGTGCGAGTTGATCTCGAGCGCCACTCCCTGCTTCACGGCGGCGTCGATGACCAACCGCAGATCCACGGCATATGGCTCTCTCGCGAGCAAAAGCCTCCCGGTCGGGTGGGCCAGGACGTTGACAAAGGGATTCGATATGCCGCGGATGATCCTCTGAGTCATTTCATCCTCGGGCTGCCCGAAGTGCGAATGTATCGCGGCGATCACGAACTCGAAGGAGGAGAGGATCTTGTCGTCGAAATCCAGGGTTCCGTCGGCCAGTATATCGACCTCTACGCCCTTGATGACTCGGAAACCCTTGAGCTTGCGGTTCAGCGCGTCGATCTCCTTGTGCTGGCGACGCACGTCGGCCGGCTTCATGCCGCCAGCGATCCTGACCGCCTGGCTATGGTCCGCGAGCACTATGTATTTGTAGCCCAGCGATCTCGCTACATCGGCCATCTCCGCGATCGTCCCCTCGCCGTCGGTATAGTTCGAGTGGACATGCGGTACGCCGCGCAGATCGCGGGTCTCCAGTAGCTTGGGCAGCGCGTGCTTTGCAGCCGCCTCCGTCTCGCCCATATTTTCCCGAAGCTCGGGCGGGATGAAATCGAGGCCGAGCATGCGAAACAGCGCGGCCTCGTCCTCGCACCTCGCCGATTTTTTGGCCGCACCCTTGAAGAGCCCGTACTCGTTAAGCTTGTAGCCCTTCGACTTAGCCCTTCCCCTCATATCGACGTTGTGCTCCTTGGAGCCGGTGAAGTAGTGCAGGGCAAACGGGTACTGCTCTTCAGAGACCGCGCGCAGGTCGCACTGTATTCCGGATTTGAGCATCACCTCTGATTTTGTGCCGCCATGCTGGATGACCTGCTGCACCTGCGGCATCGCTACGAATCGCTCCATGACCTTCTCAGGTTTTTCGGTCGCGACGAGTATATCAACGTCATGAATGACTTCCTTGCGACGGCGGATCGAGCCGCCGATCTCGGAGCGGATCACCTCGGGCCAGCGCCGCATCCCTTTGTGCACGTCGAGCGCCGCACTCAGCGCTTCGTCGAGGCGGTGGCTGCCGGAAAACCTCCTCAGCATACCGATGCCCGCCAGTATCTTCTCCTCCGTCTTCGCGCCGAATCCCGGCTCGCCCGCCAGCATGTGCCTCTGGCAGAGAAGCTCCAGCTCGCCTATGGATTTGATACCGCACTTCTTCCAGAGGTAGCGCACCTTCTTGGGCCCAACGCCCGGTATCAACAACATCTGGATGACATCGGGCGGCACCGAGGCGCGCATCTTCTCGTACTCCGCAAGCTTGCCCGTTCGCCCGATCTCCGCGATGTGATCCGCCAGGGCCCTGCCGATCCCCTTCATCTTCACCAGCTCGTCGCGCTCTATGAGCTCACCGATATCGCCGCGCAGGGACTCGACGATGCGCGCGGCATTATGATACGCGCGCACCTTGAACGCGTTTTCGTCAGTGAGCTCCAGGAGGGTCGCGATCTCCTCCAGTGCCCTTGCGATCTGGTGATTATCCATATTTGAATAGTTCGTACGATCGCACTAACGCACGAATTATGTTTTCTTCTCTGTGATTCCGTACTGCTTGATCTTCCGATAGAGGGTGTCCCTGCCGATGCCCAGCTGGTGCGCAGCTTGAGAGATGTTCCACCCGCACTGAGCGAGCACCTCGGCGATGTGGCTCGCCTCCACAGCGCGCAGTGGCGCCATCGGGCCGGAGCTCACCGAAAGATCGTGTCCGGAGTGGCGCAGGGGGCCCAGCGTGATATCGCGCGCGACCAGGGTCGGCGGGATGCCGAAGACGACTGCGCGCTCCACGGCGTTCTGCAACTCTCGCACATTCCCCGGCCAGGAATAGGTGTTGAGAATATCGTACGCCTCCCTGGAGAAGTCGGTGAACTGCTTTCCGGTCTTGCGCGCATAGAATTTGAGAAAGTGCCGTGCGAGCAGCTCTATGTCCTCCGGCCTATCGCGAAGCGGGGGTATCGTTATCGGCAGCACGCTGAGCCGATAGAAGAGATCGGCACGGAAGACGTTATCGGAGACATCCGCCTGCAGATCCTTGTTCGTCGCGGCGACGACGCGAACATCCACCTTGATCTCCTTGAGCCCGCCGATGCGGGTGAACGTCCGCTCCTGCAGCACGCGCAGCAGCTTTGTCTGGATCATCGGCGAAAGGTCTCCGATCTCGTCCAGAAAGATCGTGCCGGTGTCTGCGTATTCGAACTTTCCCATTTGTCTCTCAAAGGCATCCGTGAACGCGCCCCTCTCGTGGCCGAAGAGCTCGTTCTCGATGAGCGTTTCCGGGACGGCCGCGCAGCTCACGGTCACGAAGGGGCGAAGCTTCCTGGGCCCGTTGTAATGTAGGGTGCGGGCCGCAAGCTCTTTGCCCACGCCGCTCTCGCCGGTGATGAGGACCGTGGCGCTCGAGCCCGACAGCTGCCTGAGATGATCCACCGTGCCCTTCATGGTCTCGCTTCGATAGATGAACTGATCGAAGCCGTACGATACGGACATCTCCTTCTCGAACGTTGCGATCGTCTGCATCGCCCGCCGCGACTGCACCGCGTTGACCACCTTGACCCATAGCTCGGCAAACTGGATCGGCTTCACGATGAAGTCGTATGCGCCCTTTTTGATCGCGTTGATAGCGGTCTCGAGGTCGCTGCGGCCCGTGACGATGATGATCGCCAAGGTGGTGTCCACCGCCAGAATCTGGGCGATGAGATCCATGCCGGATGTATCGGGCAGGCCCAGATCGAGAAGCACGAGGTCGAACCGATTATCCTGCAACTTCTGCATCGCCTCTGCAGCGGTCGTGGCGATCTGGACGGATGCCTCTTCAGCCGCAAGGCGATCCGCCAGCGTGGATGCGAAATCCCGATCGTCGTCGACCACCAATATCTCTCTTCTTTTCTCCATTAGCCCCTCCGAAATATGTACACAAAGTATCACACTTTAAACCGTTTGATAATAGTACATTGTACTGATCTAAGACATATCAGTACGTTGCCCCAAATCCATAACCGACCACTAGATTTTGCTTTTTAGACGAATCACTTGTGATACGGCTCTCGCTTTAGAATCGTGAAAGCGCGATAGAGCTGCTCCAGCAGGATGACCTGTACCAGCTCGTGCGGAAACGTCATGGGCGAGAGGCCGAGCGTTTGATCGGCGCGCTTGCGTATCTCATCGCCAGCGCCATCCGGCCCGCCGATGAAGAAGACCATCCTCCTGGTGCCGCGCATCTGATGCGCCTGGATGAATTCCGCCACCTGCTCGGAGCTCATCTGCCCGCCGCGCTGATCCATGAGCACAAAAAAATCTCCAGGCTCCACCCTGGCCAGGGCCTGTCTGTCATCCCGGCACGCCATGATCTCGAACGGAACATAGTGCGACAACCGCTGCGAATAATCGGAGGCCAATTCGACGATAGGTTTGGAGCGGGGTTTACCTATTGGCAGGAGGAGCAGCTTCATCTCATGCAAGCTCGAGTACCGCATCCACCAGTTTTTTGATCCCCTGCCATACTTCGGAGATCGAATTCGCATTCATGTAAGCGGGTGTCGTGACTATCTTGTTCTCGCGATCAACTATGCAATCGGTGGGAGGGCATACAACATAGCTGTGGCCCATGGCCTCTATCGCGGCTGTACAACCGTTGTCATCGCCGCACGTGATCTTGGCGAATATGCCGACCGTCTGGAGCGCCCGCGCAAGCGTCGCCGGGGCTATGCATATCGCGCCGATCGGCTTTTGCGCCTTTGCCATCTCGGAGATCAGCCGCTCTACCTCCGGAAGCACCGTGCAGTCCCTGCCTTCGATAAGATAATTCGACAGGTTGAGCGCCGCGCCCTGCCCGCCCGGTATGATGAGCGCATCCAGGCCATCGGCCGTGAGCTGCGTGATGTTGCGTATCTCGCCCCTGGCGATGCGAGCTGACTCGATCAGCATGTCGCGCTGCTCGTGCACCTCCGCGCCAGTCAGGTGGTTGCGAACGACCAGCGTATTGCCCGCGGGCGCCGCGCACACAGCTTCCGCGCCGGCCATATCCAGGGCCAGGAGCGTGAGTGTGGCCTCATGTATCTCCGAACCGTCCCTGTGCCCGCAGCCGCAGAGCAGGACGCCAATTCGTTTCTTCTGTGCCATAGCGACCCCCTTAGCATTTCGTACATTTTGTACCTCATGGTGCCATTTATGACAAGCACTTGCGGACGCGGCCATATTGGTCTAGACCGCATTATATGCCGTTCGTAAACGTAGCGATTCCAACGCCTGTGCGCAGGGCCTTTACATACGCCCTGCCGGACGGCCTGAGGGCCATGCCGGGCATGCGCGTTGCCGTGGAATTCCATCGCAAGCGCACGGTCGGAGTTATAATTGAAACGATGGACAGGCTCCCTCAGGCGCTTGAGGGAAGGGCTATCAAGGAAATTTCAGCGCTCCTCGATGACAAGCCAGCCCTCTCCCCCGCATTGCTGGAGCTCGTTCGCTGGATGTCCGATTATTACTGCGCTCCCATAGGCGAAGTCGTGCGCGCGGCGCTCCCTGCGCGTTTGCTGCAGGCGCGGGCGCCCAGGACCACGAGGCCCACCGAGCCGTCTGAGACAGCGCCCCTTGTCGAAAAAGAGATCACGCTGAATCCCGATCAGCAGCGTGCGCTCGATGCGATCCATGAGGCTTCAATATCCGGCAAGGCGTCGGTCTCTCTGCTGCATGGAATCACGGGCAGCGGCAAGACGGAGGTCTACCTGCGCCTCTTCGCCCTGCTCGCGAAGAAGGGGAAGCAGGGCCTGCTGCTTGTCCCCGAGATAGGGCTGACGCCGCAACTCGCAGGACGCGCGGCCGCGCGTTTCGGCGATCGCGTGGCCGTATATCACTCCGGGCTCACCGATGCGCAGCGGCACGCGCAGTGGCTTCGCATGCGGGACGGCGGCGTCGATGTGGTGATAGGCACGCGCTCTGCGCTCTTCGCTCCGCTTCCGAACCTTGGGGCGATCGTCGTGGATGAGGAACACGACGCATCCTATAAACAGGACGAAGGCTTTTCATATCACGGCCGCGACTCCGCGGTTATGCGCGCGCACATAGAGAGGATCGTGGCGGTCCTGGGCAGCGCCACACCTTCGCTGGAGAGCTTTGCGAACGTGCGCACCGGAAAATACAGCGGGCACTCCCTGCCCCTGCGGACCGCCGGCGCGTCTCTGCCTGATATAGAAATCGTGGACATGCGCATCTCGCGTCAGCGCGAGCTGCACGCCCTCTCGCCGCAGCTATTCGACGCCATCGGATATACTCTGGATCGCAAAGAGCAGACGCTGCTCTTCATGGGCAGGCGCGGCTTTGCAAGTTCCATGCAGTGCGAGGCGTGCGGCGAGGTCTTCTCCTGCCCGAACTGCGACATCGCGCTCACTGCGCACATAGGCCGCGGGAAGGCGAGAGATTCCGCTGCGCTCGTATGCCATTACTGCGACTACCGGATCCCGCTTCCGGATTCATGCGCTGCCTGCGGCGCCGGCGAGCTCACGCCCGTGGGGCACGGCACGCAGAGGCTGGAGGCCGAGATCACGGACTTCTTTCCTGATGCGCGCGTGGCCAGGCTGGACAGCGACATGGCTCAATCGACTCGCGAGCGGCGCAAGATCCTGGGCTGCATGAGGGACAAAAAGATCGATATCCTGGTCGGCACGCAGATGGTGACCAAGGGCCACGATTTTTCCGATATCACCCTCGTCGGCGTGATCTGCGCGGACATGTCCCTGCACCTGCCGGATTTTCGCGCCGCGGAGCGCACGTTTCAGCTTTTGACCCAGGTGGCAGGACGCGCGGGCCGCGGCAATAGATCCGGCCGCGTGATCATACAGACGTATCAGCCCGAGCATCAGAGCCTTGTCATGGCTTCGCTGCACGACTTCGACGGGTTTGCTACCGAGGAGCTGAAATATCGTCAGAAGCTCTCGTATCCGCCGTTCGGCAGGCTCGCGCTCGTTCGCATCTCCTCGAACTCGAACGAGGCGGCCGAAAAGGCCGCGCATTGCGTGGCCGGGATCGTGCACAAGTCATTCGATAATAATGAAGCGATCTCGGTGCTCGGGCCCGCGCCCGCCCCTATCGCGCGGGTGCGCAACCGCTTCCGCTGGCAGATACTCATCAAGGCGCCGACCCCCGGCGCTATGGGCCGGCTCCTGGCGCGCGCTCGATCGGAACTGGATGGCGCCATGCCGCGTAACGCGCGCCTGGCAATCGACGTGGACCCTGTAAATCTGCTTTAAATTTCTCGGCAGCTCGCCCCCCTTTCTGAATCAGCGATGATCTCGTCTTAAAATTAATCTAAATATCAACCAGTTACACGCAGGGAAACGTCCCCCGATAAAAAAGTGCGGGTTACGCAACTTGGGCATCCGGCCGGCCGATAATAACTATGGAAGTTGAAAAATTGAGCAGTTGGTCGACAAATTTCGACCCCCCCTTTGGGCCCTTCTGCAATTGTGTGGAAGGGTCCTTTTTTTACCTGGCATGTGGCCCGAAGTTTAGGTGCATTTCTCGGTACGGCTCGCCGCTTCAGACGCCAGCGGCTTCGCCTGCGCTTCGGGCACTGCGTAATTGTAGGCTTAGAAAGCAGCGCCCGAAGAGCACCGAGAAATGCACCTAAACTTCGGGCCACAATTTTCGGTCGACCTGACGGCGAGCCGTGCTATAGTTATTTTATGATCAGGAAAATAGTTTCATATCCGAGCCCCGTGCTCTCGCGCGCTTCAAAACCCATTGAAACAGTTGATGATTCAATCCGCGCCCTGCTCTCCGACATGGCTGAGACCATGTATGTGGCGGACGGCGTGGGGCTCGCGGCACCGCAGATCGATGCAGGGCTGCGCGCCATAGTAGTGGACGTGGGTGGCGAGCCGGGGCTGCTCAAGATGGTGAACCCAGAGATCGTATCGCGCGAAGGCGAGATAGAATGGGAAGAGGGCTGCCTCTCCGTGCCCGAGTTCCGCATCGTAATTAAGCGGAGCAGGCGAGTGCACGTCCGCTATCTCGACGAGAACAGCGCGGTCAGGGAACTCGATGCAGAGGACCTGCTCGCAGTGGCCATTCAGCACGAGATCGATCACCTGGACGGCAAGCTGATCGTCGACAACGTGAGCAGGCTCAAGCGCGAGCTCTACGTAAAGAAGCGCAAGAAGGCGGAAGAGCACGCCAGAGAATCGATCGTTCTGTAATCATGAAAATCCTCTTTATGGGCTCATCGGCGTTTGCAGTGCCATCACTCGATGCGCTGGTGCGCTCTCCCCATAGCATCCTGGAGGTCGTGGTGCAGCCGGACAAGCAGGCCGGACGCGGCATGCACATTACCGCGTGCCCGGTTGCAGAGTTCGCCCGATCCAATGGGCTTGCCCTCTTCCAGCCGACGAGCGTTCGCAAGGAA
>JBBAAC010000050.1:0-13381 GCA_041658465.1 bacterium | reverse complement strand
TCCTCGATCGGGTATATGCCGCCCGAAGAGTACGAACGATTGATGATGGAGAAGTCAACTAACATGGCCTGCAAACCGTCCCCTAATTGTAGGGGCTAAACGTTCCAGTTGACGGGGCGCAGTCCACAATGCTGGCTTCATTAGCGCCCTGCCAGACCTCAAATTTGAGCTCCTTTGCAAGGTGTTTTGCCGGAATAAAGATTCTCTTTTCGCCGTACTCCCTGAAAGAAAATGCGCGGATGGCATCTCCGAATGTGAATCTGGCATTGGACAGGGAATAATTTTGATATGTCCCCTTGTAACGACGAAATGGCGTTTCGGGCTTAGGTGGAAGATAATATGTGTAGGGTTCATTGGTGTGATCAAATTCTACGGCGATCCCTCTCAGCTTCATCGAAGGGTCATGAGGTTGGGCGGCAGTATCTATCGCTATTTCCCCGACGAGGTGTTCACCGGGGCCATTGGCACCAGCGGCCTTTGAACGGGCCTGCGTGGAGGAGTCTCGGTTTGCCTCGGATTTGTATGCGCCTTTTATTATCGCCTCATCGTTCAGATCGAACTTGATGCGGATGATGACAGCTTCGAGTGCGTCAATGTCTTTTCGCGATAACTCGCAATTATCGGTAAGATAAAAATCTCTTGGGTGCCAGAGTGACTCCTTGCAACGGATCAGGGCCTCCAGCCCTTTTATGGCTTCATCTGCGCCCTTGTTCTCCGAAAGCATAAAGTCCTTCAGCGCCTTGTATCGCCCCAGTTGGAGGAGGGCTATTGCGATATTCCTGGATTCCGCTTCACCTTTTTTCTGCAGCAGGAGCTGTTCCAAACCCTTCAAGTCCGCGCTGTCATCAGATGTCCTCATGTGTTCCGATGCCTTGACAAACATCATATGTGCCCAGCGCGCTTTGGATTTCATGTCATCCGCGGGCTTATTAAGCCACAAGAGGTTTCCTTCAATGATACGGACTATCGCAGCGGTTATTTGGGGATCGCTCAAGGCTAATTCATTGAGCATGAATTGTTGTCTTAAAGCAGTTCCGGAGTCATCCCTCGCGTTTCCATTTTGCGAAGAAGACAGCATTGAGAGCACAAGAGGGACGCCGGAGACGCTGCCGATCTTTGCGTGGATTCTAATCGCGAATCCGTAGTCCAACAACTTCTTATCGATGTCCGTGGACAGATACGATCCGAGCCGTGGGTCATCGATCGGCCTTAAATTGCCGTCGATTTCATCAAAGACAATCTGTTGTCTCTTTGAATCAGACTTCCAGGTCTCATACCGGTAATGTTCAGCGCTAGCTATTCTGTCCAGCAACTTTATCGCCAGATGTCGCGTCTCAATCGGGAGTCCTCCATCGTTGGCGGATTTCACAAGCGCGGCAGCGAGAGACTTTGTAAATTCTTCACTCAGCTTGATCTTGTTTTTGTTAGGCCGAGACGGACAGCAGAAAGGAAGGTCGGCCATTTTGGCCTTTGCCGACAGTTGAAGCGCCATTTCGATGAGTTCCAGACGTTCATGTGCAAGGCCAAGCCCGACAAGATTGGTAAGGGCCTCGGCTGCCACAGACTCGCGGCGGTAATAATTGTTTTGCAGAAACCCGTCGCAGAGCTTTTTGTACCGCTCCTTTATGTCAGCGTAATTACCATGATTGATTTCGCTATCCGCCAACTGATAGGCGGTCTCCCCATAGTTTGATTGCAGAAAGGCGAATGCCTCATCTGCGTCCACTTTGCCGTCTTGATTGATATCAACGCAGCTGAATTTGGCATCAGAATTGAGCGGGGTGCATCTGAATTTGTCATTTTCATAACCTTCTGGGTCGGCTGTCCATAACTGGAACCACGATAGCCTCTCGATAGCCTCGCTATTATTTCTGTCTTCATAACCCAGTGCCTTGAAGACCTTCTGGTTAAAGGGGTCAATGACTCGACTGCTCGAGCAGCCCGATAAGAAAAACATGTCGCCTCCGTTGTTCATCTTCGATAGACGAGCCAGGCGCCGGCGACCGCTGCCCTTGCGACATAGTCGCCATGCCAGACCTGAACCTTGAGCTTGTCGGCAACCTTATTCGTTGAGAGAAAGAGATATGCGCTGCCGTCTTTTTTAAAGTGAGACGCGCCAACGGCGTTTCCATAATTGAATCGAACGTGGGCCTGTGAATAGTTTGTGCGCGCTTTATACAGATAGTTGAAGCTGATCAGGAGACCGAGTAGATCCCGCGAATCACCTTCTGGCGGTGGATCGACGTCAATACTTCCAGACCGTTGTCTCTCAACGCCACCTCTCTCAGGGCCTTTGGACAATGCGGACAGACAATCATCGCAGAAGAATGTATCGTATGGGCCGGGTATGTCTTTGTAGCGTGTGACATGGGGACTGAATATTTTCTCCAGCGCAAAATCGCTGAGCTGCGATTTGATGGCGGGATTATTTTGAAACACGGCGTCAGCGTCCTCGTCCCCCAGCCCGGAGCGAATCTTCCACAACAGGGCCGAGGCCTTCCTCGGATCTTTCTCAATGGAGAACACGTATTGCTTCAACGCCTGACCGCTGTTGAGCTGTACCAGGGCAGAGATGATGTTTTCGCGAGGGGCTGTCTGCTCCCTCGACACCACCATCTGCTCGATCGCCTTCATCTCCCCACCGTCAGGCGAGATTGTCTTTAGCGCTGCTATTGCCTTGTTAAACATGGCGTGTCTGTCATCGTGCGATTCATTTTCCGGCTTATCCATCCATGAAATATTTGCAGCAGCGATCTCCTTGATCTCGTTTGCGATCCTGGGGTCGTTCATTTGCAGATTGCCCGATTGTATGCGACCCAGCATCGTCTCTTGTGTCTGCTGGATTTTGAGGAGGCCAAGCGCTGGGTCCATGCGTGCATTATCTGTAGTCTTGTTGAACAGGGCCATGCCGAATTCCGGGCTGAGCCGGCCGGCATTGAGCTCATCTGCGATGAGCTGCCCCTGCTGCGGGTCGTTGATAGGCTTCATATTGATATCGATCAGCAGCTGAACTGCTTTGCCTATCACGTTCAAATTGCGCATGAAATTTAACAGGGACAGGGCTGAACGACGCGGCTCAACCGGGACCCTTGTATCAGAGATCAGTGCTATGAGCGCGTTCGCCATGTACTTAACGGAATGGGAGTCAACTCCCTTACCCAACACCTTGGAGAGTTTTAGCTGGTCGTCGCTTGTAATCCCGATACCTGTCTTCTCCACTGCCATGAGCGCGACATCAAATGGTTCCGTGTGTTTTGATTTAATGCCGATCCTTATCAGGTCTGTCTCGATCGCGGAGAGGGGCGCTCGTCCGTCAGGGCCGACATTATTGCTGAACCGCTCGCATAACAGTCCATATCGGTCTCTGACCGTTTCATAGTTTCCGAGTTTTAGCTCGTCCAGCGCGAAGGTATAGGCGGTCTGATACTTGATGTTCCGGTCTGAGTAGAGGTAGGCAAGCGCCTCATCGGGGTCGATCTTCTCGTCTTTGTTCAGGTCAGCGTAGTGGAGGCCATCCTTATCCATCTGTTCAGGATGAGTGCTGTAGCCTTCCTCTGTCCCAAAGAACCAAAATCGCTTCTCTATGTAGCCGCTGTTGTCCTTGTCTTCAAAGTCCAATACTCCGAAGAGCCGCTGTGTAAAAGGGTCTGGGGATCGCTCGCTCGAGCAGCCTGATAAAAAAAACATGCTGCCTCCTTTTTGCTCCCCCGGGGCAGAAAATTGCACCATCTCTGATATAGAGTCCAGAAGCGTTTCGACGACTCCACAAAGGTTATTGCATTTGATATGCAACCTGTTGAAATAGCGTTGTCTTTGACAGATGAGGCCAAATGAAGGGTAAAAAGACAATAGGCGTTGGGCTCATAGTGCTCTCGGGCGTTTTCTGGCTCGCCCTTCCCGGCGTGGCATTTTTGTCAGTATCGAACTGGTGGAAGGGCGCGATAGTGGCGGCACTGCTCGTGCTCGCCGAGATAGCGTTCTGGGTCGGCAGCGTCATGGTGGGCGCCGCACTGTGGAAGAGGCTTAAAAATTCGAAGGCGGTCCTGTGGCTTAGAAAGCTGTTCAGATCAAAGGCGAAACTGGATCCTTCGGCTTCTGAGTGAAATATCGAGGCCTCAGGACGACAAGTATTGCCATCTCGCCGCAAACCGAATAAAATTCCGCCCATCCAAGAAGAGAGGGGGACGCAGCTTACCCGTGAGACTACAATTCCTAGGCGCGACTGAGACCGTAACCGGCTCTAAATTTAATCTTACCGATGGGCACCACTCCTGGCTAATAGATTGCGGCCTCTATCAGGGCCTCAAGGAGCTGCGGCTCCGCAACTGGCAGCCGCTGCCGGTGGACCCGAAGAGCCTCGACGCGATAATACTCACGCACGCGCACATCGATCATTCCGGCTATCTTCCGCTCATCATAAAAAACGGCTTCAAGGGCTCGGTGCTGGCGTCCGAGCCTACCGTCGAGTTGTGCAAGATCCTGTTGCCGGATGCGGGCTACATACAGGAGGAAGACGCGAAGTTTGCCGCGAAGAAAGGCTTCTCGAAGCACGCCAACCCGCTGCCGCTCTACACCTACGAAGACGCGGTCAATTCGCTCAAGCAGCTCAAGGCGGTGCCGGACCGCACGTGGTACGACCTCTGCGACAACGTGCGGATCATGCTGAGACCGGCGGGGCACATCCTGGGTTCGCGGGTCATCAACTTTTCTGTCAAACAGCCGCACCATTCGTTCAACATAATGTTCGCCGGAGACATCGGCGGCTATGACGCGCTGATCGCGGTCGATCCGGGCGCCGTCAAGTCCGTGAACTACCTCGTGCTTGAATCGACATACGGCGCCAAGCTTCATCCGGTGGAGAACGTGCTGGAGCGATTCGAGGGGATAATAAACCGCACGGTCAGGCAGGGCGGCAAGGTGGTTATCCCCACGTTTGCGGTCGGCCGCACACAGGAAGTCCTCTACATCCTCAAGAAGCTTGAGGAGGCGGGGCGACTGCCGCCGGTGCCGGTTTACCTCAACAGCCCGCTCGCCATAGATGCCACGACGATCTACGTCGAGTACGCGAGCGAGCATAATTTCTTCGAGAACGGGACGGCGCCGACGCAGGCGTTCCATCCATCCAGGCTCGTCCTCGTGCAGGGTGCGGAGGAGTCCAAGCACTTAAACTTCATCGAAGGCCCCGCGATAATCATCTCTTCATCGGGCATGATGACCGGCGGCCGAATCCTCCACCACCTCAAGGCATACCTGCCGGATCACAACTCCACGCTCGTGATCACGGGGTTCCAGGCGGAGGGAACGCGCGGCCGCGCAATATTGGACGGCGCCAAGGCGGTAAAGATCCACGGCATGCCGGTCACCGTGAACGCAAAGATAGAATATATCGAGTCCCTCTCCGCGCACGGCGACTACGGCGACATCCTTCGCTGGCTCAAGGGCTTCCAGCAGCCGCCTAAGACGACGTTCCTCGTGCACGGCGAGCCGAAATCCGCGGAGGCGCTCAAGGAGCGCATCGAGCGCGAGATAGGCTGGCACGTCGTGATCCCCAAATATCTCGAGAAGGTCGAGCTTTGAGATGCGGCCTCAATCGATTCAAAAGGCCATGTCCTTCATCGCATGTGCCGCGATAGTTTCCCTCTCGTCTCTTGCGGCCGCAGCGCCCACGAACGCCTCCCCGGAAGATCCGCTTGCGGCCGCCATCCGTACGAGGATTGGCGCTTCGCGCGTGGCCGGCGAGGCGCTTCATTCGGGCCCGGAACTTTCGCGAATCTACACGGAACGAGCCTTTGCGCCCGCATGGATCGCAGACCGCAGGCCTTCGCAGGATGCGAAGGCGATGCAGGGCGAGATCGGGCGCGCTGCCGCTCACGGCCTCAACCCGGAATTCTACCACAGCTCCAAGATCGCCATTCTCGTGAACGAGGCGGGCGGAGGCGATTCCGGGCCCTCCGCGCAAGCGGATCTGGATATCCTCCTCACCGATGCGTTCATAGCGCTTGGATCGAACCTCTCGTCCGGGCTCGCGGATCCTTATAAATTCAAGATCGCCTGGCTGCGGCCGAATGCCGCGGTCGATTTCAACGCCCTGCTCGAAAAATCGCTCAATGCGCACGATGTGGACAGGGAGCTCGAGCTCCTTGCGCCGCAGGACTCGGCCTATAAAGACCTGCAGAAGATGCTCGCGCGGTACGAGGAGCTGGCCTCAAAGGGCGGCTGGCCGACGGTCGGGATCGGCGAGAAGATCGAGCCGGGCGCCACGGATCCGCGGATCGCCGATGTGCGAAAGCGCCTCGCGGCCGAGGGGGTTTCCGTCAATACCGCAGGCGACGAGAACCTCTACGACGACGCGCTCAAGGATGCGGTCGTGCATTTTCAGGAGCGGCACGGCCTTGCGCAGGACGGTGTCATAGGCAAAGGGACCATCGCTGCGATGAACGCGACCGCCGGCTGGCGCGCCTGCCAGGTGAGGATAAACCTCGACAGGATGAGGGGCTTTTCAAAGGAGTTCGCAGAGCAGAGGTCCATCCTCGTCAATGTCCCGGACTTCCACGTGAAGGTCAGGGAGAGCGGCCAGGATATCCTCGCGATGAAGGCCATCGTCGGCAGGCGCGACCGCAAGACGCCGATGATGTCGGACAAGGTGCGGCTTGTCGTATTCAGCCCGCGGTGGGACGTGCCGGTATCTATAGCAGTGAAGGACAAGCTGCCGGAGATCAAGAAGGACCCGGGGTTTCTCGAGCGCCACGGCATGAAGCTCTACAGCGAGGGCGTTGAGGTCAAGGCCGACGAGGTCGACTGGAGCAGCGTGGACGCCGGCAACTTCACATATCACATCGTGCAGCGCTCCGGAGACGACAACGCCCTCGGGCGCGTGAAGTTCCTCTTCCCCAACAAGGACAACGTTTATCTCCACGACACTCCAACCAAGGGGCTCTTCCAGAACGCCGTGCGCACCTTCAGCTCTGGCTGTATACGCATAGAGAAGCCGGTCGAGCTGGCGGAGTATCTTCTCAAGGGCAAGGATGGCTGGGATCGCACTCGCATCGAGGAGGCGATGGAGCGCAAGGACCCTCTCTATGTGAACCTCGATGAGCCGATGCCCATCCATATTCTCTACCTCACTGCGTGGGCGGACAAGGACGGCACATCGGAATTCCGCGACGACATCTACGGCCACGACCGTTCACTCGAAAAACAGTTCTGCAGGTAAGCAACATTTCCTTGTTTCATCTCAACTTAAATGCTAAATATGCAGATAATAGCAATGGCATCCGTCATCCGCAGATTCCTTGGACGATCATTGCGCGATGTGACTACGGTCACACCGGAGGATTTGCGCGCCCAAGAAACGTTTCCGCGTCTGGTTCCCGACCCTCTCGAAGTCCCCAAGCCCGAGCTCGCAACCGCTCAAGTAATCTGTATCGCAAGCGGCAAGGGCGGCACTGGCAAGTCCGTAGTGAGCACGAACCTCGCTGTTGCGATCGCGAGGGAAGGGCTGCGCGTGTTGCTATTCGATGCGGATCTGGGGCTCGCCAACGCGCACCTTCTTATGGGCGTTACGCCTACGCATGACATATCCTCAGTGCTGGCCGGCGAGAGGATGCTTGCCGATACCGTGGTCGAATGCCCGGAGGGCGTGCGGCTCATCGCCGGCGGCTCCGGGTTCAGCGAGCTGGCGGAGCTCAAGGATTGGCAGCTGCGCAACCTGGCATCTCAGCTCAAGGCCCTGGAGGCAGAGACGGACCTTGTCATCGTGGACCTTGCAGCAGGCATCAGCCCGCAGGTCATGCGCTTCCTTAACAGTGCGCATGATGCGATCCTGGTTACCACGCCGGACGTCACCGCGCTGCTGGACGTCTATGCGACCATAAAGTCCATGGCAAAGGCGCGCGGAGAGCTTACGGTGAAGTTGATAGTCAATCGCGCGAAAAATGAGGCCGAGGCGATAGAGGCATACGAGAAGATCCGTGCCGTCACCGCCAGGCATCTCACCGGGGTCACGGTCTCGCTATTCGAGTGGATCCCGCACAACTGGTACATCCAGAATTCAGTGAACATGCGGCAGCCTGTGGTGACGCTGCATCCCAAGAGCTTTGTCACGCGCTCGTTTCAGTCCATGGCAGGGCGCATCAAGGCGGAACACGGAAAATGGAAGCTTGCGGCGGTGGCGGCAGCCGAGTCGCAGGCAGCCTCTGCGCCGGAATCATTTTCAGCGATCCTCGAGAGGACTGTGTACGCGTAAGCGATGAAGCTTATCCATCCAAAAAAGATGACCGAAAAGCAGGCAGAGGCATATCAGCTCTGCTTTGCATCTTCCAGGCTCGCGATTGATCGCGACGAGGCCGTCGCCGCGATCATGAACGGCATCTCCTTGATAGAGTCAGGCGCGACCGTCATCGATGCGGGCCTGCCGGTGCCTGCGGTGGGCAAGATCGACCTGCTTGCGGACGACGGCAAGGGCAGGCTCGTGGCGATCTGTTTTGAAAACGAGCTCTGCGCTCAGGGGCTTTCGGCCTCCATCATGCGCGGGGAGTGGGTGGCCGCAAACCGCGAGCTCCTCGAACACATCTACGGCAGGATGCTTCCGCCCGCCGGCGTGCGCACCTGGATCTTCGCGGCCGCGGTACTGCCCGAGGCGGCGGTGATGCTGCGCCTCATGGAGCGTCATCTCGTCGGCGCCTATATCTACGAGGGCATGGGGCTCGGCGAGGAGCGCTGGCTCGTTGTGCGCAGCGCGCTAGAGAATCGCGCAACAAGTCGTCCTCAGCGTGCGCAGCCGCCGGCACAAGCGGCCGATGCGGCTCTGGCCGACAAGAAGCCGATTCAGCTTCGTTCGGTTCTGAGCACGGAAGAGGTCAACGACTTCTTCGGCATTGCTGCCGAGGAAGAGATAACAAATAGCGGTGCTATGCGGGAATAGTTGTGAAAGGGGGGAACCATGTACACCATCGCGGTGGCTAATCAGAAGGGCGGCTGCGGCAAGACGACCACTGCCGTGAACCTGGCCGCATGCCTTGCAACAAAGGGCTGCAGGGTGCTGCTGGTGGATCTGGATCCGCAGGCGCAGGCGTCAACGTACCTGCGCTGCGAGGATCGCAATCCAACCGGCACGGTCTTCGACACCATGCTCGAGACCCGCACCCAGAGGGATATCTCGGAGCTTTATGTGCCGATCAGCAGGGGCTTTAATCTCCTGCCGTCGGAGGGAATCTCCTGCGACGACGAGGCGAGGCTCAACGCGCAGCCCAACCGCGAGACCAGGCTCCGCGAAACGCTCGACGGGGCAAAGGACGATCACGAGTTTGCCGTGATCGACTGCCCGCCCACGCTCGGGGTGCTGACGCGCAACGCGCTCATGGCCTCGAACGCGGTGCTGCTCACCATCGAGACAAGCTTCCTGGCGCTGCACGGAGTGGGCAAGCTCTTGAACATCATCCAGGAGGTGCGCAGCAGACACGCCATCCGCGTATTTGCAGTGGCGACGATGTTCGACGGCCGCACGTCGTTTTCGCGCGAGGTGCTGGAGGACATGCGCGGCTATTTCGACGAGATGATGCTCTCCACCGTGATACGCCAGAGCGTGCGGCTCCGCGAGTCGTCCAGCCACGGAGAGCCGATCTTCACGTACGCGCGCAGCTCGCGCGGGGCGGACGATTATCGTGCGCTCACGGACGAACTGCTGGGGAAGATCGTGCAGGGCATAGAGGAGATGAAGCAGCTCGTCCCAACTCTCAAGCAATGAGGAGGATTAGAAATGGTCACCGAGAAGACGACAACGGAGAAGATTACTACCATCGCAGGAAGACGCCGCATATCGCGGCCCGCAGAAGTCCGCATGCCGCTACCGAGCGCCCAGGCCCTCAAGGAAGAGCTCAATGTCTGGCTCGGGGCGCGCACGTGCTGGAACCATGAGGACTGGCTCTGTCTCCTGTCGGATCTGCGCGAGAAGGGCTACAGCGACCTCATCGAGACCCCGAAGGGCCAGGAGCTGATCGGGCGGTATCTGGAGCTCAACAAGAAGTGCGCGTCGTGCTGATCTAAAACACGAAGCAGGAGACAGGAGGCAGGAAAAATCGAACGTGCCGTTTCCTGCTTCCTGCTTCGTGCCTCTTGCTTCGGTGTTGATTTATTCCGGCTTCACTCCCCAGACCTTTTCTGCATACTCCGCTATCGTGCGGTCGCTCGAGAATTTTCCCATGCGCGCCACCGTGAAGATGGATTTGCGCGTCCACTCCCGCCTTTCTTTGAAGAGCGCGGCCACCGTTTTCTGAGTGTCGCAGTACGACTGGAAATCCGCCAGCAGGAAGTAGCGGTCGCCGCCGTGCAGGATGGAGTCGAAGATCGGCCTGAAGATGCCGGGTTCGCTCACGTTGAAGTAGTCCTCGCGGAGCATGTCCAGCGCGCGGCGCAACGCTGGATTCGCATCGTAGTAGCCCCTGGGGTTATAGCCCCGGCGCTTGAGTTCGGCTATCTCGCGTTCCGTGTTCCCGAAGATGAAAAGGTTTTCGCGGCCCACCTCCTCCGCGATCTCGATGTTGGCGCCATCCATGGTTCCGATGGTGAGCGCGCCGTTGAGCGCCAGCTTCATGTTGCCCGTGCCGGAGGCCTCCGTGCCTGCCGTGGAGATCTGCTCGGAGAGATCTGCCGCCGGGATTATCTTCTCCGCGAGGGAGACGGAGTAGTTCTTGAGGAATACGACTTTGAGCAGCTCCGCCGCATGCGGGTCCGCGTTCACGACCGAAGCCACGGAGTTGATGAGCTTGATGATGAGCTTGGCCATGTGATAGCCGGGAGCCGCCTTGCCCGCGAATACGACCGTCCTGGGGGTCATCCCCTCCGAGTTCCCGTCACGTATGGCGTTGTAGAGCGAGATGACGTGCAGGACGTTTAGCAGCTGCCGCTTGTACTCGTGTATGCGCTTTATCTGCACGTCGAATATCGAGTCCTCCTCGACGCGTACGCCTGTCGTCTCCCTTATGTACTGGGCGAGCACCCGCTTGTTCGACCACTTGGCGTTGTCCCACTGTTCGCGGAAGTCGTCGTCATCAACGAAGCGCTCTATCTCGCGGAGCCGCGAGAGGTCCGTTACCCAGGCGTCTCCGATCTTCGCGGAGATGAGGCCCGAAAGCAGAGGGTTCGATTTCTTGAGCCAGCGGCGCTGGGTGATGCCGTTCGTGATGTTAACCAGTTTCGCGGGCTGGAACTGATCAAAGTCGCGGAAGACCGAATTTTTGAGGATCTGGGTGTGAAGCGCCGCTACGCCGTTCACGGCGTGACCGCCTATGACCGCGAGGTTCGCCATGCGCACGCGCTTTTCAGGCCCCTCCTCCTCGATGATAGACATGCGCTTCAGGCGATCGACGTCGTTCGGATGGCGAGCATTCACTTCCCTGAGGAAGCGGTGGTTTATCTCATAGATGATCTGCATGTGCCGCGGGAGCAGCGTCTCGAACATCGAAACCGGCCATGTCTCGAGGGCCTCGGACATCACGGTGTGGTTCGTGTACGCGAATGTGCCGGTGCAGATCTTCCAGGCCTTTTCCCACGGCATGCGCTCCTCATCGACCAAGATGCGCATGAGCTCTGGAACGGCTATCGCGGGGTGCGTGTCGTTGAGCTGGATCGCGACCTTGTCCGGGAAGAGCTCCAGATCCTGGTGCGATACGCGGAATTTTCTTATGATGTCCTGGATCGTCGCCGAGACGAAGAAGTACTGCTGCTTGAGCCTGAGCACCTTGCCCGAGTAGTTCTCGTCGTTAGGGTAGAGGAATTTGGATATCGCCTCGGACAGGCTCTTCTTGCGTACCGCGGAGAGGTAATCGCCGCCGTGGAACGTCTTGAAATCGAGCTCATGCGTGGACTTGGCCTGCCAGAGCCTGAGGTTATTGACTGTGTTGTTGCCAAAGCCCGGAATAGGGATGTCGTAGGCCACGGCCAGCACGTCCTCCGTGTCGCCCCAGCGATGCACGGGCTGACCGCTCTCGTCCATCACGTTCTGCACCGTGCCGTAGAAGCGCACGCGATAGGTGAGCTCGGCGCGGATGACTTCCCACGGGTTTCTGTACGTGAGCCAGTTGTCGGGCATCTCGACCTGATACCCGTTCTCCAGCTCCTGATCGAAGATCCCGTATTCGTAGCGCATGCCATAGCCAAACGCCGGCAGGCCCATGGTCGCCATCGAATCTAGAAAACAGGCGGCAAGCCTGCCGAGGCCGCCGTTTCCCAGCCCCATGTCGTGCTCGATCTCCCGGATCTCGTCGAGCTCATAGCCGAGCGTGCCGAGGATCTTGGCGCACTGCTCATAGTAGCCCATGTTGACGAGCGCGTTGCCCAGGAGCCTGCCCATGAGGAACTCGAGCGAGAGATAATAGACGCGCTTCGCATCGTGCATCCGGTACTTGTGCTGCGTGCGCAGCCAGCGGCGGATGAGCCGGTCGCGGATCGACATGGCCAAGGCGTTGTAGGCGTCGGATTTCGTTACGGTGTACTTGTCCTTGACGAGCGAGAGCTCGAGGTGTTCGCCGAACTGGTTTGCCAGCGAGTAGATGTCCGGCGTCTTCTTGTCCGTGAAGAAGATCGAGTAGTCGATTCCGTTTGTGCTCGGCGGCTTCTCTTTTGTCGACATGCAGCGGAGAATACAACAACTCGCAGTATATGTCATCCCGCGACTTATCCGTCTTTACCACCGCTCTATGCGGTAGATCTCCCCGTATTTCTCTTTCAGGTAATCCAGGAAATACTGCGCGCTGGGCGGCTTGCCGGTCGCTCGCTGAATAAGCTCCGCGGGTTTGTAGCGCCTGCCGTGCTGATGCACGTTCTTGCGCAGCCAGCCGAGTATCGGCGCGAATTCGCCCTTTGCGATGTGCGCCTCTGCGCCGTGCACGTCCCTCTTGAGCGCGTGCAGGAGCTGCGCTGCATTGAGGTTGCCGAGCAGATACGTGGGGAAATACGCGATCATCCCCTGGGCCCAGTGCGTGTCCTGCAAGACGCCCTCCGCATCGTTTCTGGGGGTCACGCCGAGATAAGAGCGCATGCGCTCGTTCCAGAGTGCGGGCAGATCCTTCACCTTTATCTTCCCGTCGAGTAGCCCCTTCTCGAGTTCGTAGCGCACCACGATGTGCAGGTTATAGGTGACCTCGTCCGCCTCCACGCGGATGGCGGACGGCTTCACGCGGTTGATCGCGCGATAGAACGAGTTCGCGTCAGCGCCCGCAAGTATCTTGCCGAATCGTTTGCGCAGCCTGGGGAATATGAAGCGCACAAAGGGCATGCTGCGCCCTACGAAATTCTCCCAGAAGCGCGACTGCGATTCGTGGATGCCGAGAGAGACCGCCTCTGCCAACGGCGTGCCGTAGTGCTTTGCCGGCAGCCCCTGCTC
>JBBAAC010000049.1:0-13441 GCA_041658465.1 bacterium | reverse complement strand
CACAAGAGAGCTTACCGATGACTAGGGTAGACGGCAGCCAGTCCATGAGTTCACGATAGCCGCTAACCCGTGCGCCCTGACGAACCGATACAAATTGCGCCTGTGCCCTGAGGGACTCAAAAGTCTTGAGATGCTCCTGAAGAAAGGTATCCCTTTTTTGAACGATGAGTGCCTGGGGTTCCTCAAGCGGTCCAAAGAGTCGCGGATCACTCCAGTTTGGGGGGGAGTGAATGTCCCACGCAATGCGATGGAGAGTCGTGCGATCAATATATGGATGGTCTTCATCGGAGAGTGCCAGATAGAAGTGGCGTGAGCGAGCCTCCGGAGCGTCTGCTTCCGTCCATCCACTTAGACGGTATGGTCCAAGAAATGAGACGGTCATAAGGCCCGTAACCTGGAACGCCCCGGCCATGAGGGCCTGAACTACCTTTGGCATAGTCTGGTCGCCCGCTGTCGCTAACTTTTCCCCTCGTTCCTGACCTACGCCGCTCGAGAGACGGCGCAGCTCTTCAGCAGCAACTTGTGCGTCTGTCGCTGCTCCCAAGGAAGCGCTATCAGATATAGAGTCCAATGTAATATCTTGCGCCTCTTGCTCTTCTCCCAAAGGCGCGTCACCGGATGCAGGGCCCAATGGACCGACTGTTTCTGCGGCAACCGGGATCAAAATCGGCGGCGTATTAATCGTAGCCATAGTGTCATCCTTTTCACCTTTGTGTGTTGACCCTGTATCGGCAGGGTCTCCATGAAGTTGCGCGAAAGTTGTTTATTCATACAATGCAAAAAAGCGGCGAACAAGCGTCTCATGGCCGTTAATTCGTTGATTATCGAGAATGCCCGTTCCCCCAGGCCTTTTTATACGATTAAATAACTCCTTGACTGCTAAGGGAATGTTGACTAATAAAGCCCGCTCGTCACAGCAGAACTGCAAAGAAAGAGGTTTTTATGGCGCTCAATCAGCAATACACATGGCACGACTTCCTGCGTGAGCACCCGGAGCACAAGCAGAAAAAGACCAAGCGCATGAGCCCAGAGGGGAAAAAGGCCTTTGACGCCGCTTACAAGGCCTATATAAAGAAGTACCTCGTTGGCCAGGTGGAGCGCTTCGGCAAGCAGATCGCAAAGACCGAGGAGCAGGGCAAGAAGCTCTCCGCCACGGTTCGCGAGCTGCGCAAGGCAAAGAAGTGGCCCAAGGCAAAGTTGGCGCAGGAGAAGGCCGGCCGCCGGGACGCCGCGATCGTCCGCCTCAAGAAGCAGAAGGAGCGGGCCACGGCCGCACAGAAGAGCTTCTGAGCTCAGTCGGATTCCAGCAAAGAGCGCCTTGAAAAAGGCGCTCTTTTTTTTGAAAAGATAGCAACTAGCTCATCAGGTGGCCGATAAATGATATAAGCAGCTCATCGCCCTACAGCAGAACGGAGGGATCATGGTCGACCAGGGCAAATCTTGTCTCAAGGTTCCAATACAGCGGTTCAACGACATCGTCAGGCAAGGCTCTGATCCTGAGGACCAGCGTCTCGATAAAGTTGTCGTTGTAGTGAGCCAGGACGAATGGGTCGATCCCTCAGATAAATTTATTCTAGTCACGAAGAATTCCAGCAGCTTTGTCCCGTTCAATAACCCCGATGTCGCCAGGAGTATGCAGAGGGCAAAGGCGCAGTGCAAAAATCGGCAGGAAAGGGAAGATGATCGTATAAAGATTCCAGACCCGTTCGGAGGGCCCGATCACAGCAATCAGCCCGGTCATCTTGAAACGACCGACTGCAGCAAGATCCCGGTCAGTATATTTAATCAACTCGACGGCCCATGGATCCATGCTGTAGTGGTCAGTGCGGATCAATGGGTCGATGAGAACGATAAATTTGTCTTTGTCGATAAGTATGGCCTGAGCCGATATGTCGGCTACCCGAGCCGTGAGGTAGAAGCAGCGTTGCATTCAGCGGTCACGCTCGAATGTTTTAAACCCCTGATGCAACATTACGACGGACTTCAACGTGCGGCGAAGATGAAGCAGGAGAGGGAACGATACCCGGCTGAGACCAGCTGTCGAAAGATGTTCGTGGATGACTTCAATCGCCTCGGCGCGAAAGTAGGCATACACGTGGAGAGCAGCGATGAATGGGTCGACAAAGGAGATCAATTCGTGAAGGACGAAAGCGATGAGACATTTCGATTATTGAAATTCGATGATCCTACGATTGCAGGCATAATGAAGACATACAGCAGCTCGTGCAAAGACATTCAGCGCGTGCGACGGAAAATCGAAGCAGCATTTGGAATTACATTCGGTCCCCCTGAGGAGCGCTGCGAGTACATGCACGGTGAGCTCCTTGGTGTATATAAGGACGGAAAGCACATCTTTACGACAAGCTCCAAGGAGTGGGTCCGGTCAAGGCTGGATTTCGGTATAAAGGAAGAACTCGGCGGCAGGTACTTCACGGAGCGTCAGCTCGTAAAAGATCTGGCGTCCTATTTGAGAGTTGAGGTGCCGGTGCAGTATCGCCCTCAATTGTCCATATCGCCTGACGCGCTTAGTTTCTTTGCTGAAAATGACATCGTCCTTGACGAGAGAAATGAGCTGATAGTGATTGCGAGAACTCTCATCGATAACGACGGGTCGATCGAGGAAGTTATGCGCAATGCCATTGATTACGGCGGGTCGCTCGATGAGTGTGGATTCAACGTCATCGTGGATGTCTCGATCGACCGGAAGACAAACCTTATCTACTTCAAGGCGATCAAAGAGGACGGAACTGAGACTCTTACAGCCTACGATGTTACTACAGGAGGAGAAGTCATCGTCGTGAGCGCGATTGAACCACACCCACAGCAGGACTTGCGCGAAGACCCCTTTTATTAGGTTCTGTTGATAAATAGAACCCGCGCTGAAGAGAGGCACCGCGATCACACCCCTTCCATCGCAAGCCTTGCCACATGCGTGGGCCTTGAGTCGATCCTGCGCAGGTGTTGCATAGAATCAAAAAAACCTCGCAACTTTAGTGGAATGCATCCGACAATGATGGGAGAAAGGCTCTGACCTTGGTGTATGTCCCATTTTCTTTGCCGGGAGCGCTGCATGTCTGTCATCGCACGATTTTTTGATATTGGTACTGTGCTGCCAGCCGATTCAGGGGCATTGATCTCGGACGCTCCTCTTGCAGATGAGCCGCCAGTTTCTGCCGAGGAATCCAGCGCGGACGAGATGCTTCAGGCCGGCCAGATGCTCCGTGACGCCTTCTGCTCCGGGCCTTCACTCGTAGCTCTTTTCGGCAGGGCCGATCCCGAACTTGAGTCCGTTGCGGCCGTGCAGCTCATGCGGGACGGCGGTCGAAAAAATCGTTCTCCGCAGGAAGCCTCATCCGCCTTCGCCTTTGCCAGCGCATCCGAGTCGCCTTCGGATGCCCCTGCGGAAAAAAATCGTTCTATGCTTTTCGCGCGCCCGAGCAGGCAAAAGACGCTTCCCTCTGGAACATCAGAGGACGTATTTCAGCCGCGGCCGAGCGTTCCGGATCGAGAAGTCTTTATCGCCGAGCTGGCTCACGACCTTGCCTTGTTCAGGAAGGATCAAGGCAGAAGGGGTAACGCTGATGCTTTGGCTGATTCACTGCGTGCGCTTGAGCGTAGCCTCGATGTTCTGATGCTGGATTCCCTTCCCTTTGAGGCTTATGAACGGAATAAATTGATTGTTCTTTATAACCTCGATTATTTGATAACCAATCTGCAAAAGATAAAAAGCTTCAGCCCGGAAAGGCTGGACTTTATTCGGAGATTGTCGGTTTCGCTCGGCGAGGATTTTTTTAAGGAAGTCCTTCAGCGGCGCGATATCAGTACCTTCCTGGATGCCCTCTCTTCGATTTCATTCGCTCCTGCTGAAAAAATGTTTACGGCCATTTCTCATTGTTATCCTCAAGAAACGATCATCGAAACGATCGGGCCCGAGAGAATCAGGGATTTGTGTTTCAATGATTTTGCCACGGCCATGAAGCTGGCCAGGCTGGGCTTGAAGACGATAGCTATCTATGTGGAGGATTTTGGAGTCGAAGACGCCCTCTCGATCATTCGCCGACTGCCAGTCAATGCCGCAATCGCCTTGGCCGGCCTGTTAAGAAATAAAGACATAAGACAAATCGTGGATATAATAGGCCAGGACAATTTCAAAAAATGGGTCGCTGCTGATCCAATGAATGCCCGTAAAGAATTATCAGGCTTTTTCGATGAGGAGAAAGTGCCATTCGAATCACATATCGATGAACTCCGCGACTCGTTTCTTGCCGTTAATGCCATTGCTCCTCATTTTGTAGAGGCCCTGCTCGTGGGTGGAGATTTATTTTCTAGTAGCTTTTATGATTCTTGTTGGCGCCAGGATTTATGTGAGTACCTGCAAGATTCAGATATCGAGAGAATCGCTCGTGCGGATCCAGATGCTTTTATAGAGACTGTAGTCGACTCTAACATGTATGAACATGAATCTGATTATGTCGATGCCGATCTCGGTGAAAGACTACATCTACATGAAGAATATGGTGACTTTGACGAATTCACTAAAATGGGCAGGACATTGGCCATATTTGCGACCAAGGCGTCGCCTTCTGCCATCTCTCAAGTCTACAATCTTTATCATGGCGCGGATCGGCCATTGCTGATCTCAAGACTGCGAGAGACTGTCGGGCGTTATGCGGATAGGATTGTCAAACAGACTTTGTACAATCCGTTTCTTACCTCCGCTTCCGTTCAAGATACATTGAAAGAGATCAAAGGGATGCCGGATGAGTTTGTTTCGTATTTTTGGGAACGTCTTCGGGAACAATCGCAATTATTAATATCCGTTAGCGACAGGATAAGGCTCGCCGTATTCATAGGCTGGTGCTATGGCAGAGGGCTATTGCCATCCAGATCAAAATATTCCGAGGCAGAAGCGGTGGGCGCAATCCTCGATGTGCTCTATTTGGATGTTCAGGCATATTACGAATCAAGGCTCAGCTCGTTGCCCCAATTCTTAAATTTGTTGCCGATAACAAGCAAAGTGCAGGTGGGCGGACCCGTTACAGTGGCAGGAGTAAGAGAGATCGCGCAGGGACTCGGAATTGAAATATCGGATCTCGAAGGATACATCGCCAAGAGATATCGCATCGCACCCGATGGGACCATCCTCCCCCTGCGGCCCGCGCCACTTGCGTCCTATCGCGGTTCGAGGGAGGAGGACGACCCGAATGCGCAATATCTGACCTATTCTCCTGCAGTGGCATTTCGTTATGGGATCCGCGGAGGCGAGGCGGCAAAGGGCAAGGGGTTCGAAGGGGTGTACGAGGTCAAGATGCCGGAGAGGCGCCTGTTCATCGATTCCAATGTTGCGCTCGCATATACCGTGAAACCCGATGAACTGCTGAGAAAGAGATTCGTTCGAATATCGGGCGATCCGAGCGTTGGCCACTTGAAGGCATTGGAGACGACCCAGGTGAAGGAAGCAGCCGTAACGGCCGAGATGTTGTCTCGGGTTTCGCTCTTATCCTCTGCAAAGTCGCCTGCGGAGTTCACCGGCATGGTCGATGGTATAGTGGCATCATTGAGGACGCTGAGCGAAAACGGACAAAAGAAAGAGATCCATGATAATAAGGTTCGAATCGATAAATGCGCGGAAATAATTCAGCTATTAGAGAGAGTCGAGACGCGTTATGCTCGATATTACCGCCTGCTAAAGAACGTTGGCCCCGAAGTGCTACTCGAAATGAATCGGAACCTTGTCGCCAAGGCGCTTGCCGATGTTGAGAAGGCGGGAATAATTATCGGTTTGCCCGGGCTTTCTGCTGATGATTTTTTGGAAAGGATAATTGAGCTTAGGTACGAATTTATAGAGGAAGCTGAGCAAAGAAAAGATGCCATCGCTGATCTGCTCGAGAAAGAGGAGTTCATCCCCTGGGAGAACGAATACGCCGAACATGTCTTTGTAACGTTAAATGGCGGTGTCAGCATCTTCGATATTTCGGAACAGGCAAAAAATTTGGCGCAATCGGATATCAAGTCAGCTGCGTCATTGATAACCAAGAGCGGGACGATGCGTTTCTTGATTTCCGAACAGAGGCAGACAGACAATTTCCGCCGGTGGGAAAGACACCTATTCGGCCTGAACTAGACCCCTTCCATCGCAAGCCGTGCCACATGCGTGAGCCTCGAGTTGATCCTGCGCAGGTTCGCCAGTATGTCGAGGTGGATGGAGCTCGTGTCGAACGACTCGGTGAGCCCCTGGTGCAGCCGCGTGATGTGCGCCTGGCGGAGCTGCTGCTCCACATCGTTCATGTGTTCCTCATGGCGCGCGAGCTTGAGCGCGATCTCCTCGTGCGGCTGGGTCAGCGTGGCTATCGTCAAGTTGAAGTTCTCCGCAACCATCTCTTGAAAGTGCCTCAGGTCGTGCCATCCCTCGTCGGAGAAGATGCGCCGCCACTTGGCCTTCTTGCGCGCCAGCTGCACCATCTCCTTGGAGACGGTGTCGCCAATCTCCTCGAGCTCAGCCGCGATGCCGATGAGCGACATCTGCGTCTTTACCATTTCCGCTGAGAGCTGTTCGGTGGCGATCTCCGCGAGAAAGAAGCGAACTGCCTTTTCCAGCAAGTCTATCTTGTCGTCCTCGTCCTCTATCTTGATGATCGCCTCCTCGCAATCCTCGCCGCGGCTGAACATGCGCAGGCTCTCCCCGAACATGTGCTGCGCGATCGCCCCGAGTCTGAGGATCTCGCGCTTTGCCTGCGCAAATGCGAGCGCCGGGGTCTCGAGGGCGGACTTGTCCAGGTACTTCGGGCCGAACGGTTCCTCCTTCGGAGGCGGCATGGGCAGGATGAATTCGACAAGCCTGGTCAGGGGCTTGAGGAAAGGTGTGAACAACAAAGCGAGCGCGATGTTGAAGAGGATGTGCGTGAGCGCGATCTTGGCCGCTATGCCCGCCGCATAGTTGGGCAGGAAGATTTGCACGATGTGATCCACCTGGCCGACCGCGTTTGCCACCTGCGGGATGAAAGGGAAGACGAGCGCTACGCCGATCACCTTTGTGAGCGTGTGCGCCAGCGCTACGCGGCGGCCGGCGGTAGAGGTGCTGATCGATGCTAATAGCGCCGTGACGCAGGAGCCGATGTTCGCGCCGAGCACGATCGGGATTGCGGCTTCGAATGAGATGGTCCCCGCAAATGCCAGCGCTATGGCGATGCCGATCATGCCCGCAGAGTGAACGGCGCTCGCAAGGGCAGAAGCGCCGATGAGCGTCGCTAACGGGTGACCCGCCAGGAACGCGAACGCTTTGAGCGCGACCTCGCTCTCCTTGAGCGGAACCGCAGCTGCGGACATGAGATACATGCCGTAGAAGATGAGGCCGAATCCGAGAATGATCGATCCGATCTCGCGGGACCTGCGGTTTCGTCCCATCATCTGGAGCAGGAAGCCGGCGGCGACGATCAAAAGCGCAATGTCGGTTATGCTCTTGATCGAGAGCATGACCACCACGAGCGTTGTGCCGATATCCGAGCCGAGGAGCACGGCGGTCGCCTGGAAGAGGGTGAGCAAGCCCGTGTCCGTGAAGCTCACGAGCATTGCGGAGGTGGCGCCGGAGCTCTGCAGGATGAGCGTCACGAACGCGCCGAAGCCCAAGGCCATCAGGCGATTGCTCGTGATCTTGCCCATGGTCGCGCGCAGTCGATCTCCCGCCAGGACCTCCAGCCCCTTGCGGGAGCTCTTGAGCCCGAAGAAGAAGAACGCGATGCCGCCGATTAGCGTGGACCAGCTGAACTCGCCCATTTAACGCTGATTATAATGATAGGATCGCCGATGTCTAGGGCGATATGGAAAACCGGGATCGCCTGATGATTTTCGCCAACGCTGCTGCGTTATGCTGCAGCGCCATCCCGGAAAATTTCGTAACCCGTTGAAAAATCGAAGCGCAATTGTGGCACGCTGCGTGCAGTTGCTCCTGTAAGGCGGACACAGAAAAGGAGGCGTGCGATGCGCGTGAAGCTCTTCAAGAACAGCAAGGGGCAATCTGCAACGGAATACATGCTCATAGTGGCAGTGGTGGTGCTTGGTCTGGTCTCCGCGGCGAGCAATTTCATCCCGACCTTCAACCAGGCCGTAGCGGCGCTCGCCCAGAATGTGGCGGGATGGCTCAGCACGAATCAAGAGATGGCCAAGCCAAATTAATAATCAGGTCGATGCTTAGGTCGAGTTCGAGAGGAGAACGATCGAGATGCCAAGGGCGACAGCCAATGCCGGGCAGGTCGCGACGGAGTTCGTGCTGGTGCTGCCGATAGCCATATTCCTCATCGTCGCCGCGGTTGCCATGGCGGTGCTGGCCGTCAGAGGGATCGTCGCGCAGTCGGCTGCTGCACGAGCGGCGCGGTTCGCGGCGATATTCGAGGAGGAAATGGCCGGCCAGGAGTTTGGGCAGGCGTTGGGCAGGGAGATCTTCAGCGCCGGGGCGATCGAGATAACGGGGAGCGGCGATGGGCCGCGGGCCTCGAACGAGGTGGAGGGGATTCTCAATGGCTATGCGTTCACAAATGGCGCGCTCGATATCTCGTCGGCGACGATCGTCTACAGGCAAAGCCCCGTAGCGCCCGCGCTTCCGGCAGGACTCGGCGATCGCGCGCTCAGAGGCGGCGACACGCCGTCGCCATATTGCCTGAGAGAGGGAGGGTACAGCGTATGCGGTTTTCCGGAATAGGCGCCCGCCGCGGGGGTATCGTAGTGCTAATGGTGCTTGCGCTCCCGCTTATGGTCGCGGCCATAGCGCTCATAGTGGATATCGGCCGCATAGCGGTCGCGCGCGCGAGGCTCCAGTATGCGGTCGATCGCGCTGCATACGCGGGCGCCGCATCGCTCGCACATTCGCTCAACGATATCGCGGCCGCCAATTGGCGCCTCTACAAGGCATTCCGCGACCTGGATAATTATTTCACCAAGGGCGCGCAGCAGGACTCGGATACCACGCAACAGCGGATTAAAGCGTATGAGGTGGCACGCGACGGCGCATTGTCTGCGATGGATTTGGAAATAGCGCAGATGCAGGAGCGCGCGAGCGCCGCGGCATCCGTGACCCTCAAGGCGAGCGCCCCGGAATCCAAGGAAGAGATAGTTTTGCGCGCGGGTGCTGAGCTCGACGCGTATGAGGATCCCGACGACCAGTGGCAGACGCTTCAACACGACACGATCACCGGCTCGTCGTTTGTCGACCCCGACTCCGTCGAGGGCGGCTCATATGACGCGCTCAAATATTTGAGGAAGCGGCGTCAGCCGGACGCGTTGCTCGGGATCCATGCTGAAGCGGAGGTGCGCCCGCTGCTGCTTCGCGCGGCGCTCGGGGAGTCGATCGAGGTGACCGCGTCCTCCGCGGCCCAGGCCTTCGGCGGTTCAGTGGAGGATTTTGCACTTAAGGCGGGAGACTCACTTGAGGATGCGCAGTCGGTCTTCGAGGACGATCGGTACGATGCCCTCTATCGGGCCGCGATCGTGCCCGCATGGACGGATGACGAGGCAGACCAATGAGGCGACGGGGCGGTTCGGCCTGCGTGGAGATCATGGCTATGGCGCCGCTCATGGCCCTGTTCATGATCATTGCCGCGCAGCTAGGCGCGACGTTCTCGCGCGCGGTTCGAGAGGTTGCGGAGGCGGATGCCAGGGCCGCCAGGGTCGTGCGCGAATGGGATGCGGAGAACGAGGGCAAGGGACTCATGAGGCCGTGCATCGAGATGATAGAGGAGGTGCGTGTTGCAGCTCTGCCGATTTGCATTCCTTAGGCGCGCGTTTGCGCAGAGTCCGCTCATCGCGGCATCCGTTTCAGCGCTGGCCGCTGCGCTCTTCGCTTCCGGATACCTCTCGCAGAGAGAGGAGATGATCATGCGCGTGGCGGAGCCGGTGGGCGTGATCGCCGCGGCGCGCGATATCATGGCCGGCGAGGCCCTCGATGAGAGCAAGCTCAAGCAGATTGAAGTGCCTCGAAGATATGCGGAGCCCGGTGCTATAGCCGCCATGAACGATGCAGTTGCCAGGGTGGCGGCCGTGCCCATCAAGGCGGGCTCGCAGCTCACCAGGGCCGTCGCGCGCCTGCCCAGGGACGGATTCGGGCTGGCCGGGCTCATACCCGCGGGTCGGCGCGCGTTTTCGATCGCGCTACCTTCGAGCCGCTCTGCCGCAGGCCTCATCAGACCGGGCGACTCAGTGGATCTGCTCGCTACGTTCGACCTCGGCAGCGAGGCCTCCGTACGCCGCACCACCATCGAGGTCGTATCGTCCGCGCAGGTCCTGGCAGTGAACCAGCGGATGACCGGTGCGGAGGAGGCCTCCGGCGAGGGGCAATCGAAATCAGGCCTCTTCTCGCAGTCGCTGCCCGCGCGCAGCAGGCAGGACGAGGTGATGGTGACGCTGGCGGTGAACTCCGCAGAGGCGCAGGCGCTTGCATTTTCACAGGAGTCAGCGGCCCTCGCCGTGGCGCTCCGGCCTACGGGCGAGGAAAGCGGCGAAGAGCACCCGCAGCCCACCACGATCTCCACGATTGCCGGTGGAAATTCGGAGCTCGTCCTGACGCGCAAGGGATTCAGGGAATACAAGGGCAGATGAGCAAAAACTTTGTGTCATCGCGAGCCCGCTTGGGCGGGCGTGGCGATCCCGAGGAGAAGCGACATGAGATATAAGTGCACGAATGCCGTCGTCATCTTGATCGTAATCCTGATCTTTATCCTGATTCATAATCGCAGCGCCGCTGCTTCCGTAGAGGCGCAGACCCTCATGAAGGGCCAGGCGGCCACGCTGAATGTAGAATACGATATCGGCGATGTTGCGGTGGCAGACCCGGGCGTGTGCGACTATCTCGTC
Organism: bacterium; assembly: GCA_041658465.1. GTDB lineage: Bacteria > UBA10199 > UBA10199 > 2-02-FULL-44-16 > JAAZCA01 > JAJZQH01. Next base: position 2,599 of record JBBAAC010000049.1, on the reverse strand, counting down.
GGCCAGGACAGGCGCTCTCTCTACGTGAACGGCAAGGGCGCCGGCGAAACGACCGTGACGCTCTGGGACTCGGGCGGCGAAAAGCGCGACGAATTTACGGTGAGGGTGGTCACCACTACGCTCAAGGAGGCGCTCGAGCGCGTGCGGGATTCCGTGGGCGATCTCAAGGGCGTGCGGGTCGAGCTGCGCGACGGCCACGTCGAGGTCGCGGGCGAGGTCGCGGAGCCGGACGACTTCAGGCAGATAGAGCAGCTCTCGCGTTCCGACCCGCGCGTCCGCAGCCGCGTCAGGATATCGCGCGACGTTGTGGGCCAGGTTGCGGATGCGGTTGCTCAGGCGGTGGACGTGCCGGGGGTCAAGGCCCGCGCGGTGCGGGATCGCGTGGTCCTCGAGGGGGTCGCGCACAGCGCCGCGGATGCAAAGCGGGCGGTCGAGGTGGCCAAGCTCTACGCGCCCGATGTGCTGGATCTCATCGAAGTGAAAGAGAGCGGCCGCAGCGTGGGCCAGGGCAGGCTCATAGAGCTCGAATTTCATCTCATGGAGGTGAAGAAGGAGGCGCTGCGCGAGCTGGGGCTCAACTGGGCGCCGGGATCGTTTCCAAAGGATGCGGGCGGCACGGCTTCCGCGGGTGGCGGAGCGGGGCTTATCTCCGCCGTGGGCGACGTGGGCCGCTCTCTTTTGGGATTTGTCTTCAACCTGATACCGAGGTTGCGCTTCATACGCGAGCGCGGCGACGGACGCGTGCTCGAGAATCCTTCGATCGTGGTGAAGAGCGGCGAGGAGGCCAAGATTTTCAGCGGCTCCGAGGTGCCGTTTCTCAAGGGCGAGCAGGTGCAGTTCAAGAAGGTCGGCGTAGATATCTCCGCGCAGCCGATTGAGGTGCCCGGCGGGGTGGATCTCAAGATATCCGCCACGCTCTCCGCGCCTTCGGCAGACATACGCGGGGCGATCGATACCCACACGATCTCCACTACTGCGGTCTGCCCCGTGGGTCAGAGCGTGGTGCTGGGCAACATCATAAGGAACGGCGACGTGAAGATGCGAAACCGCGCACCGCGCGACCTCGACGGCAGTTCGGCGCTCTTCACGCTCTTTCTCTCAAAGGACTTCCAATCGAACAGGTCGGAGTTCGTGATCTTCGTGACTCCCAGGTACGTGGAGCAGCCGAGCCCGGCCGAGGCGCAGCTGCGCGCCTTTCTCTCAACGGAGGAGACCATGATCCGCGATCGGTCGAAGAAGGAATTCGCGGAGTATGCGGAGAAGAGAGGCGGAGTCGCTGATGAGGGCGCAGCAGCGAGCAAGCCGCGGCGCGGTCATGGAAGGAAGTGGCGATGAGCGTGCCGAAATCTCATTCGAGCTGCCGCGCGTTCGCGATATTAGATGCCGCGAGAGGCGATGCGCGTCCTGGGGCGGCGGACGGCGTGGCGGGCTGGCTCTCCGCCCGCGGTGTGGCCGTGCTCGTCGTGGAGTCCGATGCAAAGGGCGCGGGGCGCGGCAGGGCAGCGCGAAGCATCGAGGACCTTCCGCGTCAGATGGACGGGCTCGAGGGCGAGGTCCTGCGCGGCTTTCTTGCGAACGGCTCCGCAAAAATGGGTATGCTCGCCCTCGGCAATCGCGCGCCCGAAAAGGAAGTGCTGCGCGCGCTCGCATCGGCATATGAGTTTATATTGTTCGAAATGGGCGCGGCCGATGTCGCCGGCGATCCGGGCGCGCTCGAGAGGCTTTGCGCATTTAGAGAGGTGCCCGCCCTTATCGTGGCATCCCTATCGGCGGAGGGAAGCATAGCCCTCGCGAACCGCGCGATAGAGGCGATGCTTGCCCTGGAGAAATCGCCCAGGCCCGTGGCCTTTGCAGTGACGCCATTCGACGGTACTGCGGCCGCGCGCCTGGCAAGGCGCTGGCGCATCGCATCGTGGGGCGATGCATCCGACTTCGGCCGTATCTCTCAGCGCATGCTCGACCGCGCTGCTGCACTCACCGCCCTCGATGGATCCGCGAAATCTTCCCCTGTCAGTCGCGACTCCGCGCAAAGGGTCGCCAGGGAAGTACTTGGGAGGATAAGGGAGGAGGGTGATCTCGGCGACGAAGGGCTCAGAGACAGGATCGCCGCAGAGGCGAGGAGGATAACCGGCTCGCTGGCGCCGGAGAATTTTGGCGGTGCGCTGCAGGCAGAGGTCGTGGCGCACGTTGTGGACGATGCCCTGGGGTGCGGCCCGCTCGCGCCCCTGTTCTCCGATCCGGATGTCACGGAGGTAATGGTGTGCAACGCCAGGAACGTCTACATAGAGCGCGAAGGGAGGATCGAGCGCACGGATCAGCGTTTTGCCGACGATGCGCACCTCATGGCGGTGATCGAGCGCCTGCTCCTGCCGACCGGCCGCAGGCTTGACGAGGCGAGCCCGGCTGTGGACGCGAGGCTTCCTGACGGTTCGCGGCTTCACGCTATTATCCCGCCTCTCTCCATCGACGGGCCGGCCCTCACGATCAGGAGATTCCACAGGTCGATAACCGGGGTCGCGCAGGCGGTAGAGATGGGGATGATGCCGGCAAGGATTGCCGCATTTCTTTGCGCGTGCGTGCGCGCGCGCATCTCGATCGT
>JBBAAC010000048.1:0-13632 GCA_041658465.1 bacterium | reverse complement strand
CTGCTCGGCGCGCAGGATCGCTCCGAGGTCTTTTCCCTCTATATACTTGAACGCCTCCGCTGCGCCGCTCACGCGCGCGGCATCCGCCGCGACTCGGAACGACTCGACTCCCACGAACGTGAAGACCTTGTCGCGGGGTCCCTCCATGTAGAGCTGCACCTGCGAGTGCTGGTCCGTTGCGCCCAGCGCCTTGACAGGCGTCTGCCCGTGTCCCTGCTTTCCCAGGCTTTCTGCCCAGAGCTGGGCGTACCAGTCGGACGCCAGCATGAGCGCATCGGAGTAGGGGACCATCACGCTGATCGTCTTTTTCTTTTTCCAGTCGAGAAAGTGTTTATACGCGCCGAGCTGATATGCCGGGTTTCCTTCCAGCGCGCTGCCGGAGCATCTCTCCGCCATGGCGCGGGCGCCAGAGACGAGCCCTGTCGCGTCGATGCCTGCGCACGCCGCAGGGAAGAGGCCGACTGCGGAGAGTACCGAGAACCTACCGCCGAGCTTCGGAGGAATAGCAAATGAGCGAAGTTTTTCTTTCTGCACGAGGGGCCTCAGCTCGCCGCGCTCCGGATCTGTTATGATGATCAGGTGCTCGCGCCAGCGCTCGCCGACCGCGCGCTTGAGTCTTTCGAGCACGATGATGAACTGCGCAGCCGTCTCGGTCGTCATCCCGGACTTGCTGATGACGGTAAAACAAGTGCGCTTGATGTCCACGAGATCCAGGAGTCCTGCAAAGCTTTCAGGATCGATGTTGTCGCATACGAAGAGCCTGGGCCTCCCGTTTCGCTGTTCCTTATTTTTGAGATTCCAGAATGGAGGCAGCAAAGCCTGGGCGGCGCACCGAAGCCCCAGGGCCGAGCCGCCTATGCCCAGCACCACGAGCTCGTCAAAGCGCGAGGCGACGTCTTTTGCCGCCTCCGCAATGCCGTCGAGGAGAAGAGGATCAAAAACGATGTCGTAGAATATCGCGTCCTGCGTCCTGCGCCATTGCATGAACTTCTCATGCGCGGCGCCTGCAGTCTTCTCGATGGCAGCCAGGTCTGCGGACGTGAGTCCGTTTTCATCTCCGACCGCATCTGCCATCAAATTAGTTGGATCTATTTTTAGCATCTCTGCCTCCAAAAAATCTGAGCAATAAATTGTCGTACGGATTCACTCTGAGCGCTTTTTTGTATCACGGACCACCTCGCGCACGACCGATATCAGGTCCAGCACCGCCATCTTGACGGTGGAATAATCCTGCATCATGTGTCCCTTTGCAGAGACCGCAGACTCGATCCGATCGAGCCGCTCCAGCAACTCCTTGTCCTTCATCGGCATCCTCCTTTAGAGCCACACTGTTTTGCGCTCCTTGAGCGCCTGATCGAGCATCTGCTGTATCGTCGCCTTGATGCCAAGGGCTTCTTCGTTGACCAGCTCCTCGTCCTCCGCGTCCTTTGCGGAGTATCTGTCAAAGCGCACCGGCTGCGCAAACATGATCTTCCACTTTGAGGGCAGGGGCACGAGCCCAAGCGGCCCCAGCCATGGAAAAGTCGGGGTGAACGGCACGAAGGGGAGGCCAAGCGGCCTTGCAAGCCGCTGCGATTTCCAGATTATCGGATGCGTCTCTTCGCTCCCCACTATGGCGACGGGGACTATCGGCGCGCGAGTCCGCATGGCAAGCCTCACAAACCCGCCGCGGCCCATGCGCTGCAGCCGGTATCTCTCGTCATAACACTTGCCGATCCCCTTTGTGCCTTCAGGAAAGACCGCGATGAGATGCCCGGCCTCGATAAGCTTCTGCGCGTTTTCCTGCGAGGCCCGCACTCCGCCGATCCTCTGGATGAATGTGCCGAGGATCGGGAGATCGTAGACAAAGTCGTCCACGAGGAAGCGGACCCCGCGTTTTCTTCGGTGGTTGTTATAAACGGCGAGGTGCACCATGGCGCCATCGTAGGGGAAGGCGCCCGCGTGATTGCCGACGATTATCGCTGGCCCCTTCGCGGGGATGTGTCCCACGCCCAGGGCATCCACCCTGAAGTATTGATAATAGAGGAACTGGAAGAGGGGCCTCAGGAATTCCACGAGGGACGTATCGAGCCCGAACTCATCCACGTTGCTCCCGTTGTACCAGGAGATGAGGGTTCCGGCGATGCCCCGTCCAGCCGGAGAGTCGAGCCATTGGCTGATGAATTCGCCAAGGCCGGCAGGCGAGTCTGCGCGCGCAGCGTGGTCTCTGCATTTTCTTGCGCGCGCTTGATGGCGATCATGAGGCATCTGGGATCAGTTTCGGCTTTTCGTCGCACGCGCATAGAATCGCCACGTGATTACGCAGATGAGACCGTCGACCACGGCTCCGACGAGGTAATAAAACTGTCGTCCATCGACAAAGAGCATGGACGCAAATCCGAGGGAAGAGACAAACTTTGCGAGTATCACGATCCTGGTGTAGCCCGTGTTGCGCAGGGGCTTTGCCTGCGCCACCATGCATGTATAGGCGAGCGACACCAGCAGGGCGACCGCGAGCACCAGCCAGAAGCGGCTGCCGTACTCGACCTTCGGCGATTGCCACGCCGCGAAGACCCGGCCTATGTCGTTTATGTAGTTGAGCAGTACATCGGGGATAGTCGCGAAGATGACAGCGGCAACCAGGAAAGCGGTCGCCCATATGCGCATGAGCATGATGAACGAGCGCTCTTGTCTCGTGTAACCAGCGTCTCTCATGTACGGGAGTTTGGCAAAAAACTGCGGCCTAGTCAATTTTTGCGAGGCTATTGGGAGGCGAGAGACCCAAGGCCCGCAAAGGCGGACGGGACTCCCCAGCGACCTACCTGGCGGCTGCGCCATACGAGGTGATGCTTATGCATCCTCTCTGCCATGGTCGTGATGCAGCGCGCCGGCTGGGATTGGGGATATGCAACGACCAGTGGTTTTCCGCGCATTATGGAATTGTGGACAAACGGACTCTTTGGCAGCCAGCCCGAGAAAAAGAGCTTTATTCGCCCGCGCCAGGCGTGGTTCACGCGGCTCCAGATCTGCTGGAAGGTGACCACCGCATGCTCCCGGTCACGCGCCATGTTGATGACGAGGTGCACGGTGGCGGCGCCAAGGGTCTCCGCCAGCATGCCTATCATGCCATGGACATCGGATCGCGCCGTGGTCTCGTGATTTGCGACGAGCACTATGTCGTGGGCCATCGTGAGGAACTTTGCCACCCTTCGCGAAATCCCTGCGGCCAGGTCAACGATTATGATATCGGAGCCGCCCTCGAGCGAGTCCAGTCCCTGCACAATGGATTCGATATCCGCATCTGCCGCCATCGCAAGCCCTGTGCGTCCGGCCCCGCCCGGGACCAGCTTCACGCCAAGCGGCCCGCGCTCCAGCACGTCGTTTAAGTCCTTGCCGCCTTCCAGCACGTGCGAGATATCGTATTGAGGCTCGATCCCGAGCATGAGGTGGGCATTTGCAAGGCCGAAGTCGGCGTCCACTATGGTTACGCGGTCTCTCAGGCGGGCGAGGGCAACCGCGAGGTTGCACGCGACAAAGGTCTTGCCCGTCCCGCCCTTTCCGCTGGCGATGCAAATAACCTGGCTCTTGGCAGGCATGACCTCTGACTCGCTCTGCATAGGCATACGATGCTTTGGCATTTCGTGATGCGGGCGCATGCATACAGGCGGGCCGGGTATGTGCTGTTCAATGCGTCTTGAATCTGTTGCCATGTCCATGCCCCCCTGCAAGTTGCGATCAAAACGCTTACGCGTTCCATAAGAACTTATCGGCAACCTCTTGAAACTTGAAGCTTAATAAATAATAGAAAACTTGCAATATGAAATAGCGGGAGTGATGCGATGGTTGAGGTTGGCCTGTGAACTAATTGAAATATAATAAAAATTCAGGAATAGCAGGCTATGGTCAGCTCACAGATCCGCGATCTCCCTCGATATCTTCATCGCGCAGAATTTGGGGCCGCACATGGTGCATACGTGCGAGTCAACCTTGTTCGAGTGCGCGGTCTCCCATATGCGGCGTGCGCCCGCAGGGTCGAGCATGAGCTCGAACTGTCGGTTCCAGTCCAGGGCATAGCGCGCGCGGGAAAGCTCGTCGTCGCGCTCCCTGCTGCCTGGCCGGTTAAGCGCAATGTCCGCCGCGTGTGCGGCGATCTTGTGCGCGATAACGCCGGCGCGCACTTGTTCCACGTTCGGGAGCCCCAGGTGCTCCGCCGGAGTCACATAGCAGAGCATTGAGGCGCCGGCGTATGCGGCCATCGTGCCGCCGATGGCAGATGTAATGTGATCGTGTCCGGCAGCGATGTCGGTCACAAGCGGTCCGAGCACATAGAACGGCGCGCCGTCGCAGAGTTCTATCTGCTTCTTCACGTTCATCTCGATCTGATCAAAGGGGACATGCCCCGGCCCCTCGACCATGGCCTGGACCTCTGCCTCCCGGCATCGTCGCACGAGCTCGCCCAATGTCGCGAGCTCCGCGAACTGGGCCGCATCCGAGGCATCGGCAAGGCAGCCGGGCCTGAGTCCGTCCCCAAGGGAGAGCGCCATGTCATGGCGACGGCAGGTCTCGAGCAGCCGGTCAAAGTGCGTATAAAGTGGATTTTCCTGATCGTTCTTTCGCATCCATCGAGCGGTCAGGGCCCCCCCGCGGCTCACGATACCGGCGGTCCGCCTGACGGCGAGCCCCACATGGCTCGCCAGCAGTCCGCAATGCACCGTTATGAAATCCACGCCCTGCAGGGCATGGCGCTCGATGACTTCGAACAGCTTCTCCACGCTGAGGTCCTCGATCCGCTCTACACTTTCCGCGGCTTCGTATAGAGGGACCGTGCCGACGGGAACAGGGCAGCGCGCTATAATACCGCGGCGTATCTGGTCGATGTCCTTTCCGGTCGAGAGGTCCATCACCGCATCTGCGCCGGCCTCCAGTGCGGCGGAGAGCTTGCAGAATTCGCTTCCCATGTCCGACGAGAGCGCGGAGTTGCCGATATTCGCGTTGATCTTGCAGCGGCACGCGCGGCCGATGCCGATCGGCCTCAGGTTCTTATGGTTTATGTTCGCCGGGATGATGAGACGGCCCGCTGCGATCTCGCTGCGCACGAGTTCCGGGTCCAGGCGCTCACCCTCGGCGACAATGTGCATCTGTTCCGTGATGAGGTCTTTTTGAGCGAAGGAAATTTGTGTCTGTGTCATTGAGCGATCCTCTCCTTGAGCCATTTTTCCCCTCCTTTGTAAGCCTGCCCGCCGGCCGGCAGGCGGGGAGGGGAAGGGGAGGTAGATCGTGATCTACCCCCTCTAACTCCCCCTTACAAAGGGGGAGAACCGCTACCCCACCCGTCCTCCCCTTACAAAGGGGAGGGGATTCATTATCCCACGAGATGCGCGTCCCAATCCTTCCACACCGGGTCGTAACCTTTTTCAACAAGCATCGCTGCCACATCCGACGCTGTGCGCGTGTCCTCGAGGTGAAACTGCTCGCCCGAAGGTGTCTGCGCCGTGTAGCCGCCCGGCCTTGTAATCGAACCCGCGCTCATCTGCGTGATGCCGAGCGGCAGGAGCCGGTCGCGCAGCGAAGCGGGCTCGCGCGTCGACAGGATGATGCCGGCGTCCGGCAGCGCGAGCCTGAGCGCGCAGATCATCTGCGCGAGCTCACGATCCGAGACGGGGCAGGGGGCGGCAAAGCCCGAGGCGCAGTCGCGGATGCGCGGCACGCTGACCGATATGGCACACCGCCAGTGCGCGCGCATGAGCTCGCGCGCATGGGCGATGAGCGCGAGCGCCTCGCGCCGCCAGTCCGAGAGACCCAGCAGCGCGCCAATGCCTATGAAGCGCATGCCCGCGCGCGCCGCCGCATTTACGGCCGCTATACGCGAGCCGAATTCGCTCTTCGGCCCGGCAGGGTGCATCTCGCGATACGCGGCCTCGTCGTATGTCTCCTGATAGAGCGTCACGCCGTCGACCCCTGCGCCGGCGAGCCTTCGGTATCCGGTCTCGTCAAAAGGCTGCATCTCCATGGCGAGTCCGGCTGCGAGCGGGCGGATCGCCCGGGCGATTTCTTCGATGCGATCGAGAGGGAGCGCCCGCGGATGCTCGCCGGCCACGAGGAGCAGGTGCCTGTGCCCCCTGGCGATCACCGCCTTCGCTTCGTCGATCGCCTCTCCGGCGGAGAGCGTTTTTCGCGCGATGCCGCTCAAGGCGTTGAACCCGCAATAGCGGCACGAGTTGACGCACTCGTTCGAGAGATAGATCGGCGCGTAAAGCTTTATCGTATTGCCGAACCGTCGCCGCGTGAGCGCGTGCGCCGCCTGCGCCATTATTTCGAGATGCAGGGAAGCCTCCTCGGTGAGCAGTGTCCCGGCCTCTGCGAGTGAAAGGTCCTCAGCACCCAGCCGAGCCGCCACGCGATTCCACGAAAGAGTTGACGCATTTTTGAGAGTATCAAGAGAGTGCATATCGTCCGTGTTCAGTGAACAGTGACCGGTGATCAGTGACCAGACAAATCTTGTGATAATCCAGATTTTACTGATCACTGATCACCAATCACCGATCACTCAAAAATCCCGTTAGCGGGCTGGATGCAGATGCGCCCTCGAGCGCAGGGGGACATCCAGCTTCGTATGCCGCCCGTCCTGCCTCAACTCCAAGCCTGAATGCGTGCGCCATTGCGCAAGAATCCTCTGCGATTGCAATGGCAGTATTTACAAGCACTGCATCGGCGCCAAGCTCCATGGCCTCCGCCGCGTGTGACGGCGCGCCGAGCCCCGCATCGACCACCACCGGGACGCGCGCCTGCTCGATGATGATGCGGATCGCATCGCGGGTCTTGAGCCCGCGGTTGCTGCCGATAGGACTCCCGAGCGGCATCACGGTCGCGGCGCCCGCATCCGCAAGTCGAAGCGCAAGGACGGGATCCGCGTTCATATAAGGAAGCACCGTGAAGCCCTCCTTCACCAGCATCTCCGTCGCCTTCAGCGTCTCGACGGGATCGGGCAGGAGATATCGCGGCTCGGGAACGACCTCGACCTTTATCCAGGAGCCGAGTCCCGCCTCACGCGCGAGCCTTGAAAGGAGCACGGCCTCTTCTGCGGTTCGTGCGCCCGATGTATTGGGGAGCAGGAGATAACGCTTGCGGTCGATGTAGCTGAGGATGTCGCAGGAGGGTGACGTGAGATCGACTCGGCGCAGCGCTACGGTCACGATCTCCGCGGCGGACGCATCGAGCGCGGCACGCATCGTCTCGTGCGACGAGAATTTGCCGGTGCCGATGAAGAGACGGGAGTGAAATGTGCGGTCAGCGATTTGTAGTAATGTTGACTTCATGGTTTTCATTCTTCGTCCCCTGAAAATACTAAATGCGAAATACTAAATCCTAAACAAACTCTAAATCCTAAATTCTAATGTTCCAAACAAAACCTAGATGAAACCATTGTTTCGAATTTGAAATTTCGAATTTGTGATTTGTTTAGAGTTTCGCATTTCGAATTTAGGATTTTTAGGGTCAATTATCCTCCCCCTATCGCTCGGAGAATATCTACACGGTCTCTCTCAACGAGTTTATGGGTGTCATGGCGGTCGCGCGGCACGATGGCGCCGTTGATCGCCACCGCTGTCCCGGCGCGAGGCACGTCGAGCTGATGTAGCAGCTGTGTTAAGGGCATCTCGATGTTAAGTTCATGCTCTTTGCCATTGAGAATGATTTTCATAACGCAGATCCTCGTGACCAGTCACAGCATTAAAAAAAACGCACCCGAAAACAGGTGCGAATTGATTGCGTCGCCGCTTTCCTGCGCCGGCATTATCCGGATCAGGTCCTGAGGGTAACCACGGGTCCCGTGGATTCTCAGCAGTTCGCACCCCTAGCGGCAAGGAGGCGCATAACAGAGGGATGGATGCGTGTCAAAGGTTAGAGGGGCTAATCCCAATCAAGCGACCTGCTCCTTGTGCTCCGAGGAAGAGGCGGGGATGTCGTACATGCGCGTTTCGCCCGGAGTGAGGGGGTGGATTCGCAACGCGAGGTCAGGCCGCTCCTCGAGGATTTTTTGGAGCCAGCGGATCGGCGCCTCGGGATTTTCGAGCGAAAGCCTGAACGTGCCGTGGTGGGTCGGTATCATGTGAGCTGCGCGCAGCTCCTCAAATGCCGTGACCGCCTCCGCGGGTGTCATGTGTATGCGGCGCATGTACCAGCGCGGCGAGTAGCTGCCGATCGGAAGCAGCGCCACATCGATACGCGCGAGCTTGCCGGTCTCGGCGAAATGGGGGCCGTATGCGGAATCGCCGCAGAAATAGACGCTGCCTTCAGAGCCCGGCCTGCGGATGAGATAAGCATTCGATCTCGTCGGATAGAAGGGGCAGATGTGGCTTGCGCTATGCACGACAGGCACTGCCGTGATCTCGGTGCCGTCCGCGAGCTCGTGTCTTGCGAAGTGCGTGAGCTCTATCACGGGATTCGGCATATATTTTCCGATTGCGCGCTCGCATCCCTCTGGCACCACGATCGGAACGCCGCATGAGATGTACTTGTAGCTCGAGATGTCCAGATGGTCGCAGTGCGTGTGCGAGATGAGCACTGCCCTGAGGTCCGGCAGCTCGCCCGGATTGACGGGCAGCGGCATGCGGCGCCGCGACAGGAGCACGCGCCTTCCGAGGTGGGGGTCGGTGATGATCGATGTCTCGCCCAGTTTGATGACCGTGGTGGCGTGCCCGATGTAAGTGCAGGAAATCGTTCTGTTCATAGGCCGCGCCTTTTACGCTCCCAACGCGTTGAATGCAATAGGAAATTGTCCTGGAATTATGGCGCGCAGTGCCGGAAACGCGAGAAACGCAAAGTCGTGATGTTTTTTGCAGGCCTTACTGATTCTCCCACTTCACTAGGGCGGCGGCTGCCTCAGGGCCAATGAGAAATCCGCTTTCTCTGAGGCGTTGCAGGGCAGGCAGTCCTCGATAGTCGGGTGCGGCTTTTTTCTTGAATATTATCTGATTAGCGCCTTCCTTATCTCCGACATTGAGCACATAGATCGAATTGCTGCAGTTCTGGGTGTCCTGGGGTAGAGCATTAATGTACGACGATGTCCTATAATTTGATTCCAGCGCAACACCGAAAATCTGAGTACAGTGACTCCCGGTTATCACGATCTGCTTGATGCCTGCTGCAAGGTTCAACTGCTCATTATACACTTTGAGGCTCGAGACGGCGTTGGTGTAAGATATATCGTCAATGCTGGGACTGCCCAACTGCTGATAGAGCGCTTCTATGTCGATTAATGCATCGCCGATTATAAGGTTATTTGGAATCTCCTCCTTGATCCAGTCAAGCGCGTGGGCGTTCCATTCGTTTAATGCATCTGTGCTGGAGCAGGTACCGAGCAGATGAGGTTCCGGATTTTGCCGCGGCCCTGGCGTGAGCACAGTCTGTTTAAGAAAGAGGATCTTTACATAGAGGCCTATCGTATTCCACATCGCGTTCACACTTGGGAAATCGAGCCTTATCATGAGGTCTTCGAGCTTCTCAGCCGGGTACTGGAGCTTGAAGGTTATCTTTTTGGGGTCGCTTGTCGTGCTGCACGAATCTGTGACCTGCACCACAAGCTCCTCCTGCGGATCCTGCGGCAGCAGTGCATCGCCGTACCTGTAAGCGCCGCTGAGGTGCAGAATTGTGTCCTTTGTCTCGGCTTTCCTGGAAGCAATTGCGGTCAATACTTTGCTTAGACAAGCAAGTTGCGTGGCAATCTCCTTAAAACCATTACAAAAGGCGATGTTCGCGGGCTGACCAGCGAACTCCGGTCCGCCATCGCCGACGGGCGTCCATGTGACGTTCTCGGGATTGCTGTCTTTCGTCGTTATGACTTTGCTCTTCCATGTCCAGGTATAAGGCCCTTTGCCGCCCTTGACCTGCAGCTTTAGATTTTCATTCAGCCCCCCCAGCAACACAGTGACCACCTCAAGATTTTCTTTGTAATTGCCGTTGTTGACGACCTCAATGACAGGTTTCTTTCCGTTGCAGGTTGTGCTTTCGAGCGCAGGGACGGGTAGGACCTCGACGTTGGGCAAGACGCCGATGATTCCATTCTTGCCGGCTTTGACCTTCAACGTATAAGGGAGCGTTGCCGAGCGCGATTCGTCCTCCGCATCTTTCACGCTGACGTCTATGGAAAAATTTCCTGCCTCTTCCGGCGTGCCGGAAATCATAGCCCTCTGCGGATATTTTGTGTCAGGAACAAGATCGAGCCCCTTTGGCATGCCGGCGACCGACCATACGTAATCGGACGCGTCTTTGGCCGTGAATTTCTGTTTGTATTCAACGCCCACAGTCGCCTCTTTTTTTACGCTGCTCTTCTGTGTGACAAAGGCGACGGTCTTATTGGCTGAAGTACCTGAAGAAGCGCTCCCGGTGGAGCCTTCGCTCACGTCCGTGGCGCCGCCGCTGGAATCGCTCCCGTCCTCTATGCCGAAGGGGGTGCTCGAATCAGGCTGGGTGTCCTGGGTTTGGATCGCCGAACTCACTCCGCTGTCTCCGCATGCTGCACAGAGGCCGATGGTTACAATTATAATGATAGATGTAAGTAGACGTTTCATATGTGCATTAATATGCAATATCGGTGCCACGGTCCCCAAGGCTGATGAAGTTCGAACATGCAGAATTTGTTTTGTTTGTCATATAGTTAAGGTTTGCTCAAAGGACGGGTCGGCGTACTGCTTCAGCACGCTGGGGTCTTAAGACCTCTAATCTTTTGACAATGAGGGATGGCGTTGTTAGAAGCGCGCATTAATTTATGGAAAATTCAGGAATTTTACAGTGAAAGACGCAAACGAAAACATCCTCTTTCGGCCCACCTGGGCAACGGTCGATCTCGCGGCGCTCGCGCACAACTACGAAGTGCTGAAGTCACGCGTGTCCCCGCGTTGCGGGATCATGGCAATGGTAAAGGCGGACGCATACGGCCATGGCGCGGTGCAGGTCTCGAAAACGCTCGCGGGCTGCGGCGTGCGTGCGCTGGGGGTGGCTACTGTTGAAGAGGGGCTCGAGCTGCGCAACGCAGGGATCAAGACGAAAATCGTCGTGATGGGCGGGCTCATGGGCATGGGCTCGCCTGCATCGAAGATGATGGTCGATGCCGACCTCACGCCCGTCATAAATTCCAGCGGTGTATTGGATTCGCTCGAAGCGGACGCGGAAGCAGCAGGCCGCAGGATCGCAGTCCACCTCAAGATAGATACGGGGATGAGCAGGCTGGGCGTGCGGCCCGAATCGCTGGGTCCGCTGCTCGCCAAGATCCAGCAGTGTCCGCATCTCGCGGTCGAGGGCGTCATGACCCACCTGGCTGAAGCAGATCATGAGGATGTCTCGGAAACGCAGATGGAGCTCTTCCTCTCGTGCCGCGAGAAGGTCGAGCAGGCGCTCGGAAAGATAAAGATCTGGCACGTGGCGAACAGCATGGCAGTGCTCCACGGAAAGCCTGTGGATGTGCCCCACGCAACTGAGGTGTGGGTGAGGCCCGGGCTTGCGCTCTACGGCGACTGCAACGGCAGCTCGTTTGCAGGCGATGAGCTCAAGCTGGTGATGGGGCTCATGAGCAAGGCAGTGCTCTTAAAGCGCGTGCCCGAAGGCACGCGCATAAGCTACGGCGGGACATTCACGACTCTGAGGCCGACGAGGCTCGCCATCGTCCCCATCGGCTACGCGGACGGCTACCCGTGGGCGCTCTCAAACAAGGCGTCGGTGCTCATTCTCGGGAAGAGGGCGCCGGTCGTGGGGCGAGTGACAATGGACATGATCGTGGTGGACATCACCGATGTCGATGGCGTGATCGTTGGCGACGAAGTCGTCCTGCTCGGCGCCCAAGGTTCGGAGCGCATCACGCTGCATGATATCGCAAGCTGGGCCGGCACGATCACCTACGAGATCCTCTGCGGCATATCAAAGAGGATACCGCGCATCTACAGATCATGAAATTCATTGCCGATCTTCATATCCATTCCAAATATTCCCGCGCCACGGCCAGGGACTGCGACCTCGAGCACCTGGCGATCTGGGCCCAGAAGAAGGGCATCGCGGTGGTCGCGACCGGGGATTTCACGCACCCCGCGTGGCGGGCGGAAATCGCGGAAAAACTGGTCACGGACGGGAGCGGGCTCTTTGAGCTCAGGCCGGAGCTGCGGACGAAGGTGGACGAGGACGTGCCCGCGGCCTGCAGGGGCGATGTGCGCTTCGCCCTCTCCGTAGAAATCTCCACGATCTACAAAAAGGGAGATCTCACGCGAAAGGTGCACCACGTAGTCTATGTCCCCAGCCTCGACGCGGCGGAGCGCGTCTCCTCCGCGCTCGCGAGGATCGGGAACATAAAGTCCGACGGAAGGCCGATCCTTGGACTCGACTCCCGCGACCTTTTGGAGATCGTGCTCGAGTCCGATCCGTCATCGTTCCTCGTGCCTGCGCACATCTGGACGCCCTGGTTCTCGGCGCTCGGATCGAAGTCGGGATTCGATTCGATCGAGGAATGTTACGGCGACCTGGCGCAGCATATCTTTGCCGTGGAGACCGGGCTGTCGTCCGACCCCGCGATGAACTGGCGCGTCTCCTCCCTCGATAAATATCGCCTCGTCTCCAACTCGGATGCGCACTCTCCGCATAAGCTCGGCCGGGAGGCGTGCATGTTCGACGCGGAGCTGAATTACTGGGCCATCCTCAATGCGCTCAAGACCGGCGCTGGCTACGTAGGCACGGTCGAGTTCTTTCCGGAAGAGGGCAAATACCACCTGGACGGACACCGCAACTGCGATGTGCGGCTCGATCCAAAGGAGACGCGCAAACTCAGGGAGATCTGTCCCAAGTGCGGCAGGCCGGTGACCGTCGGTGTGCTCAATCGCGTGGAAGAACTCGCGGACAGGGAAGAGGGATGCGCGCCACCCGCGACCGGCGGCAGGGTCTTAAGCCTCATTCCGCTTGTCGAGATAGTTGCGGAGATACTCGATGCGGGTGCTGCGACAAAGGGCGTGACGGCCGCGTACGAAGCATTGCTGGCGAAGCTCGGTCCTGAACTGCGGCTGCTGTCCGAGGTCGCTCTTGAGGAGATAGGGGCCAAGGGGAATTCTATCTTTGCCGAGGCGATATCAAGGCTCAGGCAGGGGCGAGTAATCAGGGAGGCCGGCTTTGACGGCGAGTACGGCGTGATCAGGCTGTTCGACGAGGCTCTGTTGTCTGGTCGCGAAAAGAAGATCCTCCTCTAGACCTCTTTTGAGAGGGTCCTGTTTGATCAAAAAAAAACAAGCAACAAGCCAAACTGAACGCCGATAAGGTCCACACAAGCATCGGGCCCGGGGACGGATGGTCCGGCCGCTGGGCGATGCAAAGGAATCCTTATGAATGAACTATTTTCTCTTACATCTCTGATGACGGCAGGCCTTGTCACGGGCGCGTTTGCGTGCTGCGGGCCGCAGCACGCTGAACCCGTGCCCGCGGACGCGGCTGCGGAGACTCGGGATAGCGGCTATCTGCCCGAGGCCGACTCCGCAAGCGGCGAGTCCGCGCCGGCGGCAGCGGATGTCATCGACCGCCTGGATGCGATAGATGGGGTGAGGGACGGCAGTTATACCAACCTGTCGCTCCACATCACCAACACCACGGGCGTCTGCGAGGTCGCGTTTAAGGTGATGGACGCAG
>JBBAAC010000047.1:0-14084 GCA_041658465.1 bacterium | reverse complement strand
CGGCGACGCGACCGTTACAGGCCAGGTGCTGCGCGGCAGCGTTGGCGCCTCCGCGGTGCTGGAGGCGGTGGCCAAACGCTCGCGTTTCGAGAAGCGGCGCAAGGAGCTTGCAAAGTCCAGGCGCAAGAATATCTGCAAGGGCCTGGGCATCTCGCTCTTTCATCATGGCTCCGGATTCACGGGTTCAGGCGAAGCGGTTCTCAAGGGCAAGGCGGGCCTGAGGCTCGATGCCGATGGAAGGATCGCGGTGCTCACCGCCTGCACCGAGATGGGACAGGGTTCGCATACGGTGCTTCCGCAGATAGCGGCCGATCACCTGGGCGTGGACCTCTCCTGCGTCACGATAGAGACGCCCGACACTGCGCTCGTGCCCAACAGCGGGCCCACCGTGGCGTCCCGCACGACCATGGTCATGGGCGTGGTGCTCGGCAAGTGCGCATCGCAGCTCAAGGAGAGGCTCTTCGCTTTTGCAGCGAAGCGCTTTGATGCGGACGCCGGCAGATTGTCCTTCAAGGGCGAAAACCTCATGAGCGGCAAAAAGACCCTCATGCCCGTCAGCGGGCTTGTGAAGGCGTATCTCGCGGAGAAGGGCGCGCTCACGATCATAGATCACTACGAGCTTCCGCCCGGCATCCATTGGAACGATAAGACATTCAACGGTGACGCGTATCCCGTGTACGCATGGGGCTGCAATGCTGCCGAGGTGGAGGTCGACCTGGACACGTTTGAAGTGCACGTGAGCAAGATCTGGACCGCGTCGGAGATGGGCCGCGCCGTAAACCCGCTGCTGGCGGAAGGCCAGGTTGAGGGAGGCACGGTGCAGGCGCTTGGCTGGGCGCTGATGGAGAGGCTCGTGATGAAGGACGGACATGTTCGCAGCAACCGGCTCCAGACTTACATCATACCCACGGCACTCGATGCGCCCGAGATGGAGACGATCCTGCTGGAGTTGCCGTTCGAATACGGGCCAATGGGAGCCAAGGGGCTTGGGGAGCTGCCGATGGACGGCGGCGCGCCGGCGATAGCGAATGCGATTGCGCACGCGACCGGGATTCGCATATGCGACCTGCCGATAACGCCCGAGCGACTTTATGAGGCATGCAAACCGTGATCAAACGACTGAAGATCAATGATGTGGAGCGTGAGATAGACGCGACGCCGGAGATGCGACTCCTGGATTTGCTGCGCTCTCAGCTCAAGCTGACTGGAACTAAAGAGGGCTGCGGCGAGGGCGAGTGCGGCGCTTGTTCGATGCTGCTCAACGGTGAGGTCATAGACTCGTGCCTCATGCTCGTGGGACAGCTGAAAGACGGCGACGAGATCCTTACGGTGGAGGGGCTCGGCGATGTCGACCATCTCTCTCCACTGCAGGAGTGCTTTGTGCACGAGGGCGGGGCGCAGTGCGGCATCTGCACGCCGGGCATGCTCATGGCCGCCCACGCCCTGCTCAGAAAAAACCCCAGGCCTACGCGCGAGGAGATTGCCACGGCGATCTCCGGCAACCTCTGCAGGTGCACCGGCTACGTGAAGATAATAGATGCCATAGAAAAGGCGAGTCAGGCCAGCAAAGCCGGCAAGGTGAGGAAGGGAAAGGGATGACGTTCGCATATAACAGGCCTCCAAATATTCCCGAGGCATTGGCCCTGATGACCGCCAGCCCAGGCACATTTCCCGTGCTTGCAGGAGGGACGGATCTCATAGTGCAATGGCGCTCGGGCATCATAAAACTCGATGGGGTGATCGACATCTCCGAGCTTGCGCAGCTGCGCGGGATATCCGTCACGGACGAGGGAGTGGAGATAGGGGCGCTCGCCACTCACGCCGAGATAGCGGCGAACGGGGTCGTGGCGCAGAGATTCCCTTCGCTCGCAACGGCCTGCCTGAGCATCGGGGGTCCGCAGATCCAGAACCGCGGAACGATCGGCGGCAATGTCATGAACGCATCGCCCGCCGGCGACACGCTGCCGGTCCTCCTGGCGCATGACGCCGATTTCCTGGCGCAGGACCTGACCGGCGAGCGCTGGATTCCTGCGAGGGAGTTCTTCGTGGGCTACCGCAAGACAGCGCTCAAGCCACAGGAGCTGCTCACGAGGATCCGGATCCGGATGCCGGACACCAAGGAGCGCGGCAGTTTTTTGAAGGTCGGCGCCAGGCGCGCGCAGGCGATCTCCAAGGTTTCGCTCTGCGTGCGCGGCAGGATAAGGCACGGCGGCGTCGACTGGATAAAGATAGCGGTAGGCAGCGTGGCGCCCACGCCGATACGCGCGCCGGGCACCGAGGCCCTGCTCACCGGCAAGGTGATCACTGACAGCATGATCGAGCTTGCGCGCAATTCGCTGGCCGATGAAGTGTTTCCGATCGACGACATCCGTTCGACGGCAGACTATCGCCGGTTTGCCGCAGGCGGCCTGCTCGCGCGATACCTGCGAGAGATGACGTCAAGGGCGTAGCCCTTGACGTCATCCTGAGCCCTTCGACTCATTTCATTCGCTCAGGGCAAACTCCGCGAAGGATCCCTGGGGTTCCACTGGATCCTTCACTTCGTTCAGGATGACAGCTTCATTGTCTCCCACTCTTCCTGAGTGTTGATATTCTTCGCTACATTAGGGTTGTTCACCGGGATGCGTATCGCGTTAGCGAGCAGGGCCAGCTGCGTGTCCAGCCGCGAGCGCGAGTCCGCTGGATCAAGGCCCGCGAGTAAGGTGCAGAAAGATCTGGAGAGATAAACCGGATGTCCGCCGCGCCCGCCGTATTCAGGAACGACCGCATCGAGGTGCGGATTGCGCAGCGCCGTGTCGATGATCGCGGTCACGACATCGCTTGAGATCCCGGCCACATCGACCGGCAGGACCATCGCCCCGCCGGCATCCGTCGAGAGCGACCCCGCAATGCCCGCCTGCAGCGATGTGAACTGCCCCATCTCCCACCGTTCATTTATGATCCAGCGAGCAGGTATCGCCGGATGGGATACCCTTATCTCAGGCGCGAACGCGCCGATGACTATCCCCACGCGGGCGCAGCCCCCCTCGATCAGAAGGCTCGTCTGCCGTTCGAGCAGCGTGGTGCCGTCGTCAAAGCGCAGCAGCGCCTTGGGGCCCCCCATGCGCCTCCCTGCACCTGCTGCGAGGATGATGCCGATGATATGAAAACACGACATAGCTCAAAGCTCAAAGCAACTGCCTTTCCTTTCAGCTTTGAGCTTTCAGCTTTGAGCTTTCAGCTTTGAGCTGAAATGCGCAACGCCTTTGGCAAAGTCTTCGGGCTTTGCGCTGAGTTGAATCATCTGTGCCACGATCGCAACAGCAATTTCAAACGGCGTCTCCGCGCCGATGTCGAGCCCGATCGGAGTTGTGGCGCGAGCGATCTCATTTTCGGAATATCCTTTTGCGCGGAATCCCTCGCAGAAGAGCGCCCACTTTGTTTGGGAGCTGATTACGCCCAGATACTTAAAGGGCTTGCGAAGGCATGCCCGCGCGATCTCTTCGTCGTGGACGTGTTTGTGAGTGACAACGATGACGTGAAGATCGTCAGAAAATTCAAGCGTTGGAATGAACTCGGAGGGCAACTCGTCTATCCGCCGGGCGACGTTCCTGAATGCAGTAAGCTCGAGGCGCTCCGCGCGCTCATCGACGAGCGTGAGTTCAAACCCGAGCTCCGTGAGCATGGGACAGAGTTTTTCCGACACGTGGCCAGCGCCGAAGACGACGCACGGCAGAAGAGGGAGGACAGGCTCAAAGAAAATCTCGACTTCTCCGCCGCACGGCTGGATCCCCTCTTTTGTCAGCGGATAATAGATGAGCTCCGGCGACCTTCGCTGCATGACCTGGTGCGCATCGTCTATCGCCTTGTGCTCGAGACCGCCGCCGCCGACCGTGCCGAAGGAGGCGTCGGCGGTGACGATCATTTTTGCGCCGGCATGCCTGGGCGCCGAGCCCGTAGCAGCCACGACCGTGGCCCAGCAAAAGGGGATCCGTGCTGTTTTGAGTTCGTGCGCTTTGTGATCGAGATCCATTGTTTCACCCTCCCCTCCTTTGTAAGCCTGCCGGCAGGCAGGCAGGGAGAGGCAGGGGGAGGTAGATCAAGATCTACCCCCTCTAACTCCCCCTTACAAAGGGGGATGACCGCTACCCCACCCTTGCCCTCCCCTTACAAAGGGGAGGGATGTTGTCTACACATTAAACCTGAACGAAATTATGTCGCCGTCCTGCACGATGTACTCCTTGCCCTCGAGCCTGAGCCTGCCTGCGGACTTGGCCATGCCCAGCGTTCCGCCGCATTTTATGAAATCGTCGTATGAGACGACCTCGGCCTTTATGAATCCGCGCTCGAAATCCTTGTGTATGGCAGCCGCCGCCCGCGGTGCCGTCGATCCCTCCGGGATCACCCAGGCCTTGACCTCGTCCTCTCCGACCGTGAAGTAGCAGATGCGGCCGAGGAGCGAGAATGCGGTGCGGATGATGAGTTCAAATGCCGGTTCCGAGACGCCCATCGACTCCATGAAGGCGCTTCGATCCGATGCGGGAAGTTCGGCTATCTCCGCCTCCAGCATGCAGTTAATGCCTATCACGGGAACCCTGGCGCCAAGGCTTTCGGTAAGGGCATCAGCGAACGAGATGTTGTCCTCGCGCACGTTCACGACGACGAGCTCCGGCCGCAACGTCCAGAACGCGAACCCGCGAAGCGCGTGCAGATCCTCCGGCGTGAGCTCCATGTCGCGCAAAAGCCGTCCCTGTTCCAGCATCTCCTTTGCCTTGGGGAGGATCGCCGCATGGCGCGCCTCTTCGGGCTTGAGCGAGGCCTTGGGGATCTTCGCGAGTCTCGTCAGGCGATTTTCGACCACCACGAGATCCGAGATGATGAGCTCGTCGGCGAGTTTTCTGTACCTGGCGACCGCCTCGCCGGGCTCCTGCGCCGTGAAGGCGTCTACGATGTGCACGAATCCGTCCGCGGCCAGGAGGTGCTGGCGGATCGCCTCCCATGCGCTCTCGCCGCCCGCGTTGACGTCGGAGAAGGGTATGGCGGCCGGCGTCACCTTGGCAGGCTTGAAGATCAGGGCGAGCGTGTCGAACCGCTCGTCCGGCACGGCCGCTACACCGCGGACGCACGGCTCGCCGTACATGTCGCGCGAACGCACCCCGGTCATGATCTCGAAAATAGTGCTTTTGCCGCTCTGCTTGAGTCCGAGTATTCCTATTTCCATCTGGTTCCTCCAGCGCCCTTAGATATCAGCGCTTTCCGGTGCGGGCAAGGCCAAAGGAGCCCGCCGAATTAACTTCGGAACTTCGGTGCCAGGCAACTTTGATTGCTCGCCTTGCCCTTTGCCACTGCGTGAGCGGAGTCCCCAGTCCATCATCTCGCAAGCCGACACCGAGTCTAAGTCAGATTATAAGGCTAACGACGAATCACCAGCCACCGCGGTCCCCATTGCTCGAAGCTGGACTGGGGACACCGCTCGTTCTGCGCCATGATACAATCTGCTTTGAGGATCGTCACTGCGTTGCTCGCAATGACACAAAAAGGCCTTTGTCAGCAGTCTGAGGTTGTCTCCGGCACGGAACAAGCGGTGACCCACGGCAGGCTTCGAGCAATGGGGACCGCATCGGCTGGAAATCCACCGTTAGCCTTATTATCTGAGCGCAACTCCGTGTCGGCTTGCGAGATGCCAGCCGCGGGTCTCCGCGTACTCCGGCACGGTGTTAGCTTGCGAGATGATAGCCAGAGGCGCGTTCCGAAACAGATGATCCCGGAACGCCGTCATTGGCGTGGCTTCATGACGAGGTCGGAAAACTACTTGTACACCTCGCCCGGGGCCCTGATGATGCCGATGCCGTGCTTGGGATATACGCAGCTCATGTTCCGCTCGTCGCATACCGGTTTCAGAGAGAACTGTTCTTTTGCCTGCTGTAAGACGGCGTGAGATGGAGCTGCGGGCTTGGGCCCTTCATTTGCCGGCTGCCTGCCCTCCGTCGGCGGCTGCTTGCCCTGTTCATTCTTATCCGCGGGCTTCTTGTCGTATGGATTCTCTACCTCTACTTCGAGTTCGAGCAGGACCTCCTGCCCGGAGAGCCACTTCTGGTACTCCGGGAAATCATCCTCGGGCAGCACCGTACGCCCCACAAGCTTCGCCTCCAGGGCATCGCCATCCACGTAGCCCTGTGAGTCGATGCCTTCCACGGCCACCGGGGCGGTCGACAGCACGACATCGGGCACGACTATATCGACGATGGGCGTACGATCGTCGGTGATCTCGGCTGCCCTGGCTTCATAAGCGCGGATCCTCACATCCGCACCTTCCAATTGCACCTCGGGAAAATCCTTCCAACTCACCACCGGAGTCGTTCCGGGCATCTCGTCTATGAGCACGGTGAGCGCGGAGAGGCCGGCCGGCGGTTTTTCTGACTCATAGGTAAGCCGCGGGATCGATTCGCCTTTGATCTTTGCGGTCTTGCCGTCGATCTCATAGCAAAGCTCGCCCTGGCCCTTTGCCTTGAAAGCGGGCGCATCGGGCAGGGTCACGAAATGCGCGGTGAGCGTCATCGACATCTTCACGGTCGCCTGGCAGTTCGCAGGCAGCGGCGGCTGTGAAGCCACCGGCGCCTCCGGCATCTCTGCGGCATGTGACGCAAATGGCGAGAACAGCGATGCCAGGCCCAGGACCACAGCACCCACAAACATACGCGACGTCTTCATAGGCACCTCCATGTTGTCACCCTCTCCCATCCTCCCCCATCAAGGGGGAGGTGAGGCGGTGTCCCCGCAACGGCTGCGGGGAATCAATCAGACGGCACAATAAGACAGGAGCTATATCGAGGTCACAATATGCGCTGCGTTACCTGAAATGACGAGGTGCATCCTCGCCAGCAGTTCATTATCAGATCAGGCAGGGGGACACCGGCAACATCGGGATCAGGGGGATTGCTTCTGGTGCGTCGGGCAGCAGCTCAATCGGCAGCTCGAATGGTGTAAGGTCAGTGTCAGGAGAGGCCCCACAGGTCATCGCTGCACCCAAACTCGCGATGCGTCCCGGATCCCATGAGGATGCACTTGCGTTAGAAGGGGCTGGCGGCGCTGCCGGAGCCGGGGTGACAGGTGCAGCGGAAGATGGAGCTGAGGGGCTGCCTTTGCCCTGTTTGCCCCCATGCCGCCCCTTGCGGGCAGGTTTTTCTTCATCCCTCGCTCTTGGAGAGTTCCCGCCCGGATGCATCACGATTTCGTAGCCCCTTCTTTGTCCCCACGCATCGTTGGCCTCGGCCTCATAGCGCAAGAGCATGGCCTCAATCCCCGGCGCAACGGGGGCTGCGCGATGGGAATCTTTATAACTCTCTTTCCCTGGATCCCACACTCCCGCATGCTCGACACCAAAAAGATGGTCACGGAGTTTACAAAAGAAAATGCGGGGAGTGTTTCTGTTATTGTATTGGATGCTGCCATTGCTGATCAGGGCACGAAGGGGGCTACCTACCAGACTTCCACTTGGCCCACGGCCCTCGATGTCAAAGCTGGTACTTGGAATTTTTCCGCCATAGAGAGCAATGGCCTTTTCCCGAGCTGCCGTGACAAGCGGCCGAATGGGCTCCGGGATCTCTTCAATTGGCGTCCAATCAAGTTGTTGAGTGACGAAATCAGCAATAAGATTATTAATCCTGACGGCCTCCATTCCTTGCAAAGGCGCATATCGATATCCGCCATCTACACGTTCAACCTCAAAGAGGAACCGCATGAGATCATCAATAAACTTACGCGGAGTGCTGCTACCCTCAAACTTCACCTCTCCCTTCTGAAACAATCTGTGAAGGGGACTTTCGTGCAACTGGCCACTTGGCCCACGGCCCACGATGTCAAAGCTATGACTTGGAATTTGCCCGCCATAGAGCGCAATGGCCTTTTCCCTAGCTGCCGCGACAAGCGGCTGCCTGGGCTCCGGGATCTCTTCAATTGGTGTCCAATCAAGTTGCTGAATAACGACATCGGCAATGAGATTATTAATCCTCGCTGCCTCCATCTCTTGCAAAGGCATATATCGATATCCGCCATCAACACGTTCAACCTCAAAGAGGAACCGAATGAGATCATCAATAAACTTACGCGGAGTGCTGCTACTCACAAACTTCACTTCTCCATTCTGAAGCAACCTGTGAAGAGGACTTCCGTACAAATCCCCACTTGGCCCACGGCCCTCGATGTCAAAGCTGGTACTTGGAATTTTTCCGCCATAGAGAGCAATGGCCTTTTCCCGAGCTGCCGTGACAAGCGGCCGCATGAGCTCCGGGATCTCTTCAATTGGCTTCCAATCAAGTTGTTGAGTGACGAAATCCGCAATGAGATTATTAATCCTGACGGCCTCCATTCCTTGCAAAGGCGCATATCGATATCCGCCATCTACACGTTCAACCTCAAAGAGAAGCTGCATCAGATCTTCAATAAACTTACGCGGAGTCCAGTTACCCCCAAATTTCACATCTCCCTTCTGAAATAATCTGTGAAGGGGACTTCCGATCCAGGCTCCACTTGGCCCATGGCCCTCAATGTCAAAGCCCTCGCTTGGAAACAGCCCGCCATAGAGCGCAATGGCCCTTTCCCGAGCCGCTGTCACCAGCGGCCGCATGCGCTCCGGGATCTCTTCAATTGGCGTCCAATCAAGTTGTTGAGCGACGAAATCAGCAATAAGATTATTAATCCTGACGGCCTCCATTCCTTGCAAAGGCGCATATCGATATCCGCCATCAACACGTTCAACCTCAAAGAGAAGCTGCATCAGATCT
The DNA here is from genome assembly GCA_041658465.1 of bacterium. Lineage (GTDB taxonomy): Bacteria > UBA10199 > UBA10199 > 2-02-FULL-44-16 > JAAZCA01 > JAJZQH01. The sequence goes on along the minus strand of JBBAAC010000047.1, from coordinate 5,322 downwards.
TCAATAAACTTACGCGGAGTCCATTTACCGCCAAATTTCACATCTCCCTTCTGAAACAATCTGTGAAGGGGACTTCCGTGCAACTGGCCACTTGGTCCATGGCCCTCGATCTCAAAGCTCCGTGGAAATGTCCCACCAAACAACACAATCGCCTTGCTGCGTGCCTCGGTCACGAGATTCTGCAAAGGCTCAGGTATTGTGTGTATTGGCTCCCATCCCAGGGCCGCCTTCAGGAATGACGGCATGAGGCTCTGGCGTTCTTGATACAAGAGTGTCGCAATGCGCCGCACCAGGCGATCGCCCTCAGGAGTTGCCCCGTTCAAAAAACCCACGAGCGATTCCTCTGTGATTCCAAGATCGAACGACATGCCCGAGAGATCCCGGCGATACTCATTGCGAAGGAGGGTTCGCAGGTCGCGTGCAAGGTCTCCCACCACATCATCCGGCAGCAGCAGATGCCGGCACTCCCCCTCAATCGGGGTGAGTTCCTCCGGCGTCGTGGGCCTCTGCTTCTTGCGCGCCCCCCCCCTTGCTCATCCAGTTCAAATACATCCTTGATCCCGCCGTAGGCCTGCGACCGTATTATCCCGTTCTTCACGTCGATGCGCACGCCGTACCCGCGTTCATGCGCGTCACCAAGCCCCAGCGTCTCGAAATAACGTGTCAGCGGTCGTTTGATGCTCGTGTCGTCAATCAGGTCGATCGCCACACGATCCCGCGCCGGCCGCAGCAGTTTCCCCGCGTCATCCACCTCGTCACGCCCCCAGCGCAGCATCCTGCCCACCTCCTGCGCGCGTTGCACCATTTTGCTGCTGTCGCTCACAAGGGTGGGAGACGCTCCGATGAGGTTCTGGATCCAGGGCGCATCAAGCCCCTCGCCGAGCGCGCGCACGTTCACGATCGTCTCGACCTCACCATGCTCTGAGGCCTGGATCAAAGCCTGACGCACCGGGGTTGGGGTTTGGGCTGTGATCACCGCCACGATCCCGTCGATCCGTTCGCGCACCTTCCCTGACGCATAATAGGCCGTGTTCCCATTCCCAAAACTCGGCGCGCCATACGCGTAGCGATCAAACTCCGTTGGCGTCCTTGTTCGATACGCCTTTAGCAGCTGATGTACCTCTTTAAGCGTTGCCGACTCGCCCATCACCGCGATGTTTCTCTGGCCCATCGGCCGGATAGTTGTGCCGTCTTCGGTCTGATGCGCCTTACGCTTGCCTGTGAAATATCCCTGATAGAAATACGCGGTCTCGTGCGCGTGCGCCCGGTCCACGGTGAAGATCAGCGTGGGCGCCACGCCGCCGCGTTCGCCCCTTACTCCGCCGAATTCCAGCGCGCGCATCATATGCTCGTATCGCTCGGGGTTGCGCACGGTCTTTGACAGCTCCGTGGAATTGAACGACCCATAATTTGTGGGGATTCTCTCCAGACTCACGCCGGTTCGCACCTGGATCAGATCCACCGCAGGGATGACCCCGACCTGCATCATCTCCCGCACCGCATGCTCAGAGACGATGTTCGTGGAGGGGCGCTCCTGTGGCGGAAGGGTGGCGGTGAATCCCATGGCATACCCATGGGGTACGACCGTCTCGATGGCCTTTCGGCTCTTCTGCCAAGATGCCGCGTCTGCATGATGATATTCATCCGCAAGAACAAGGGCAGTTGGCGTCGAGCGCAAAGCATCGCTGAAACGTTCGAGATTTCTCCCCACGGTCGGCACGCTTGCCACGACCACATCCCCGCTCGCGTCCCACTGTCCCTCGCCGATTGCCGTGATGCGCGCCGCCCGGCCGTACAGCGATTGAAAGACCGGATCCAGAAGCTCCTGCATGCGGGCAAGGTTCTGCTCCTTGATCTGCTTGAGATGTGTGAAGATCACGACCTTGCTGCCAGCAGTAAAATTCAACCACCCTTCGCGGATGCCCAGCTCGATAGATGCGCCCATCACATGGGTCTTGCCGCTACCCGTGGGTGCAACCACTACTCCTTCTTTCCACGGCTCATCGCCATGCGTTTCGTGCTCTCCCCAATCACGCTGAATGGCATCTATCATCTCCCATTGATGCGGCCTGAGTCCGATGCTCATGTCCACGCGCTCCTCATTTCGAAGTGCGGGAATGAGCTGACCGGATGTGACCGTCGTGCCGATCCGTGTCCGCGTGCGAGTGCCAGGGCGGCGCGTACCGCGAGGGTGCATGGGCTCATCGTCCGGAGTATAGTCATGCAAATGGACCCTGAACCCCCTGCCGGAGTGAGCTCCGGCAAAGAACTCTCGCTCGGTTTTGAGCACGCGATTCCACAGGATCCGAGTCGCATCCACCACATCTTCCAGATATCCCTCATCCGCGCCTGACTCGATTGCCCGCGCGGCCTGGGCTTTTATGCGATCCAGGCGCCTCTGCAGATCCTCTACCGGCCCATGCGAGGCTGCTCCATACCGGCCTTTCCACTTCTCCACACGCAGGGCGATTCGCCGGATCATATCCTCGTACTCCTGGAACATCTCGGCGTGTCCGGGGAAAGATGTGTGAGGACCCGAACCAGGGGCAGCGGCGGAAAAACGACGAACGCTCTGGGCAAGGGCCTTGGTGGGTTTCGCGGATGCGGACGTCGGCGGCGCACCGACGAAGTTATCGGATGGCGGTGATGGCGCAGGTGTCTCTATGACCCCGATGAGAGGCGCACCCTCTGGTGCTGTCTCACGCGCCTTGAACTCAGAGGATGGCGGCACAGGCATTTTGCCCGTATTGCTCCCACCTTTGCCGGCTCCCATGATGGCCATGATGGCTTCTTATCGGCTATGTGAGAAAGAAGTTGTGCATTAATTTGAGGGGGCTATCCCCCCTCAAGTGGGCATGGAACCCCTGAAGGAGATGATATCGCATACCTATGTCGAGGGATAGTTCAGACCCGTTCGTTAGGATCAAAGAGCTTTGCGTGTTCATTCAGCGCAAAGCGGTCGGTCATGCCGGCGATATAGTCGCAGACGCGGCGCGCGGCATTTCCCTCTTCGCGGATTGCCCGCTCGAGCGAGGGAGGAAGGACCTTGGGATTATTGAGGTATGTATTGAAGAGCGCCCCCAGTATGCGAGTTGATTTGTCGGCCATGCGTTCGACGCGGTAGTGGCGATAGAGTTTGGCGAACAGGAAATCCTTGAGCTCCTTTGTGGCAGCGACCATCTCCGCGCTGAACGCCACGAGAGGTTCGGCGGTCTTTGCCACCGACTCCGCGTCCCTGATCTGCAACGCGTCGATCCTCCGCTTTGTCTCGCGCTGAAGGTCAGTGACAAGCGTATGGATGAGGCGGCTGATCGTCCTGTACTTGGCGATCCTGGTCCTTATTCCCGGCGAGCCCTTCATGACCCGTGTCCTGGTCTCGCGCCAGAGCCTCACGTCCTCCAGATCTTCCTCCCGCAGCATTCCGGATTCGAGGCCGTCGTCCAGATCGTGATTCATGTACGCGACCTCGTCACCGACGTTTACGACCTGCGCCTCCAGCGAAGGATATCGCGGGGCCGCGATCGCAAGACCCTTCAGGTCGGGCGAATCATATTCGCTCGCATGCTTGACGATCCCCTCGAGCACCTCGATGGAGAGATTCAGGCCCGGGAAATCCGGGTAGCGTTTCTCGATGAGTGTCACGACGCGATAGCTCTGCCGGTTGTGTTCGAACCCGCCGTACGGCGTCATGAGATCGTTGAGCGCCGTCTCGCCCCGGTGACCGAACGGCGTGTGGCCGAGGTCGTGGGCGAGCGCGATCGCCTCGGCAAGATCCTCGTTCAGCCTGAGCGTGCGGGCGAGCCCGCGGGAGATCTGCGCGACCTCGAGCGTGTGAGTGAGACGGGTGCGATAGTAGTCGCCTTCGTGGTTGACGAAGACCTGGGTCTTGTATTCGAGCCTGCGGAATGCCTCGCAGTGGATGATGCGGTCGCGGTCGCGCTGGAAGCATGCGCGGAATGGGCACGGTTCTTCAGGATAGACCCGACCGCGGCTGCGGCCGCTCCTTACAGCATACGGTGCCAGCATCTCCTCCTCGCGCCGCTCGTATTCTTCTCTTGTGATCATTGCATGGGGATATCGCAGCCAGGCCGCCCGCGCAAGGGCAAAACACTAGCAACTTTACACCGTGCCAGAGGTCGCGGTGACCCGCGGCTGGCTCCGTGCCACGAAGTTCGCAGGGTTCCCCCGCTTACTGAGTGCCACTCCGCCGATCTGCTTCGGCACAGAGCAAGCGGGGCTTCAGTACTTCGCAATAAACAACGGGACGAAATGGTCCTGCGCGCCTTTGGTTTGGAACCCTTCCCGGAGGAGCGTAAAAGGCGCGGTTACGAGACGAGCGTATGAGGAAGTCAAAAAGACGATTGGCGTTGCGACTTGGAAGCCGACGGAGGAGGATCTCCAAGTCGCATGACGCCAACGACTTTTTGGCGACGAATAGCGAGCGAAGTGCGCCAGCGACGAAGGGAAGGGTTCCAAACCAAAGGCGCGCAGGACCTACAGCACATTCCATTCTTTATGCATCTGCGGGACTATGCGCACGTCTTCGAGGTATGCGCCGACAAGGCGCCCCACTGCATGCAGGCGATCATCGGAGACCGGGCTATTGAATGTAAGCGTGGGGGTGGCCGGTTGGATCACTATGGGGATGTACTTGTTTACCTTTGTCACCAAGCCGATCGCATCCTGCAGGTCGCGATCTGTGGTCTCTGCGGTCACGACGAGCTTCACGTATATCTCGCGTCCGGATGCGACCGCTGCCGAGAGAAACGCCGCATGATCGGCCCAGCGCGCAGCGCATCCCGTAGATGATGGGAGCTTGATGTCCATACTCACCACGTGCACGTGAGGAAGCACCTTCGCAAGTTCTGCATGGAGCACGCCGTTGGTCTCCAGCATCACCCGACGGCTAGGCGCCATCGCCGGCAGCCACTCCGCAAGGAATCCGGCTTGCTCGAGCGGCTCGCCTCCGGTCACGGAGATCCACGGATCTTCAAATGTCTGAAGGATCTCACAAAGCCTTGTAGCGGAGACGGGATTGTCGATCGCGCTGAAGCTTGAGGAGCGCGGCGGCGTCTCCACACGACAATGCGGAGAATCGCACAGGCCTTGCGGCGTATCGCAGAAGCGGCATCGCATGTTGCAGGAGGCGAATCGCACAAAGGTCATAGGCTCGCCCGCATAAATGCCCTCGCCCTGCAACGAGCTGAAGACCTCGACGATTTGTGCTGCATGACTCTGCATCACATACCTCGTACTTCATCGATATAATCGGTGGGAGTGTTTACAACAGAATTGACGGAACACCTAACAAAAAAACCGCTA
>JBBAAC010000046.1:0-14356 GCA_041658465.1 bacterium | reverse complement strand
CAATGAAGTTAGTCGCTGCAAAAGAACTCATCTCCCCTCGAGCGGTCTTGAAATGGAATTTTACGCGCCTGACCGCGGAGTCGAACGGGTTGAACGGAAGATCGGAAAGCCCGGTTCCCTCCAGCTCTTTCGCAAAGAGCGGCAATGGCTCGTCCACCGTCTTGTCGGGCCTCATCGGCACGACCGCGTATTCAACGCCGCCCGTGAGCGAATCGGCGAAGGCCTTGTCCGCATCGGGAAAGGACGGGTCCTTCAGGAAGATGTCGTATCCCACGAGCCAGGGCTCCGCCTTCATTATATTTTTCTGGAGCGTCGCCAGGAAATCGCGCGGGATCGGCGAGCGGTACGGGAGATTGCGCATCGTGGGCTCATCGAGCCAGATCATCGCGATATCAGGGGATGGTTTTGTCTCGGGCGCGAACGCAAGCATGCGCACGTCGAAGAGCACGTCCTCAAGCGCGCGCGGCGCGCGCAACTGCATTATCGCCAAGGCAACGAGCGTGGCAAACACCGCAATCACTAGAGAATTGATAATGTTTTTTGAGCGATGTCTGATGGTCATAATATCCCCTCCCCTTTTTAAGGGGAGTTAGAGGGGGTAGATCCTGATCTACCTCCCCTATCCCCTCCTTACAAAGGAGGGGAGTAGAATAAAGATCAGCGGGAGCAAAAGTACAATAGCAGATGAAGCCGCGTCGCCAGGCGCAGACGGCACCAGCATGCCCCCGCAGCCGCCGGCCGTGCCTCCTCCTCCGCCGTCCCCGCTATCGAGATCGGACTGCTTGAGGTCGTCGGTGCCCGCGTATCCGCTCGTGTCAAAACCGATCGATGCGAACGCCGCCGGCGCCATGACCTTTCCAAAGCCGTCTTGATCCGGGTTCGATGTGGTCACGGCGGTAGATGTTAGCGCCTGTTTGACCCGCTCCGCCGTGAGCCGATTGTTCTTCTGGAAGAGGAGCGCCACGATACCCGCGACCTGCGGCGATGCCTGAGACGTGCCCTGCAGCTTGTAGTGCGTGGCATCCACTATGACGAAGTCGTTGGCAACGCCGCCCGACATCGGCGTGAAGCCGGTCGGCAGGACCGAGATGATGGGATCCCCCGGTGCCAGCACCTCGGGCTTGCGGCCGGAATACGAATACGCAGCCGGCCCGCCGCTCGAGAACGGCGCGCGATCCCCGGGCACTCCTCCGTTGATCAGCGCCTGCGACGCATCCGGTGCCGCCGGATCGGTCGCGTCATGCCGATTGCCGTCCACGTCCGTCCAGCAACTTCCGCTGCAGCCGGAGACGGGCTTCTTCTGAAGATACGCGCCGACCGCTATAACGCCCGATGCGGTCGCCGGGATCGTGACGATTTTCTGGCTATCGCCGCTCGCCAGCCCGTACCCGCCCCCGCTCGACCCGTCACCCACGGTGCCCGTATCGATATTCTTCATGAAATGGGCATACGTCCCTCCGCCCTCCAGCCAGATGTCTCCGGTGCAGCTGTCGCCGGATGCGCGCACGATGATGTCGAGAAGATAGAAGTTGAGGTTGGCTACGCCGTTGTCGCTGACCGCAATCCGCTGCCACGTCGCCTCGCCCCCGGGCCCGAACTGGATTATCGCGCGCGGCCTCTGGTTCTGCGCGTCGGAGGAATCGGTCGCCAACGTGATCGCCACGTCCGCGTTCGATGCCTGATTGCTGGCGTCCGTTGCCAGGGGCGTGTCTGCTATCGCCGCGCTGGCGTCGGTCGTGATGGCGCCGGCCTTTGGATTCGTCGTGCCTGCGTCGAATACTTCCGGATACTGATAAGCGTTCGCCGCGATTATGCAGTTGCCGCCCTGGCCCGTTCCGAACCACGCGTCGGCCACGAGCGGCGTGCGGCCCGGCGCTGCGGAATCCAGCACCCAGAGGCGCCACGCAGCGCTCTCGCCGGCGCCCACGGATATCGGCACATGTATGCCGCCGGCGTTGTTCGCAAATGCGCCGAGCACCGCATCCACGATGCCCTCGTTGCCCGCCGCAGCGACTATCGCGCGGCCGTAGTCCTTCCCTCCCGCCGCATAGCCGCCCTGCACGGCGGAGTCGAGGGCCTGCTCCAGAAGTGAGGTGTCGTCGTGCGCCCCGATGTGCGTGCCCTGGGATAAGTTTATCACCGCGGGCTTATCGATGATGTCGGACTTCTTGAATATCTCCACGACCCCGTCGATCACGCCGCCGCTGAAGGTGCCTCCGCCCTCGGAGAGGTCGTCGATAAAATCGTTGCGCACGAACATGATGTCCGCCGCAGGCGCGATGCCGGTGTATTTCGAATCAGACCCCGCAGCGATGCCCGTGACGTGCGTGCCATGGCCGATGGCAGAGTCGTTGTCAGGTCCTATCGAGCAGCTCCCGGCGTCGATGAGATCCTTCGCGCATTCCACGACCGAGACGCTCCCGCTGCCGACGCTCTGAAAGCGCATGTACTCTACGCGGGTGCCCGTGGCCGACCCGCTCTCGGCAAAGTCCGCGCGAGAATAGTCAAGCCCGGAGTCGATCGCGCCGACCACCACGTTCGTGCCGTCAAAGTCGGACTGGACTTGAACCACGCCGGTGTTGTCGGTTGAGCGCGCGGTGTCCATGAGCAGATTCATGGGCCTCGATGCCTCGACCGCATCCACCTCTTCCAGCGCCGCGATATCCGTCAAGGACCTCACCGGCACGAACGCCGTCATTATGCTGCCTGCCCGCCGGCTGGCCCGCCTGTCAGCCGGCGGGCAGGCAGGCGGGCCTGCCGGCGGGCCCACTACGGAGTGCACGCCCCCGCCCGCATCGTCGATGGCAGCCGCCGTGGCCTGTGCGTCGCGCGATTTTATGAGCACGTCCGCCTGCTCGATCCCCGCGCGGAGAGAGACCGCCTTGCCGAGCATGGCCTTGCCAGCATCCGGAGTCTCCACGAGCATGCGCAGCGGCAGGTCCATGCGATCGCCAGCTCTGCCGGCGAATGCGCGAGTCATTGGGACAGAGACGAACAGGGCGAACAACGACGCTATCAGGACGACGCATCGGATTTTCATTGCCCCCTCCATCATGAGATCCGAATCACACTAGAATTAATTTCAAAACCCTGCTCGGTACGGATGGCCCTTCTGGACGCAACTTCGGAGGGGGAAACCCCCTCCCCGTGCCTTCGGCACGGTTCCCCTCCCCAGCGTCCATAAGGACCATCCTTCCCTCGCAGGGTTTTGAAATTAATTCTAGTGTCTTTTCTTCAGTTCAAGCGGAACGGCGAGTTCCATCACCTTTACGAACGGAAGGCGCGCCACGTCCGGCAGGTTGCCCGCGCGCACCGAACCCGTGACTACGCTGCCCGCATAGGTGCGGGGCACAAAGCCCGCGCCCGTGAGGATCGCGCGGTCATCCTTGTTATTGGGCTCGTCGATTTTTATGAGACACTCGAAGACGCGGCCGGCGTCGCCCGCGGCGTTAGCGTCCTTCCACGCCTGGCGCATCCGAAGGTCCAGCTTCTGCCATGCGGCCGAGCCCTCGAAGGGCTCCTGCTGCGCCGCGGGGTGCTTCGCGGAGGCAAAGGAATGAACGGTGAGCGCGACGAGCGAGGCAGCAATCGTCGCAAGGAAAACCATGCAGACCACGGTGAGTTTCTTCATGGAAGGATCAATTAGTGGATGGCGCAGAAAAAGACCATATAAAATTCCATCTGTAACCTTCCCCTCCTTTGTAAGCCTGCCTGCCGGCAGGCAGGGAGGGGCCAGGGGAGGTAGATCATTGCTGCATTCATGGTCTACCCCTCCGGCTCTCGCCTTCGGGTACTTCCTCGGCTACCCACTTTCAGGGGAGTATTTGATCGTCACAATATTATGCGAGGAACCTGTTTGTGATCAAAATGTAGGGGGAGTGGCTCGATAAGTCCCTATCGGACCTGGTGCAGGAAGCCTGGCGCGCCCACAGGCGTTCTTGAGCCTTCTGCAGAACGGTTCCTCTGTACGGGCACGTTGCTCCATGGTGTTTGTAGCGACCTTTATCTGTGCGGGGACTGCGACCGCCATGTAATTGATATCAAGGCGATTGAAGATCCGCTCCAGATCGAGCAGATGAAAGGCGCCAATGATGAGGATGGCGGCATCCTCATGTTTCAGCTCCATCAAACTCCCAAGATTGGCCGCCATGGCGTAAGACCGCCATAGTATGTTTTCACTTGCTTTGATGGCTCCCATCAATATTTCGCAGTCGCTCCGGTGCAGTTCCTGCGCACGTATCAATGCGCTTTGTGAATCGGCCCCAGCCTTCAACAAGTTGTCGTCCTCTATTCCGAAGACATTAGAGTTTTTTGCAGCGATTTTGAAAGAGGCTCTGTCCGCCAAAGGCATTAGTTGACCGACAGGAGAAAGCGTTTGCATCCAATTCGTAGAAACATGAATGGGGAATTCGACTCCCTCTGCCCCCACAAGGGTGACCCCCCTGTTGTTGAGCTCACCAACCGAGTTCGCGATCGCCTTCTGCGTCTTGGCATCGAGATGCGCATCGGGATATACGAAGACCGTGGCCTTTTTTGCGGTCTGCGACAGGTGGGCAGCAAAAATGCGCGCATGGAGTATCTGTTCGAGTTCGGAGGCGTTCGCGCCAAGGTTCTTATTGCCGAGCCGAGAGAGGATACCCGCGATCACGGAAGGGTCAACAGCAGTGGGGTGCAAAAAAGGTTCATCCTGCCGTTGATTCACCTTCAACGCATATTCCGCTGCATCGCCATATAAGCTTGGAAAATTCTCGTAGGGCAAGGGGCCCAGCAGCTGGGCCGTGCGCGCGCCTTGTTGCGCGCACTCATCAAAGTCCTTGGCAACCGGCGGAGGAAACATTGGAAAACTTTTGAACAGCGGCGAGGCGAGGCTATACGATTGTGCCTTATTCCCGCGTTGGGATATGCATTGGTCTTTGTAATAATTGCACGTAGCGACAAAGTCATTGCCGTACGATGCAAGTTCCTTGCATGGATCTACCTCGGTCTTGGGCTGCTCTGGAACGGCCGCGGCGTCCGCCTTGCCGCTGTCCTCTTTGCTCGACTCGGGCGGCTTGGTGCGCGCACAGCCGCATCCAGCGAACAGGACCGCGATAATGAGCCCGCCCAATAGTGGAAGCATATAAATACCCCTACCATCTTCTTATCATCGATGTCCATTTTAAAAAACCCGCAAATCCAGCTGAATTCGATATTTCCCGGCGCAACGCCTTGCAGATGACAACCACCATCGCAGTCCGCTTCGTGCCATGAAGTGCGCGGGTCCCGCTTCTACGTGCTTCTCCGCCGATCGAAAACAGCACGGAGCAAGCGGTGACCCGCGGCAGGCTTCGAGCAATGGGGACCGCGAAAGCTGGTAATCCACCGTTAGCCGTAGAATCCGAGCACAACTCCGTGTCGGCTTGCGAGATGCCAGCCGCGGGTCACCGCGTACGCCGGCACGGCGTCGGTTTACGAGAAGACAGGGGGCCCCCCGCGCACTTCATGGCACGAAGCCTGCCACATAACGAAGTGCCCGGGCTTCCTCTAAGCCCGGGCACTTCTTGTTATCCCCTTTTGGGCCCTGCTTATTTATGAAGGCCGATCAGTTCTGGTGTACCGACGAGGCTCAACTGACTTTTCTCCAGTTCACCTGATGCCTTTGCCTGCGCGCTCACCGAGAAGTTCTGGAAGAGCTCACCGCCTGCGGATGTGCCCAGCGCGATCACATAAGAAACCGTGTCGTTGGTTCCGTCCTTGGCTGCTATAGCCACTGCCTGAACCGCCTGCTCGCCGTCCTTGAGCACCAGCTCCTGCCATGGAGTCGCGCCGCCGTCGCGCGTTATCTTCACGCCCTTGGACGTGCCCGCGATCACGGTGACCGAACCCACGGACGAACTCGAGTCAACCTGCGTCCGGTTTTTCGGGTCGACTGCGAGGGAAATCGCTGCCTCGCCGGCCATGCCCTTCTGCGCCCAGCTGGCGGAGTCTACTGTCGAGGCGTACACGCCGTCGTTCGTGCCCGCGTATAATGTCTTGTTGCGAGCGTCGTAAGCCAGCGCCCAGACCGGAGTCGGGATGCTGCCGAACGCCTTCCAGGTCACGGCCTTATCTTCGCTGACGAATATCCCGTTCTCGGCAGCTGCGAATATCTTGTTATCGGCCTTCTCCAGGTCGTTCACAACGTAGCCGTAAGTCGGCTTGCCCGTAGCGTCTCCGCTCTGACCCACCGGGGGCTTGCCCTGCCACAGCCAGTTCTCATCGTCGATGTTCTCCTCGTAGCGGACACCCCAATCCGTTCCAAGGACAACCAGACCGTCTTTCAGTGCAAGGACAGCGCATGTCTGGCTGAGTGAAATGATGTCATACTCAAAGCGGGGCTGCACTCCGGCCTGCGTCTTCTGCGCACCATCTTCGCTGCGGCCGCACGTCGGATGAGACGCCGACACGAAGCCTGGGGTCTGCTGGACCCTGCTGACCCTTATGTTCTCCCATGTGTCGCCGCCGTCCTTTGAGCGCATGTCCCCACCGGTCGCGCTTGCGTAGATCTCGCCCGGCTTGCCTTCGCGGATCGCGACGGCGACCGGGTACGTGCCGAGCGCCTTGAAGAAGCCCTCGTTCCAATCGTTGTGCCAGGCATCCTTCATGCCGAAGGCCTCCATGATCGGATCGCCGAACTGGAAGTTGATCGCGCCGCCATCTTTGTAGAGACGCGCAACGCCGCTGTTGAAGCCGCTGCTGAGCTGCACCCCGGTATATCTGGTCATTTCATCCGGGGCGATGGCCATGCTGGTGATTGACTTCACGTCGTCGTCGAGTCTCTTCACCGCCAGCTCCACGACCGGGATCGGCTGGTACTTGGCTTCCTGAGTCTTGTTATAGACCATCTTCACCGTCACGAACGGGGGAGTCGCCAGCACGTTCGGCACCACCACCGTTTCTTTATTTCTGAGCTTGTCCATGAGATCGGTGGGTATCTCCGTATTATTGACGAGCACTTTGTTTACGATGTCGGAACGAAGCTTCGTCGCATCGTCAAGAGACATTTCGACGCCTATCTTCTCTCCTTCAAGCGCCCACTTCTCGGCGATGACAAGACCAGCGCCGGTAGCGGAGGTTAGAACCACGTCGACCTCGTCAGTATCCGTCTTTGTGCCGACCGTGGCCGTGATCGTGAACTTGGTCTCTGCCGTCAGCGTGCACTTGCTGCTGGACTCGGCCTTGTCGGTCGCGTCCGCAGGCAGCACTGGATCGCAGGTTGCCGCGGGCGTTGCCATGACCGTCACCTTTGCGCCGGCAGGCTCCACCTTCCAGGAGATGAAGACCGGGTTCTGAATCGAGTCGACCTTGAGCTGATTCTCCGTCTTTTCGCTCTCGGTCTTGCCCGCGTAGATCTTTGCGCTCACATCGCCGTTCACGTCGATCGTGACCGAGGCAGTACCTGCGCCGCCCGATCCATCCGTAGCATTTACCGTATAGACAGTCTTTGCGCACGGCTTCACGACCGCACAGCCGTTGGCCGGCATCGGATCGACTGCCGGAGCGGCTTTGATGGCCGCGATGTCGGCAGCGAGATCTGTCTGCGGGCACTGATCCTTTGCAACGATCGCCTCGCCGGAATCTGCGGAGACAACCGTGGAAGTGCCTTCGCTCGTCCAGCGGATGATCGTCTCATCGCACGCCGCCACAGGCGACTTGTCCGTCGTTATGGTGGTGGCGATCTCGCCGGAGATGACCGTGACCGTTATCGTCTGGGTCACAGCGGACTCCGAAGGCTGTGGCGCAGGTACACCGCCGGACTCATCCGGGCCAAAGGGGATCTGGCCGGACTTGGTTGCATCAGCGCCGCCCTCTTCCTCGGTGACCGCCGCGGAGGTCTTCTTCGCCGTGAGCACGAAGTCCGTGCTCGCCGTGAGGCCCGTCGCCTGCGCGGAGCCGGAGAGCTCCTGCGAGGTGACGTGGAAGTTCGGGGCCGCGCCCGTCGAGACCGCAGCGATCTCGACCGAGTCGGCGCCGGCAACCTCCCACGATATCGTGGTGGAGCCGCCCGACTTCACGGTCGAAGGATCGGCCGCAAAGGTGATGATGACCGGGGGCGGAGGCGTGATGTTCGTATCCAGCGCAGGCGCCAGCTCGCCGTCGGAGCAGGCCGCTGCCGACATGGCTATCGCCAGCGCCGCCAGTATCCGCCATCCGTTTATCAGTTTGTTTAGCTTCATATTGCGTGCCCTCGTTTGTTAACCTGCGAACAAGTTATGTTGTCACCATCATCAGAACGAGAAACTCAGACCGGTCCTGCCGCCATAGCTCTTTCTGGACGAAGCGCCGGTCATATCAGGGGTACCCTCTCCGTAGAAACCAGTGACGATTACGTTCATGAATGGGAAGGGGACAAAGACCGCGCCTGCCGAGAGCTCCAACATCTTCGAGCCGCAATCGAGGTTGTTCTTGCCATCCGCGCGGGTGCCACGAGTTGGGCCGGAGGTGTTGTCATCTGCCTTGCCCGTGCCTCCGCTTGTGTTGGCGTATTGGATGTTGTCCTCGCCGCACTTGTTCCATGCATGCGCAAACCTTCCGAAGGGCATGACAGTGTTATTTACGAACGGGAACTCAACACCCAAGCCAAGCGTGGTGCGCGTATTGTCATATGCCGTTGCATAGTTCATATTGGCATGACGCAGCTGGAGCATGGCCCTGAAATGATCCGTCGGCTGGATAAGGAACGCGGCGCTGGCGAAGAAGATCTGGCTCTTGTAGGCGTCGGGCTGTGCCGGCGTATCGCCGACGGCCGGGGCGTTTCCGTTCGCCCCGGAGACACCGAGCGCACCCATGACAGAGCATTCGACGGTACTGCCCCTGCAGACCTCCAAGGCGCCGGAGGCGTCGACAAGGTACCTTGACCCCCGGTTGTCGTTCTCGGTTGGGGAGAGCACTGTCTTCGCAGCGCCGTAGCCGCCTCGTACCTTGACCTCCGCGCCCGGGTGCTCCTCTGAGTACGGGCCCTTGATAGGCGCTTGTTTATAGGTAAGCGAAACTATGCCGCCCAGTATCGGAGTGCCGCCGCCGATCCCGATGGCGTTGTAGCCGAGTATGGGCGACGAGCGCGCGTCGAGCGTGGGCAAATTCTTGTGCGAGTCGAATCCCGATGCCAGGCTCGCATCCTGAATCCTGCTGTTGCCGTGGAATCCAGCGGTCAACCCGACATCGGCCTTTGACTTGTCGTCGCCCTTGTAGAAGACGTAACCAATTCCGGTATGGAAGTTGCCGACGCGGTTGATTTTTGTGCTATGAGCTTCGTTAATACCGAATGACTCGCTTCCCATGGCCACACCGGTCGTGTCCATCTGCGGTCCGATAAAGGTGAGCCACGATGCCATTATCGGCGTGAGATAGAACCTCTCATCGGAATTGAAATAGAGTTTCAGTCCCATGTCGCCGTAGATCATCATTCCCATTCGATCGCTGCCGGGCTTTGCGTCCGGTGCTGACGGCGTGTTGTCGCCCCCACGGTAGAGCCCCGCCACCTCGCCCGATAAATCGACTTTGCCGTGCACGCCGTTCGGATCGCCGAAACTCACGCCGTCACCCGTGGGAACGCCGCCGTTACCGGTGGTGTCCACCCAGTCGATAACGACTTTATCGCCGACCTTCTTGTATTTGGGATCATGATTCATGAAATACTGGAGCCTTTTATCGCCCCGCGGGTCCGGCTCGCCTGGCATTCCAGGGTGGATGAGTGGAGCGATCGAGCCGCCCAGGATACCGGCCACGTCCTTCGGCGCGACGTTGTTCTTCTGCGCCTCCTTGAGTAGCTTGATGTAGTGCCTGTGTATGCGGATCACGAGCTCGGTCTCACCCGTGCTCGGGGTCGCGAGCGATGCGCCGCTGCCCCTGCGCTTTATCTGATCTTCGGTTGCATTGAATGCGTTTGCAGGTGCAGGTTCGAGCGTCATGGGCTCTAGATTGAAGACCGTCTGACGCCCGATATCCAGGGCGCTCCTGTTGTAGAGATTATTCGGGCCTGCCTGCTTGTCCGCTGGCGCCAGCCTCTCCACGAGCTTGCCCTCTAGATCGGCCGTGAGCTTAACCTTCTTGTTATTGAGGATCGTGGTGACCTGCTCCCACACGTAGTCGATCGCGGTCTTCCTGGCATCGTCTGTACCAGCATCCAGCCTGTTGTAGAGCTCCACCGGGGCATGTCCTACGCCTGGCGGTACCTTGCCGCCAACGCCGGCAGGCGCCTGGAGCTCAACGGCCGTGGCCTTCTTGTCCGGGCCCACCTTCACGTCCTTGACCGACACGCCGCTGCGCAGCCATGCCGTCCGGTCGTCCGGGTCCTTGGGGCCCTTATCGTCCACCACTTTCTTGAGCTTCTGTGCGAGCGACGGATCGACCTTGCCACTCGTATCAACGTCGCCGTTGTTTTTGATGAAGATCGGCACCGCCTGCGCATAGAGCTCGCGCAGGGCGTTGGCCAGCGGCTGCGGCGTGCCAGGCGGTATGAGGGCTGCGGGTACCTGACCGAACTTAACAGGATAGTCAGCCTTCGGACCGACAGACAGGACAACCGTGGTGACGAGCCCGTCCTTCACGGCCCCCCTCTCCTGATCGTTTCCAGCCGCCTTGAATTTCTTGACGTGCTCCTCGACCTCGCCCTTCACCTGCTCGCCGATCTTATCTCGAGAGTCGAACTTCTCTCCGATATCGGGTATCCGCGCGATTGCGTTGCGGAAGAGCCTCTTCGCCTCGCCCTTGAAGAAGTTGTTGTCCTTGAGATTGCCCACATCGATCGAATCGATGTACTTCTGAAGGACCTCGGGGATCGTCACGTCGATATCTTCGGGATTGATGGCCACGCCCTCGCGCGCCTTCTGCGCGGCAAAGGGGAGGAACTCCGACACGAACTTCATCTTCTTGCCGGCGAACATGATCTCGCCGTCGTTGAGGACCAGCTTCTCAGAGCAAGCGACGATCGGTTGAGCCGTGGCCTTTGTGGCCTTGCCCTTCTGGAAGCCGCACTGGTAGAGCGCAGTTCCAGCCCCAGCCAATAAGTAATGGCTGAAGTTGAAGAGCTGAAGGTCGGTCATGGTCGTCGGCTGCTCGGAGACCCCATTGAGCCTCGTCTGCAGGTCCGTATCGCATTTTTTGTTGCGATTGACCGTGAGAGCGTCGGCCCATCCGCCGCATACCCTGGTAACCGTATCCGGCCGTCTGTCGAATCTCTCTACCTTAGGTGCGTCGCCTGCGCTGATCATATGTTTTCCCTCCGGACTAGGCCCCCCCAGTCCGATTACGTTAGGTGTTAAGCTAGTTTGTAATCCTTGCTCACATCGAGCATCGTGAACGGATCAGGTATATCAACCGTCTTGGGTCCCGGCGGCTTCGGGCCCGGGCCCGGACCTGGCACCCTGGGCTTGGGGCACCTTGGATCGTTCGGAGTTTTCTTACAGTCGAGCGGAGGCGGTGCGGTGAAGAGTTTGAGGACATTCTT
Source organism: bacterium (assembly GCA_041658465.1). Classification (GTDB taxonomy): domain Bacteria; phylum UBA10199; class UBA10199; order 2-02-FULL-44-16; family JAAZCA01; genus JAJZQH01. The sequence continues at coordinate 2,889 of JBBAAC010000046.1, read as the reverse complement.
TGCCGACTCTGCCCACTCCAGCATCACGAGCTTGAACTCCCTCTGATCGTCGGTGAGCTGGTTAACCTTCACGCTCTTTAGCGAATCCTCCATGAGCTTGATCGCGTCCAGCCCTTCCTTTGCGTTCTTCGCGTTCTCATCAGAGTTGGGAGGTATAGGCATTCTGGGCGTCTTGCCGGACATCTCATCCATATACGCTTTCATCTTCAGGGCCTCATATATCTGCATATCGGCCTGATGCGCCTCCATGAACGTTGTCACTTTCTTGTAGCGGTCGCGCGCCACGTTGAAGTCGTAGCCCGCGCCGACGACCTTTGCGAACTCCTCCTGCTTGGTCGCCTTGCCGATCAGGTTGAGGGCGCCCAGCACCGAGGCCTTGTTCATGGTAAGCGGTGCGAACACGCCGAGCAGGACCATCACGCCGTTGTCCATCTGGTTTGCGGTCTTGAGGCCTTCGCGCACCTTGGCGACATAATCCTTCACGCCATCCTCGCGGAATGCCTGCGCCATGTAGGTGCCGAACACGCCGTCGCCGAACGCGCCCAGGTAATGCACGAGCCTGTTGTTCCAGTCCTCCATGCCAAAGCCCCTCATGGCCTTGAGGAGCGCTATCTGCTCTGGTTGATGTTCATCGTCCCCACACAAATCTGAGACCCAGTTGGCAGCAGCGCTGTCAAAGCCGATCGCGCCGCGCTGCTCCAGCGAGCCCCAGTTGATCTGCGCGTAACCGTCCACGCCGTCGAATACAGATGAATTGTCCAGTGCGCAGACCCTGTTCATGCCGACGCGCGAGGCTGCCTCGTTCTGTATGACAGCGAAATGGCTTCCCCTGTTCGCTATTACGAACTGATCCGGCGTATAGACCGCGTACATGTAATCCATGTATTTCGCGTCAACGGAGGAATCGAGAAGCGCTGCAGTGCGCAATGCGTACGGGGTGAGTCCCGCGACGGAGTACGAGGAGACCGTAGGGGGATTTGCACTTTTGTCGTTCTCGTCGATCTTGTCATTGCCCCTGTTGTACATGCACCCGTTCTCCGGCATGCCGGCGATGGGAGGAAGCACCGTGCCAGTGACCGGCGTCGAAGACGGCTGGTCGCCCGGAGGTGGAGTGTTTCCCGATGGTTTGGCCGATGCGCTTCCGCTCGCTGCTGGTTGCGTCTGTCCTGCGCTTATCATTTTATCCTCCAGTTTGTTTTTTTAGTCGGTGCGTATGCCAATATGCCCGCACACGAGGTTCCATCACTATTATCGAACCGCGATTGAAATTGTTGCGCGGTTTTTTCAAAAATTATGAAAAAAGGATGCCCCGCCGGCAAATACCGACGGGGCGTGGTCCTGGCGTTCGCTTGGAACTGGCCTCAGGTGAACGGATCGGGGATCTGTACCGTCTTGCCGCCGCCCTTGCACTTCGGCTGGTTCGGGTTCGTCTTGCAGTCGACCGGATCGGTTACGCCTCCAATAAGCGTCTTGCGGTAGGCATCGGCCACCTTCTTCATCACAAATAGAAACTCGCGCTGCCTGTCGTTCAGATTGTCCACTTTGACGCCGTTCAGCAACTCGTCCATTTTCTTAAGGTTTTCGCTGGCATCCGTCCGATCCTGGGCCGACATCTTGGAGCTAGCTATCGGGCCGGTGAAGCGGCGATCGGCCTTGTCCGCGGCCTTGTTGAAGAAGAAGCCCGCCTTCATGAGTTCGGCAAAGTCCTTCTGGCCGGGCTTTTCCTGGGCAAGCGCGTTATAGGCCGCAAACACGTCTTCCTGCTTGATAGAGGTGGGTGCGAACCCCCCGATGAGGACAAGAATCCCGTTCTCAGTGGGGTCTCCATTCCCTGCATAATGAGCGCCAAGAAACGAGGCCGCGCTCTTAATCAGATTGCCGACCGGGCCCTGGGAGTATGTCTCGCGCTTCTCGCAGGTCGGGCGATAGAGGTCCTCGATGGCGCCGAGATATACGCGCGTGCGCGGCTGCCAGTTGGCCAGGTTTGCTGCGGCAAGGTTCGAGGACCAGATCAGCTTGCCAGTATCAAAGGAGTCCTGGTCCATGTAGCCGAGCGCCGGCTCCTTGGTAAACATATCGCACTGGGGTTTTGCCGGCGGCGGCGGCGTAACGTCCGGCTTCTTCTCATCGGAAGAACTGCCGCATCCGCCAAGCGCTCCAGCAGCCGGATAAACCACAGCGCCGTCAAAGATGTGGGACAAAGACATCTCGCCCCTGGCCACATGATAGATATTTTCGAGCAGACCCATGTTACCCTCCTTTTTTCTGAATCATAGACCTGGACCGTATGTCCTGACCAGTTATCGCGTCCGCAGCGGCTTAGTTGCGTACTTTTTACAAAAATTTTTCGCGACTACTCGGGCGCTCTCGCAATGACACCATCAAGCCCTGGACCGCAATGCCGCATAACGGCGCGTCTATACGCCGGCAGTGGCGTATAATACAACTAAATTCTACACGCGCCGGGTAATCCCACGTCTTCGCAAGGCGATAAAAAGCAGCGAGGGCATGTAGCAAGCGGGGCTCCTCCGGCCGCGCCTCACTCAACACTGTGGCTTAGGGTGGTGACGGATTCGCTTTATGCCGCAGAGCAAGCGAAGACCCGCGGCAGGCTTCGAGCAATGGGGACCGCGGTGGCGGTAATTCGACCGTTAGCCATAAAATTTGAGCATCACTCCGCGTCGGCTTGCGAGATGCCAGCCGTGGGTCTTCGCGTGCATTTTGGCACGAAGCAAGGACTTCTTGAGTGAAGCGCGGCTATTGGGAGCCCCGCGTGGTTTCATCGCGAGCGGCGCTTAAAGCGCTCGGCGCGGAAGGCGTTGGGGAGCAGGTCGGATATGCGGGCGACCAGCGTGCAGCCATGGGTGTTGGCCATGATCACTTCGATCT
>JBBAAC010000045.1:0-14448 GCA_041658465.1 bacterium | reverse complement strand
TTCGATAATTACGTGTCCGTGCTCAAGCAGTTGAAATCCAGACCGGTGACCATAAGGACTATCGACCTTGGAGGCGACAAGCTGGCGGTGTCACAACCGTATGAGGCGCAGACAAATCCTGCGCTGGGACTGCGGGCCATCCGCCTCTGCCTTCGCGAGCTCCCGCTTTTCAAGACGCAGTTGCGCGCCCTTCTTCGAGCGTCGGTGCATGGCAACCTCCGCATCCTCCTGCCCATGATCTCCAGCGTCGATGAGGTGAGACAGGTGCGCAAGATTCTCAAGGACGTAAAGCGCGACCTCACGACACGCGGCATATCATTCAGGGACGACGTCCCCCTCGGCATAATGATAGAAGTCCCGTCTGCAGTCTTCATGGCAAACGAGCTGGCAAAGGAAGTGGACTTCTTCTCGATAGGCACAAACGATCTCATACAATACGGACTGGCGATCGATCGCGTCAACGAACTCGTCTCCCACATGTACAACCCCTTCCACCCGGCGGTGCTCAGAATGATCAAGCAGGCAATAGACGCGGCCAAGAAAGCGGGAATCGAGGCCTCCATCTGCGGCGAACTTGCCGGCGATCCATTGGCCATCACTCTCATGGTGGGACTGGAGCTCGACGCCCTTTCCATGAACCCGATCTCCATACCGCGCGTGAAGAAGATCATGCGCTCCATCACAAAGCACCAATCCGAGCAGATACTGAAAGAGGCGCTATCCCTCTCCACCGCTGATGAAGTGGAAAAGCTCCTGCGCAAGAAGACCAGCCACCTGCTGCCGGGCGACGTCAAGAGGCTGCATATATTGGAGGCGCAGACTTCCTAACCACATGGATTTCCAAGGGGCCCTTCGACTTCACGCCCGTAAGGCGCTCCGCTCAGGGTGATTGGTCGGCATTGCCGACCAATCAAAATGTTTAGAAAACTCAGAACGTTACGAGTCAAAATGGCTTGACAGGCCGGCCTGCCCCGCCTATACAAAAACACTTAATTTTTCCATTTTACACTAGCAAAAGGAGCGCACATGAAGCCGCCGGTATATCTTTTCACGTCAGAGTCAGTTACCGAAGGACACCCTGACAAGGTCGCAGACCAAATCTCCGATTCCATACTCGATGCGATCATCGCCCAGGACCCCTCTTCTCGCGTGGCATGCGAAACCATGGTCACCACCGGCATGGCCATTGTAGCCGGCGAGATAACGACCTTTGCCAACGTCCAGTACCCCGAGGTCGTGCGCAACACGATCCGCGAGATCGGCTATAACCACCACTCAATGGGTTTCGATTGGGAGACCTGCGGCGTCATAGTCTCAATAGACAAGCAGTCGCCGGACATCTCCCAGGGCGTCACCGAAGGCGAAGGCCTATTCAAGGAGCAGGGCGCAGGCGATCAGGGCCTCATGTTCGGCTTTGCCTGCAACGAGACTGAAGAGATGATGCCGATGCCGATCGTTCTCGCGCATCGCATTACGCGCAGGCTGGCGGAAGTCCGCAAAAACAAGGAACTCCCCTTCCTTCGCCCCGACGGCAAGTCGCAGGTCACGATCCGCTACGAAAACAATAAGCCCGTGCACATCGACACCGTTGTCTGCTCCACGCAGCACAACCCGGACGTATCTCACGATGAGCTCAAGGATTCTGTGATCCAGAAGGTCGTCATGCCCGTGCTTCCTCAGGGCCTGTATGACAAAAATACCCGCTACCTGATCAACCCGACCGGCAGGTTCGTGCTCGGCGGGCCCCATGCAGACTGCGGCATGACCGGCCGGAAGATCATCGTGGACACCTACGGCGGTGTCGGCAGCCACGGCGGCGGCGCATTCTCCGGCAAGGATCCGTCAAAGGTCGACCGCAGCGCCTCGTACATGGCCCGCTACATCGCAAAGAACATCGTTGCGGCAGGCGTCGTGGAGCGCTGCGAAGTGCAGATCGCTTATGCGATCGGCTATGCCGAGCCCGTATCGCTCATGGTGAACGGCTTTGGCACGTCGAAGGTCGATCACGACAAGCTGCACACCGCGGTCCGCGAGCTCTTCCCGCTCAAGCCGGCGGCCATCATCAAACACCTCGATCTCAAGAGGCCTATCTACCGCAAGACCGCTACCGGCGGCCACTTCGGCAGAAGCGAGCCGGAGTTCACATGGGAGCGCACCGACAAGGTCGCAGATCTCAAGCGCATGCTGGGATTCTGAGGTTCGAATGGCCGGATCACGCGCCAAGTCAGCCAGGCCGCGTTACGTCCTCATAATAGAGGACAACCTGCATCATGCCGAGATCCTCACCGAGGTACTCGACCGTCATTTTGCGCCGATTGTAATCCACACCGTGGATACGGTTAAGGACGGCCTCGAATTTGCCGGCCAATCGCATTACGATCTTATACTCACAGGAGCGGTGATCCGGGAGACGCCTGTCACTGATGCGATCTCCCGGATCGCACGCCTTGCCGAGGGCACGCCGATCATAGTCATATCCGGCCGAGGGGACGAGCGCCTCGCGGCAGAGCTGATCAAGAAAGGCGCCACGGAGTATCTCGTCAAAACTCGCGAAACACTGGATAACCTCCCCACCCTGCTGGCAAGACACTTCAAGTCAAAGGGCGCGGGACGAGGAGGCCCAGGATTGCGCAAAGGTCGCGCCGCCTCGCCTGAGCGCCTCCCATCCGCAGCTGCCATAGTCCGGGAAGTCGACAAACTTACCCAGCAGGCCCTTGCAATGGTAGGCACAAAGCGCCGCAAGCGCGCTTCTGCGATCCAAAACAGGGATCAGCTCGATCAGCTCCTCAACCAGATCAGGCGACTGAGAGAGATGGCCTCAAAGCTTGAGACCAAGGAATAACTGGAGAATCCGCTCCCCATTCCAGTACCTGTTTCCACCATTTCGTCACAGTCCCTACTTATAGTAACACATGACCAATTCTTTTTAACTCACCGAAATTCAAACTAATAAACTAAAAAATTCGCGCACCGTCTCGATGGCAACGCTCTTGCATATATAATGTCCGGTGGCCCGGTATGCATTCGCCACCAGGAAGGCAGATTGAAGATGAGCACGGAAAATATAAATACTTCTTCGACGACCGATATCCTCACGATCATGCGCGAGCTCGATCACAAGGACGAGGAAAAACGGATTATAAAGGTATCGGCTGAGGCGGCTGCACCAAAAGACGCCGAGGGCATCTCAAAGGCAAATATTGATCCATCGCTGCTCCTGGATTCGCTGCAGAAGAAGCGCACCCTACTCAACCTGATAGATGGCTACGCTGAAGTGAAGGGAATTGATCAGATAAAACATGAACTTAACGAGGCAATAGAATTCCTTAAAACTTTGTGAACCAGGGTGAATTAAGGAACGAATTATGACAAAGACGGCGCCTACATCGAAAATACAATATATTACCGAACCATACGCTGCCAAGCCTGCGTCCGAGCAAAAGTCCAAGTCGCAGGGGATCTCTGATTCCTACGCAGAGGCCGGTTCCAATGCATATAAGGGGCTCGTTGCGGGCAATAAGGCCAAGGCGGAGCCTATCGCAGAGGGCGTCATCGGCGAGATGATGGATGCAGCTGAAAATAAGCCTATTCGCAAGCTTACATATTACGACAAGATCCAGAATATCCTGAGTGCATATGCGAGTATCGGCGATACCAAAGAAAATGTCGGGAGGGATATCAACGGCGATATCCCCGTTATTCCTGATTTGCGCAAGGATATCCTGGATGGCCATAACATGCTCAACGTGCCCATGCGGCCCGTTGTACAGCGTTATTCCGCCCTCGAAAAGGTCCTGATCAAGATGCTCACGACCGCAAAGAGATCGCTCAAGAGTGATAGGGTATGCAACATGACTGCCACGGAGATCAGGTCCATGCAGTCCTATGAAAAGAAGCTGAATGAGGCACTGGCCAATTGCCGCCAGCAGCTGGGCGATGCCATCAACTGCCGCAATCAGCAGATCAAGGAAGATGAATTCGCCTGGCTCAACAAGGAACAGTCAGACGCCTGATGACTCGCCCCCCCAAGCCAGGCTGGAAACTCCACACAGTTAATCGACGATATGATGGAGTAAAACTCTAAATGCCAATTATTATTTTTAATATCAATAGCTTGCGATGCTTGTCCAAGAAATCCCTTTTGGCAGAGATCTTGCATCATAAGGTGATGAAAACTACGAGGTCTCTATGTCACCTGTGAACAGTATACATTATAAGGTAAATACGCTCGGCGACAGCGGCGTCCCTGAGGGCTCTGCTGCGCAGACCGATCCAGGCGGAATTGACGATATTTTTGAAGATTCTCCGCTCTCCGGCGGCAAGGCTCAGACCACTGGCACAGATAGCTCCAGCGCGTTGGACGACTACAATCTCACCGGCACGCCTGGCGCAGACGCTCCGGACAACTCGATGGACGCATGGCTATCCACCTTTCCACCTACACTGGCTGAGCTGATAGCTGCAAAACCCGATATAATCAACTACTTGGATCAGGCTGCAAAGAAATATGAGCTAGCAATAGTGGATCTCAACACCTTACTGAAGCAGATCGACGACGCCCTGGCCTCAGGCACCCTCAATGCCGCAGAGGCGCAGTCGCTTACAAAGCGCAGGCCGCTGGCCGTACAGTCAATCGCAAAGTGCAACGAACAGCGGGTCGAGATCTCAAAGCAGGCGGACAAGCAGCAAGCCACCTGGATTCAGGAACAGAAGTCATGTAAGGACCTCAACAACGACCACTGGATAGGCCGCCCCAACGTAGGAGGCTCCTACTACGTCCATACGAACGATGACGGCACGGAGGTCCTGGTCGACCCTATAAGCAAGAAGGCGGTCCCTCCGCCGATAATTGACCCTGAATATGTGCCTGAACTCTTCGCCAGTGACACTATGGAGAAGATCACAAAGGACCAGGCCTTTGGCACGCCCAAGGACGACGCCGAGCTCTACCTCAAGCTCAAGGAGAGCGCGCTCCAGAACAATAATAACAATTTCGGCGCACCGATAGATATCGGCGTCCCCGAATCCATCTGGGTGAAACGAGATCCAGAGGGCTTTGCAGATAGCAAGGCGGCAATGGATTACAAAGACGGGCATCAGGTGATGCAACCAGCCGAATTCACAGCGAACGGCGGCATCAAACAGAACGTGCCCGATGACCTCTCCCAGTACGTGCAGGTCCAGGTCGCCAAGGTAGTCGTTAAATCTGAGGAGATCGGCAGCCTGTCGGGCCATCCTGAGGCAAAGCTCTATAATACGATAGTCGAGTTCCAGGACAAGGATCACAACATCATCATGCGGATACGCATCGATGGATTCGAGGGTTCCGGTCCTGCGGCTACGATGCTGGACAGCGGCAAGTCATACGTGGCTTTATCCAGCGTCGGTTTTGCAATGCACGGCATGTCGCTCAACGGCGAGGGACAGCGCGTAAGCCCCGTCATAGTCGACGCCTCCAAGTACATATCCACCGGCCGCCACATACTCACCGATACGAGCGCGCTGGGCAACATGACAGGGCCAGGGACCGACCAGGGAGACCGCGCGTTCAACGAGAATATCGGCCAGTTCACCCAGAAGAGCTACGTGTCCACGAAGTGGGATGCCACGAAACAGGAGTGGGTAGAAGAAGACCCGAAGGACTTTGACACGGGAGAGTATGCCTACGGCTCGTACACAGACCGCTATCTGGGGCCTGAGGACAAGCCGCCTGAAGGCAGCCCGCTCAAGACCTATGCTACAGGCATCTTCCTCACCGGGCTGCGCGGCGACATCAAGGGTTCAGAGGCAAACGACCTGATCATGACCTCTGGCGTGGACGAGTTCTCGCAATATGCCAAAGACCACATGCCCAAGAACCTCGAGGAGATGGGATACGATCAGCCGATGTACAACAACTTCGTGGATACCAAGACGGGCAACGACTTCGTGGTATTCGGCAAGGGAAACAACTACATACAGGGCGCATCCGCGGTATGGGGCAAGGGCTTGAGCGATGACGACCAGAACTTCATCCTGCTGCGCAACCAGCCAGGCAAGACCGGCGGCGTGGGTACGTCGGCCAAGAGCCCGAACGTAAAGAACTTTGTCCACGTCGAGGGCGGCAACACGGCGATCTATAACCCGGATGAGAATAAGATACAGGACACCCTGAAGAAGGATACGACCGAGCAAATCACGGCAGAGGACCCTGCTATGCACGACGACTACTACGAGATCGTGGGCGGCGGCACGGCCAGATACGGCAATCCTGGCGACTATGACGTGACCGACGGCTCGCCCGAGGCCCACTCAGGCAGCGATTTAGAGTTTGACATCGATAACGGCATCATGGGCCCATGGACCGATGCCCATAAGGAGTGGGAGGACGAGTTCACCAAGGTCCCGGACCTGGACGGCGTGCTCGAAGGCGCTGACCTGGAAAGCGAAATGCCCTCTTCCACCAAGAATGCGGAAGACGTGGACGCATTCTTTGGCGCGATGTTCGGCGACTACAATGAAGCCGCGAACGAAGGCGAGCAGATAACTGAAGAAAGTAACGCGATCAACCAGGACCAGGCTGGATAAGCCTGGTGACTATCCACCCCGTTTCCGGACCATATTCCACATAATAGTCGGCCAGGTTCGACGATCCGTTTTTACCACCCTATAATATTCAAGTATATCATATAGTTACAACGCCCGGTCAAGAGGGGAAGTTGGCAAAGATATTGCAATAATAGCCTTCGGAAGGACTAATCCAAGAGGCGATTTATGAGCACGATAAACACACACTATAAGGCAACGGAGGTCGCGAGCCCTGCACCCAGTGCGGCCGCCAGTACGCCCGCGACAGACCCGGTAACTGCACAGCTGCTCGCCGAGATCGAGAAGGCGCTCGCCGAGATCGAAAAGTGGAAGACCGACAACGGCGAATACTTCGAAGCACTCGATGCGAAGACGCTCGAAAATCTCGGCAGGATAGAGATGACCCTCAAGGCGCAGGCAGCGCTCCTGCCGACGATGGGCATGAGCGGCGGATCCGGACTGCCCGGCGAAGGGGCCAGCGATTGGGATCCGCGCGACCTGAAGCCCGAGTGGAACGGCGTAACTCCTAACCCCGAAGACGCGTACGGCCAGGACGTCATCACTGCGGACCCGGACAAATATGGCGAGTACGGCGGGACGATAAAGGTCCCGAACAACGGCAGGCCTACGGACCCGACGCAGATGGGCTTCCAGATGACGGATGACATGACATCCGTCACGGTGGAGTCGCACGGCCGCGACCTGATCTTCACGGTCGGCTATGACAAGGACGGCGACGGCAAGGAAGACGCCAAGAAGTCCTATGTGATCAAAGACGGCTCCATGCAGCAGGGCAACTTCGTGATCACCGCGCGCGGCTTAACGCACGGGGTGACGATCGACACCTCGAGGGCGGTCCGCGTGGACAAGGGCTCCGCCACCGGCAAGGGCTTCTACATCTTTGGCACCGACTACGACGATACGATCAAGTGCGGCGGCGGCGACGACGTGGCCGTGGGCGGCTTTGGCGCGGACACGATCGACGGAGGCCTGGGCTCCAACACGATCTTTGGCGACGAAGGTCCGGGCGCTGGCGGCGCAAACAGCTATGTCTCCGGCAACAACTTTGACCAGAGCTCCGGCGGCAACGACACCATCTACGCAGGCGCCGGCACCAACGTAATCTATGGCCAGGGCGGCGACGACGACACGGTTTATGGCGCGGGCAAAGGCGATTCCGTAATGGAGTGCGAGAACGAGCAGAAGGCCGACGGCACCACAGAGCTGCCTGATCCGGCTTCCGGCTGGTTCGAGTCCCCGAGCGGAGACTGGGAGATGAATGAAGAGGACGGGATGTATGTCATCGAGAACACGTCCGCCTCGGGCAACGCCGGCGACCTCAGTTTTGACATGTCCGCCCTGCCCCCAGGCTACAACATGGCATATGCCGAGATGGACTCGGACATGAACCTCATCATAACCTTCGTCAACAACGAGACCGGAGAGTCGTTCAAGGTCAAGGTCAAGGACTTCTTCAGCGGCGGCTTTGGCGACAACTCGAATCCCAACACGACGATCCCGCACATCGACTTCTACGGCAGCGACGAGAATGACATCATCGACTTCAGCAACATCAAGCTCAATGAGGGGAACGCGGGCCAGTCCATCGCGATCTACGGCGGCGGCGGCGACGACCTGATCATGGGCATGCAGAACATGATGGTCAAGGACGGCGTGGACGTAAACGATCCGCTGAACGGCACGGTCGGCAACGGCACACTCAACGACTACGTGAACGACGGCCCGTTCGCCACGAACGAGACCGGCGACGGCTATAATGCAGAGGTCAAGGACGGCCAAGTCTACATTACAAAGGATCCGAACAACAAGGATGGCCCGGCGGACAGGCTCAACATCGTGGCGCCCGACGGCTATGAAATGGGCTACGTCACTCAGGATACAGAGGGCAATATCTACGTGGTGCTGGTGAAAAAGCAGGAGTCCGGCAAGGCGGACACGATGGTGATCAAGATCGACAAGTCGATCTGCGCGTCGACCGGCGGAAAGATCGGGTTCGAGGACATCTCGATCAAGCACCGCGAGACGGCCGATGGCGGCAAGGTGACCTGGGGCGAGGAACTACCTCTCACACCGTTCAGCCTCGATGACCTGGCATATACCCTTGACGGCGGCGACGGAAGCGACCTCTACTTTGTGGAAGAGGGCAGCCCCGTGGAGGACGACGGCAGCGACGATGTCGTGGAGGTCCAGTACGATGACCCGATCGAGCAGCAGACCCCGGCGAGCACGCCGACCTCTACAGAGGATCCAAAAGAAGATACAAAAACCGAGACGATCGACGGCGATACAAATGACGACGGGGTCCTGAGCGACTCTGAGTACAAGACCTGGGCCAAGAAGAACAACCCGGACGAGATCGACGGAAGCGATGGTAGCGATAAGGACGGCACGATCAGCTCTGATGAATGGGATGCTTGGGTGAAGGACAACCCGAACCCGGAGAAGTAACGCTCAGTACAGAACCTCAACGAGATACAATCCACAGGCCGGGGCACAGCGCCCGGCCTGTTCTCTTTTGCGGGCCAAAAGGATTTTGGAGAGATCCGCAGACGACAGCCTCCCCTTCCCCACATCGACGAGCGTCCCGACGATATTTCTTATCATGTGCCTGACAAAGCCATTGCCCTCGAATTCTATTTCGATGATTTTGCCTTCACACCCTCCCCCTTTGTAAGGGGGAGTCGGAGGGGGTAGATCCCGATCTACCTCCCCCTGCCCCTCCCCGCCTGCCGGCCGGCGGGCAGGCTTACAAAGGAGGGGAAAATTTAAGAAATAGTTTCTGACCCAATCCGCGGCAATGATTTCTATGCGCCCCACACGCCTCCGCGCATGTCTGCTACCACAACCAGACGCTCGAAAGCTCGCGAAGTCGTGCTCGCCGACGAGCACAGCAGCGGCCTTCTTCATAGCGCCCGCGTCGAGCGGCCCCCTTACCTGCCAGCAGCGGTTGAGAAGCAGCGGAGAGCGGGTTTTCGACACGAGGATTCTGTAACGATATACCTTGCCCTTTGCATCGCGCCTCGAGTTGAAACCGGTCTTCATCTCCTCTGCAGCCAGAATCGATATATCGTCCGGAAGCATGGAGTTGAGTCCGGCGACAAACCCCTCGCACAGTATCTTCGAGGGCGTGGTAAAATGCGCGACCTGCGCCAGCGCGTGCACGCCCCCATCGGTCCTGCCCGCGGCAGTCACGGCCGAACGCCTTCCCGTCATCGTGGCGATCGCATCCTCGATACGGCCCTGAATGGATACGCCGTTTGGCTGCCTCTGCCAGCCGACGTAATTCGTGCCGTCGTATGAGATGATGAGTTTAATAGTGCGCATATCTGCCCCCTCCCCTTTGTAAGGGGAGGATGGGAGGGGTAGATCAGGGCCTACCTCCCCTATCCTATCCCCTCCCCGCCTGCCGGCCGGCGGGCAGGCTTACAAAGGAGGGGAATTAAAACTCAAACAGAAACCCCGCAGAGAATATCGGCCCCGTGAGATTCAATCCCTTGCCGCCGAAGTTGTTGATCCACTGATACTGCGTCTCCAGGGTCAGGAAGAAATCGTCGATCCCTATATCCTCAAAGTTCTTCTGCACGCCCCCGATCTCGCTGATATTGATCTGCAGCCCCCCTGCCCCGTGCATGCCGAACTTGATTCCGCTTGTTGAGCTTCCGGTAACCGACTCGCGGAATACCCACCCGTCGGCGCCCGCCTTCACATACGGAACGAGATAGCGCCAGTCAAAATAATCGGCGCGCCAGACGAACGACAGCTCGATCGGGATGAGCATGAAAGTAAATCGGTCTTCTGATGGCGCGCCCGTCGAAGTCGCAAGTGCAGTGCCGCTCTTGTAGAAAAAGCCAACACCGAGCTCCGCGCCGTAGCGCCGATGGACCAGGAGGCTGCCCTGTATGCGCGTAACCAGGTTGCAGCAGCTCGAAAAAAAGCGCTCCATTTCCGAACTCTGTGGCATCCAGAAGCCTGTCTTCACCTCGAGTGACCACCAGGGCTGGCTCGTGCCCTGAGTGAGCGCGGTGGGTGTTCCCGGCACGTTTCGTTCCTCGACCGGCTCCTCGCCGGCGGCCAGGCTGACGGATGAATATAGCGCGACTATCAGGAATAATACTAGTGCCGCGCCCCGCCCGCGCCTGCGCAGCTGCCACAGCACCGCAAGCGCGAGGGGTATCAATGCAACCGCAAGCCGCGAGCCCTCACCGCTACCTCCGAGCGAGCAGCCCTTCTCGCCCGAGAAACCCGCGGGCCCCGCTGTCTGCTGAGGCGTTGCGCTCGCCGCGGAGCCATCGGAAAGCGTGCCGGTCCTCGTGATGCTCTTGTTGCCGTTGGTGTCAACGCCCTCCACCGCGATGTAATATAAGGTGCCGTTGGTAAGCCCGCTCACCTCGGCCGTGACCTGGCTCCCGGACGAAGGCTGGCTCACCGAAGCCGCAGCGTCAGCTTTCGTGAGCACGGCATCCTTATCAGTGTCCACATATACATTATACGAGGCCATGTCATTTACCGTGAGACGGTCGAAGGTGACATATATTCGGCCGTTCCCAAAACCGGTAGAGCCAAGCACTACATCCGGCGGCGGCGTATCCACCGTTATCTGCGAGGCCCTCCTCCCCAGACCCGTGTCGCTCGTCACAAAGACCCAGATGTCGTTGGCGCCCTCCAGGAACGCGCTCTTGTTGTCGTCGTACTTGATGGTGACCGTAATATCCGTATCTGCAGCAGAGACCGTGCCGGAGGTATTGCCGCTGGCGTCCACGAGCACCGTGCCGCTCGCATCCACGGATCCGCCGGACCTTATTTCATATGTCCCGGTGGCGTTTGCCTTGAACGTGATATCAAAGCTGCCGCCCTGCTTTAGCACGGTTCCACCGTCCGAATAAACAATGCTCGTTATGGCTGCAAACGGACGCTCTGAGATGATGCCGAGCCCGCTCGTGGAGAAGCCGACATAGACCATGCCATCCGAGCTGCTCGAAGGCGCCAGGACAAATGCCTGCGAGGACATCGGCATTGGTTCGAAATCTATGTTGGGATCGATTCCCAGGTCAAAGACTTCATTGGTCGCGGTGTTAATCACGCTCACGCCGTTGGCGCCGGCTACAAAGGCATAAACGCCGAGCGGATTCTCCACATTGGTGACAGCCACATCCGTTGGATTCAAATTAGCCGATATGTCGATGGAATCGCCGGACTTCGTGCGAGTGGTCGCGTCGATTTTGATCACCGTGGGCGTGGTCGTATCCACGACATAGAACGCATTCCCCGACGGAAACACGGCGATGGCAGGCAACGAGAGCCTGGGTGTCACGTTCACCCCCAGATTGATCATGGTAGCAGAACCGCCGCCCGACGGAAAAAAGAATAGCGCACCCACGTCGGTGGTGAAATAGACCTCCTGCATCGTCGATGAAAACGCGGCGTCGGTGATGTTGAACGTCGTGACATTGGGGACTACAAGGGACACCGACGATACCACGCCCTGTGTCGTGAGATCTATGACATGGATTGTATGGGCCGTATTGTCCGCGACGTATACATATCGCCCGCCCGGATCCACGAACACCGGTCCAAGCTTGTCGCCCGTCGCGACAACCAGAACTGTCGGTATTGCCGCAATGTCGCTGAGGTTGAAGAAAAGGACGTCGCCGTTCTCCTGCGAGGCGATGATTTCGTTCTGCGTGCCGGCAAAACCTATGGAAGAGATGATGCCCGCAGTCCCATCATCCGTGGTGAGGGCAGCGGGCTGCACTGCCTCCAGCGTGAATGAACCTACGTCTATGAGCTTCACAACCTCGCCATAGCTCACTATCAACCTTCTGTCCGACGCGAGCACGAACCCGCTGTAAGTGGATGTGACGTCGAAACTGAACGGCGGACCGCCGCCAACGGTCCAGACCACCTCTGCATCAGGATATGCTGCAGCTTTGGATGGAAAAATACAGATGCATAGGAACGTAACCAGTAGAAATAAAATTCTATAAAATACCCCCTCCCCTTTGTAAGGGGAGGATGGGTGGGGTAGATCCATTATCTACCTCCCCTTCCCCTCCTTACAAAGGAGGGGAAAGAAGAAATCACAGATAATCCCTGACAAGAAGCTCGGCTATCTGCACCGCATTCAGCGCGGCGCCCTTGCGGAGGTTGTCCGCCACGATCCACATGGCCAGCCCGTTGGGCACGCTCGTATCTTTGCGCAGGCGGCCTACATAGACCGGGTCATTGCCCATAGCATGAATCGGCAGAGGATAGCGGCAGAGATTCGGATCGTCCACTACCTCGACGCCGGGCGAATCAGAGAGGATTTCGCGCGCCTCGTCCGCATCGATCGGGTCCTCGAATTCCACGTTTACCGATTCTGAATGGCCGCAGAACACGGGCACCCGCACGGCCGTTGCAGCAACCTGTATAGAAGGATCGCCCATGATCTTCTTTGTCTCATTGACCATCTTCATCTCTTCTTCGGTGGAGCCGTCATCAAGGAATTTGCCGATGTGCGGTATGCAGTTGAAGGCGATGCGGTAAGGGAACGCCTCGACCTTGCATTCGCCTTGCGTGAAGAGCGCCATGGCCTGTTTTGAGAGCTCCTCCATGGCCCGGATTCCCGCGCCGGAGACGGCCTGGTACGTGGAGACAACTATGCGCGTCACGCGGGCGCGACGATGCAGCGGGGCCACTGCTACGACCATCTGTATGGTGGAGCAGTTCGGGTTCGCTATGATCCGCCTGGTCTTGTAGCCCGCAAGCGCCTCGGGATTGACCTCCGGCACTACGAGCGGGACGTCATTATCCATGCGGAAGGCAGACGTATTGTCCACAACCACCGCACCCGCCTCCGCCGCCAGCGGCGCGTATTCGCGGCTCACCGAGCCTCCGGCCGAGAAGAGCGCGATATCGATCCCGCGGAACGAATCCCTGGTGAGTTCCTCCACCAGGATATCCTCACCGCGCCACTCCACCGTTTTTCCTATCGAGCGCGCCGATGCAAGCGGCAGGAGTTTATCCACCGGGAAATTGCGCTCCTCCAGCACCTTGACCATCTCCGCGCCGACCGCGCCCGTTGCGCCGACGACTGCGACGTTGTATTTTTTCTTTTTCATTTTATCCTCTTACCCCTTTGTGGGGGTTGTTTCCGAAGTCATCCTCCCCCTTTGTAAGGGGGAGTTTCCGCCAGAGGCGGATCCGCCTTCGGCGGAAGAGGGGGTAGATCTTTGTTATCTCCCGGATCTACCCTCCCTGGCCCTCCCTTACAAAGGGAGGGAATGTGTTTCGAAATACCCTCTACAAAGGAGCGGGAATAGTTTCACTTTTTAAACAATGCATCCAGTTTTTCCCGGGCAACATTTATGTCTGTTTTTTCTCGTTTTACATCTCTGCCGAATATAAAAAACTCGCAGAAGTTTGCGCGCTCCTTGTCGGTCACGTAACCCGACTGCGACTCTCTGCACTGGTTGTGCGCGCCCCTCTCGTAGAGCTGGCACTGAAGGCACGCATGCAGGTCGCGCTTGCATGAAGGGCACTCGTCCAGTCGGCCTACGCGGTCGATCACCTCGACATCTGCGCCGCAGAACGCGCATCGAGGCATCAGAGTCCTCCTGTGCCCGAGTGGGTGTCTCCTTCATCCGAGTCGGCGTCCACGTCGGTGCCGCCCACCACGGCCAGCCGCTGCGCCACCTTCTCCATGCGCCTTGCGCGAACCTTCTCCAGGAATTTGCGGCTCTGATGAAGCGTCACACCCTCCTGCACCAGGCCCGACACGACGTAGCCCAAGGTCAGGACAAACATCGTGATCTCAGGCCTTATCGCGACGACGAATATGCCCAGCACCACGAGCACCAGCGCGAAAAAAGAATACCGGCT
>JBBAAC010000044.1:0-14718 GCA_041658465.1 bacterium | reverse complement strand
CCGCCCCCGCCTCCCCCGTCGCCTGACCTTAAGAGACCTCCCTGCATACAGGCGCCAAGCATGGCACAGAGGAGCAGCGCTACGAATATCAGCCTGGGTTTGATAGAAATCATTGGCTCTGTTCTCTATCGATCAGTAATAAATCGTGAAGCGACCATTTCCGCCGTTTGCGGTTGGATCCCCGATCAGAATATCGAGGTATCCATCGCCGTTGATATCCCCCGTCTTGAAGGCCTGGGTCGGCTCGGCGGGAATCGATCCATCGGATATGGCGTCCGCAAGGTTGGGATCGTCGTATTCAAAAATCCCGCCCTGGCTGGCAACAAGGAGCTCATTGACCACATCCGTTATATGGATATCGCCGTATGCGAGCGCGGTTCCGAACCCGGGCTGTGCGTTGTTCAACAACTGATATGTGGGGGCGAGCCTCGCGTTGTTCGCAAAGATATTCACATCACCGCCACCCAGGGTCCCGGCCCTGATATAGAAGCCATTGAGCCCGGACAAGGCACCGACAAAGGTTTGATCTATCAGTCCCGAGTAAGGACCAAGGTCAGTGATGTCATCATTTATCCTCCATGTTATATTCTCATCGGTCACTGTTAATGTGATCAGTCTGCTGAAAATGACCTCGTCTGAACTGTCCTGATCAGGGTTACCGATTGAAGAAACATAATAACCAGTACGATCGCCAATCGCGCCCTCAAACACGACATCAGCGGGGGCCGCGAGTACAAGATTAGACGTTATCGGACCTAGGGCACTGAATACTCGGGGATTCAAGGCGCCACCGACTGACGGTGCTCCTATAGCAATATCAATATTGCCGTCACCCGTGAGGTCGCCTGTTGCCAGAGCCCGGCCAAACTCCGAGTTCGAGAAGGGGAGCAGAGTGTCTGTCAATGTATAATCCTGCTGTGCAGCAGGAGTGACTGAACCTGTGTATTGTGCACTCCATGCTGTCCTGCCTCTGAAAATGAACACATGGCCATTGCCGTCGGTGTTATTGTTCCATTGACTGATGATCACATCATCTATCCCATCACCTGTCACATCTGCCACCGCAAGCCCTCGGCCAAAAGCTGCCGAATCTAAGACAGGACCGATAAAATTTGTGCCAGGCACGAGGTTGCCGTTGGCATCAAGAAATGTGTTTTGAGGCCCGCCGAAGAAGAGATCTGTCCGCCCCAGCAAACTGCCCCCACCCCCTCCGACCAGGGCATCCGGATAACCATCTCCGTTCACGTCGCCGACCTCAATTTTCCAGCCGAGCGCCTGGGCTGCATCGGTGCTGTCATACGTCGCGACCTTCCAGGCGGTGTCGATCTGGATCGCGGCATTCAGCGAATCGATGCCGCTCGCATCCTTGTAGCCGATTATGAATGGATGGATTGTTTCGACCTTGAGCCCCGGAACGGTATATGTGCATACGCCGTTCGCGCATGCGGGAGCGATGACCTGGCTGCAGATGACATTAGGGTCGGAGCCGGAACAGAGTTGGTAGCTGGAGGCGCCTGCCGAGGGCTCTGGCCACTGGATCGTCGCGCGCGTGCCTTCAACCGAGCTCACAACCAATGCCGCTCCTGGCGGTGGCGGCGGAGGCACCGGCGGCACCGGCGGAACCGGCGGCACGGCCGGCCGCTCAAGCCCGCCCTGCATGCAGGCGCCGAGCATTGCGGCCATCAACAGGGCCATAAAGAAATTCATAAGTTTGACAGTTTTCATAAATATCCCCTCTCGCTTATCATTATAGAGCAAATGGCATGCCATTTTCCGGGAGAATTGCAGTTATGGGATTAATCAACGATATCAGACTGTTAGGTATATCAGAGGGGAGTGGTAAAGGGCCTCGATGGGTCACCCCCTACCCGGGCGTCAGAATACCGACGATAAAAATGAAAAAAGGGAAACAAGCGACGGCGAAACCAGGATCAAATTGAGATCAGGCTTGGTAACTATTCAGGAAGGGGAGTCGCCTTGCGCGACAATCAGGCGCGGTTTTGAGCGGAGCGCCTGCCTGCCGGCAGGCAGGTATGACGAAGTGAATTCCTCAACACATTCCCCCATTTGGGGCCTGACCAGCGGGAAGACACCAAATGGGATGAATGTGTTGAGGAATTCGCAAGGAATAGCGTAGCGAATGGCGCCGTCGCACAAGGCGACTCCCCTTCCTGAATAGTTACCAAGATTGGATGAACTCGTCGAAGGCCTCGATACAGCCCTTCGCCGGGACACAGAGTTCCCTGCGCATGCGGCTGCAGTCCATGATCCATGGATACCGTATGAAATTGAGCTGCGCCGGCGGCGATGAGATGAGCCGCAGCCACCAGAGCAGCGCAGTTGCAGGATAGAGTACGCACGAAGGTATGGGGAGCGACGGTTTGCCGGCGCGGCGGACGAGTTCGGAGAATCGCGCCTCCCCTTCCGCGGCCACGTTATAGACCCCGCGCGCCGGTTTCTCTACGGCCG
Organism: bacterium; assembly: GCA_041658465.1. Classification (GTDB taxonomy): domain Bacteria; phylum UBA10199; class UBA10199; order 2-02-FULL-44-16; family JAAZCA01; genus JAJZQH01. The sequence goes on along the minus strand of JBBAAC010000044.1, from coordinate 12,249 downwards.
CCACGAGACAGCGGGCCATGTCGTCCTCGTGGATGAATTGAAAGAGAGGGTCGCGCACTCCCTTTCTATCGAGGACCTTCGGCACTATCGGAAACTTGAGCAGGTCAAAGAAGTGATTGTCTGTATTCGGTCCCACAACGAGGCATGGCCTGAGGATCGCAAACTCGCATTCCGGATGGGCGCGCATGTACCCCTGCGCCATCTGATCCGTGGCCGCCTTGAGCCGAGAGTAGCTGTAGCCCGCAACCCCTCGAACGGGCGACGACTCCGTGAGCGGCACGTCGTTGTCGTCGTGCGCGCCATAGGCAGCGGCGCTCGAGAGAAAGATCGCCTTGCGCACGGCCGCGCTCTCGCAGCCTGCCAGGAAATTGCGCGTGCCGTCTATGGCCACGGATTCTTCTTTGCGCTGGTCATGCGTGGCGTCGACCACGAACGCCAAGTGCACAGCCACGTCCGGCCGCACGTTCTCGAAGAGCTCCCTCATCACGGCGGCATCCGTGACCGAGCCCTGTACAAAACCCTTGTACAGTGAAACATCGGGGGGCAATTTTACATCGATCCCGTGGATCTCATAGCAGCCAAGCCCGGCCAGGATGCGGACGACCATGGACCCGAGATAGCCTGCAGCACCTGTGATGAGAATGCGCATGGAAAAATTCAGCACCCGCGGCGCGAGGCGATGGCCTGTTCGAGGACTTCGGGCGCGTCGGTGAGCCCCACAGGATAATCGCCCGTGAAGCACGCGTCGCAGAACCACTCGCGCTCGCCCTTCTTTTCAAACCAGTACAGCCCGTCATGCGACAGGTAACCGAGGGAATCCGCGGTCATAAACTCGCGGATTTCCGCGACCGACTGCCTCGCGGCGATGAGCTCCTTGCGCGTGGGCGTATCGATCCCGTAAAAACACGGCCAGCACGTGGGCGGGCTCGAGACGCGCATGTGTACTTCCTTTGCCCCGGCCCTGCGCAGCATCTTCACGATCTTCATGCTCGTGGTTCCGCGCACAATGGAGTCGTCTATCACCACGACTCGCTTGCCGGCGAGGGTCTCCCTCACGGGGTTCAGCTTGATCCTGACCCCGAAGTGCCGGATCTCGCTCGTCGGTTCGATGAACGTGCGGCCCACGTAGTGGTTGCGTATGAGCGCCATCTCGAACGGGATGCCCGCCTCCTGCGCATAACCTATCGCTGCGGGCACGCCAGAATCCGGGACCGGTATGACGACATCCGCCTCGACAGGATGTTCCTTCGCGAGCTGCCTGCCGAAACCCTTGCGCACTGTGTAAACGTCGCGATCGAAGATGTGGCTGTCGGGGCGCGCAAAATAGATATACTCGAAGATGCAGTGCGATTTTTTCGCCTTCTTATCCTCGAGCATGTCGAAAGAGCGCATTCCCCCCTGTTCGAAGAGCACGATCTCGCCCGGCCTCACCTCGCGCACGACGGTGGCATCGATCAGATCCAGGGCGCAGGTCTCGGACGCGACCACGTACGCGTCACCCACCTGCCCGATCACAATCGGCCTGAAGCCGCGCGGATCGCGCGCTGCCACCATTATTCCATCCGAGAGAAACACGAGCGAGTACGCCCCCTCCACCTTCCTGAGCGCGCCCGCGATCCGTTCGACGAGCGTCTTGCCCCGCTCGCGCGCTATGAGATGCATGATCACTTCGCTGTCCATCGTGGACTGGAAGATTGCTCCGTCGTCCTCGAGCCTCTTGCGAAGATCCAGGGCGTTCGTGAGATTTCCGTTGTGGGCGAGCGCAAGCTGCTCGCCCCGCGCGCTGACCACGAACGGCTGAGCGTTTTCTATGCTGGAGCTGCCGGCCGTGGAATATCTCACGTGGCCGATCGCGCTTCGACCCTTGAGGGATTTTATGCGCGCGTTGTCAAAGCTGTCCGCCACGAGCCCCATGGCCTTGTGCTGATGGAATATTCCGTTTTCGGACGAGACTATCCCGGTGCTCTCCTGGCCGCGATGCTGCTGCGCATAGAGACATAGATAGGCAAGGTTCGATGCCTCGGGATGATTATGTACGCCGACTATTCCGCACATTGAAAACCTCGAAACAGGAAGCATGAGGCAAGAAGCAGGAAAAAAACACCAACGACAGGCTTAGGGCGTAAGGCTTAGGGCTTAAGGAACACCTGGCCTTACGCCTTACGCCTTATGTTTCACCCATCATCTTAGGCAGCGCCTCAGTCCAGCGCTGATGCAGTTCCGCAACAGCAATGGAGACGAAATTGTTGATCGCGAGCATTCGGCCGCCGACCTTTCCGATCTCCTTCGCAGGCGCCCCGAGCTCGCGAGCGATCGCGATAACCGCCTGGGCGTTCGCAGGAGTCGTGGAGACTATGATACGCGCGCCGCACTCGCCGAAGAGCAGCACATCCGGCCGCAGGTCGTCCGAAAGAGTCACGGACGCGCCGATCACGCCTGAGGGTCTCGTAAGCGAGCACTCCGCAAGCGCAACTGCAATGCCGCCGTCGGAGATGTCGTGCGCGGAGCGTACCAGGCCTCTGCGTATGCAGGTGCGCACCGCGTTCTGCACCGCCTTCTCGTGTTCGAAATCCACCTGCGGCGGACGGCCCGCGACGCGGCCCTGGATCGAGGCCAGGTACTCGCTGCCGCCGAGATCCGGCTCCCCGTTGCCCAAGAGGATGATGACGTCGCCCTCTTCCTTCCACCACGGCGTGCAATGCTGATTCACGTCCTCCAGAAGCCCCACCATGCCTATGGTAGGGGTCGGATAGATCGCCTCGCCCTTTGTCTCGTTGTAGAAACTCACGTTGCCGCCCGTGACCGGGGTGTCGAACTTCCTGCACGCCTCAGAGATCCCCGCGACCGCCTGGCGGAACTGCCACATGATCTCCGGCTTTTCGGGGTTCCCGAAATTGAGGCAGTCCGTAATCGCCATGGGCTCCGCGCCCACGCACGAAAGATTGCGCGCCGCCTCCGCCACAGCGAGAGCCGCGCCTGCATAGGGATCGAGATAACAGTAGCGCGAATTGCAATCCGTGCTGATCGCGATACCCTTCTTCGAGTCCTTGAGACGGAGCACCGCAGCGTCCGCGCCCGGCGTGACCACCGTGTTGGTCATGACCATGTGATCGTACTGCTCCCAGACCCAGCTCTTCTTCGCAACGTTCGGGGTAGAGATGAGTTTGAGAAACGCCTCGTTAAAATCGCCCGGAATCGGAACGGACGCGAGGTCCAGCTTCTGCACCTCACGCTGCCACGAGGGCTCCGCCCAGGGCCGCTCGTAAACAGGCGCCTCGTGGACGATCGGCGCCACCGGTATGTCCACCACGCATCGGCCCTTGCTCATGATGCGCACGCGACCGTCGTCGGTGACCCGGCCCACGACCGCCACATCCAGATCCCACTTCTCGAAGATGCGGCGCACTTCATCCTCGCGGCCCTGCTTTGCCACGAGCAGCATCCGCTCCTGCGACTCCGAGAGCATGATCTCATACGGAGTCATCCCCTCCTCGCGCGTGGGGACCTTTTCGAGGTCCACGGTCATGCCCGAGCCGGCGCGATCCGCCATCTCGAACGTGGAGCAAGTGAACCCGGCTGCGCCCATGTCCTGAATGCCCACGATCGCATCAGTCGCCATGAGTTCCAGGCACGCCTCGAGCAGGAGTTTTTCCGTGAACGGATCGCCGACCTGGACCGTGGGGCGGCGTTCCTCTCCGCCCTCGCCGAAGACGTCCGACGCCATCGTGGCGCCGTGAATGCCGTCGCGGCCGGTCTTGGAGCCGACATATATGACAGGGTTTCCTACGCCGGACGCCTTGCCCAGATAGATGCGCTTTGCGTCCATCACGCCGAGCGTGAAGGCGTTCACCAGGATATTGCCGTTGTAGCAGGGATCGAATGCCACCTCGCCGCCGACGGTCGGGATGCCCATCGTGTTGCCGTAACCGCCGATGCCGGCGACGACGCCCTTGACGAGATAGCGCGTGCGCGGGTGCGCGGGTGCGCCGAAGCGAAGGCTGTTCATATTGGCGATCGGCCTTGCGCCCATCGTGAAGATGTCGCGCAGTATGCCGCCGACCCCGGTTGCCGCGCCCTGGTATGGCTCGATGAACGACGGATGGTTGTGGCTCTCCATCTTGAAGGCCACGGCGATCCCGTCGCCTATGTCGATGATGCCCGCGTTCTCGCCGGGCCCCTGCAGGACCCGCTGCCCGGTCGTCGGGAACTGCTTGAGATAGATACGCGAGCTCTTGTACGAGCAGTGCTCAGACCACATCACGGAGAAGATGCCTAGCTCGGTGATGTTGGGCGTGCGGCCCAAGACCTCCTCGATGTGGCGGTATTCCTCCTCTGTGAGGCCGTGCTCTTCAATAATTTGCGGAGTAATCGGAGTATCTTCTCTCATAATCACCATCCTAAGCTCAAAGCTCAAAGGAAAAACTGTAGTGCCACAAGGTGTTCCTTTCAGCTTTCAGCTTTCAGCTTTCAGCTTTCAGCTTTCACCTTTTTTGCGCCCATGTAACAATCGACTCAAATATCTTTATGCCGTCCCGGTTTCTCAGCAGAGATTCGCTGCATCGTTCCGGGTGCGGCATCAACCCGCAGACATTGCCCTTCTCGTTGAGAACGCCGGCCACCGCCTCCATCGATCCGTTCGGGTTTGAGTCCTCATCTATCCGGCCGTCCTCGTCGCAGTAGCGGAATAGGATCCGGCGGTCCTCGTTCAAGCGGTCGAGCTGCTTCTTGTCCGTGAAGAAATTTCCGTCCATGTGCGCGATCGGTATGCGGAGTACCTCGTTTTGCCTGATTGCGGAGGTGAACGGCGTATCGTTCCTCTCCACGCGGACGAAGACGTCGCGGCAGATGAACTTTAGCGTCTGATTGCGCATGAGGACGCCGGGCAAAAGCCTCGCCTCCTGCAGGATCTGGAATCCGTTGCAGATGCCGATGACGAGACCTCCCTTTGCGGCGAACGCCTTCACCGAGTCCATGATGGGAGAGCATGCCGCCATGGCGCCGGAGCGAAGATAGTCGCCGTAAGAGAAGCCGCCCGGGAGTATGAGGCAGTCGGCGCCCCGCAGGCCGCGCTCCTTGTGCCAGAGGAAGAAGCCCTCGTGGCCCAGGACGTCGGTCACGACATGGAGGCAGTCATGGTCGCAGTTGCTGCCTGGAAAGACAACGATGCCGAATTTCATTATAAGCTCCCAGCTCCGTGCTTAATTGAAGAGAAGCAGGAAACATGAAGCATGATGCATGAAACACAGTTTTTTCGTGCCTCCTGCCTCATGCTTCCTGTCTCGACTCGCTATACAATTTCATAACGATAACTCTCAATCACCGTATTCGCCAACAGTTTTTCGCATATCTCCTTTAGCGTGGCCTCGGCCTCCTCGCGCGTCTTGTCCGCGAGAGCGACCTCGATGAACTTGCCCACGCGAACGCCGGATACGTCCTTGTGGCCCAAGGCCACCAGCGTGTGGCGAACCGCCTCGCCCTGTGGATCGTGGACGCCTTTTTTTAAGGTGACATACACTTTGGCAAGCATGATCACTCCTTGTCTGCGTGAATCGTGAATCCCCTCCCCTTTGTAAGGGGAGGGTTAGGGTGGGGTAGACCATGATCTACCTCCCCCTTCCCCCTCCTTACAAAGGAGGGGAATTTGTAAAACGGGCTCTAATCACGAAATACTCGTTTGAATATCGCATCCACGTGCCTTAGATGAATATTTACATCAAACAGCTTCTTCAGCTCTGAAGCTGGTATCTTTGCGCACACTTCTTTGTTCGCCGCAAGGATCTGCTCGAACGGTTTGCCCTCTTTCCAGGACTGCATGGCAGTGGCCTGCACGATGCGGTACGCGTCCTCGCGCGTCATCCCGCCGCGCACCAGCGCCAGCATGACCTCCTGCGAGTTATAGAGCCCGTGCGACATCTCCATGTTCGCGGCCATGCGCTCCGGGTTCACCTCCAGCCCCTCGAGAACGCGCGAGATCCTGGAGAGCATGAAGTCCACGAGTATCGTGGAGTCCGGGCCGATTATGCGCTCGACCGAAGAATGAGATATGTCCCGCTCGTGCCAGAGCGCCACGTTCTCGAACGCCGCCATCGCGTTCGCGCGCACCACTCGGGCGAGACCCGTGAGGTTCTCGCACAGGATTGGGTTACGCTTGTGCGGCATTGCGCTCGAGCCCTTCTGCCCCTTGCCGAACGGCTCGGCAGCCTCGCCAACTTCGGTGCGCTGCAGGTGCCTGATCTCTACGGCGACTTTCTCGATCGACGCGGCGATCCCCGCCAGCACCGCGAAGTAATGCGCGTGTCTGTCGCGCTGCACGATCTGCGAGGAGGCGGGCGCCGCTGTGAGGCCCAGCCTCGCGCAGACATCGACCTCGATCGAGGGATCGATGTGCGCAAACGTGCCGACAGCACCCGATAGCTTGCCGACCGCGACACCCTTTATCGCCTCCTCGAGGCGTGCGGCGTGGCGGCCGAATTCATCGTACCAGATGGCGCACTTGAGCCCGAAGGTGATCGGTTCCGCATGTATCCCATGCGAGCGGCCGATCATAACGGTGTTCTTGTGCGCGTGAGCAAGGGTCGAAATGACCGCGCGCAGCTTCGCAAGGTCATCTGAAATCGTCTTTCCCGCCCTGGTGAGTTGCACCGCGAAGGCGGTGTCGAGAAGGTCCGAAGAGGTAAGTCCCATGTGGATATAGCGGGAGTCCGGACCCACCTTCTCCGCCACCGCGGTCAGAAACGCGATGACGTCGTGGCGCACCTCTTCCTCGATGGCCGCGATACGATCGATGTCGAAACCCGCCTTGGATCTGATCGTCGCGAGGGAATCCGCCGGTATCTCGCCACGCGAAGTCCACGCCTCGCAGACCGCGATTTCGATCTCAAGCCAAAGTCGGTACTTAGCCTCATCGCTCCAGAGTGAAGCCATTTCCGGCCTTGAATATCTTTCGATCATATATCCGTCCGAAAAGAGGAGACCGCCGGCCCGGCGATAACCACCGTAACCGTTTGAAATCATTTATGTTTAGCGAATCCTTCGAGAGGACGGCACTATAGCCCAGCAATTTTTCATATGCAATCTAAATCCGTATCTATTCGGGTGCCGCACATGCGTGTCATCGCGAGCGACCCTGAGCCTGTCGAAGGGGGCTCCTCGCAATGACACCTTGAAAATCATCAAGGCTTAACCGGACACTACTGAAGGTGAGAGCATCAGAATATCGCTTGAAGAAATACAAAAATCCTCTAGAATATTTAGATATGCCGCGATGGACCACAGCACTTTTCTGCGTCGCATTCATGTTCCTCGTCACCTTCGCGTGGCGCATGCCCGCATCAGCTCAGGACGAGGAAGGCGACATGATCGAGGAGGAGGCGCCGACTGAAGAGGGCATCGTGCCGCCGATCCAGGCCCCGGGCACCGCCGAGCAGCCGACGCCCACGCCCGTGATGAGGCCGACCCCGTTGTTTCCGCCTGTGACGGCCGCGCCTGCAGTGCCGCCGACAGAGGGCGGAACGCCGGCCGAGGGAGAGACGCGCTGGGGTGTGAAGATCAACGCAGCAATACGGGCGCACTACGTGTTCAACGATTCGCCCGACAACTTCGTCATCAAGTACCGCTGGGAGATCAAGGGACAGGCCAACGCCAATACCGCCGTGATCCGCGGCGATGCGGACATCAACGCGGACGTCGAGGGCTTCCTCTCGAAGTGGCCGACCGGCGAATGCAAGCTCGAGGTCAGCATCCCCAAAGTTCCGTTTGAGCTCACGTTCCAGAAGAGCGCGGAGGACAAGGGAAGCATCGCGCTGCAGTTCCGCCGCGCGATCACCGAGGACTGGCAGTCCAGATGCTCGTTCACCGATGCGCCTGGCGCGCGCTTCGATACGCGAGGAGATCCGGAGAAGATCCTTGCTCGTGCAATCGAGAAGGCGCGGCCGCCGCTCCGCTCAATCGTCACCGATATCAAAAATGAAGAGACGAGCACCACTTTCATCATCGGCAAGGAAGTGATCGACGACCCGCCGCTTGGAACGATCGAGGTCGAAGGAACGGGAGTTGTAACAGTAACCCCGGGCGGGGGGGGATAAAAATCCGTTACATCTCAATTTTCTTCATCATCTTCTCCGCAAGTTTTTTGCCGATCGTGCCGGCCTCATCCAGCGGCCCGCTCTCGCGCTCCACTGCGAACATCGATCCATCCGATGATGCGACGAGCCCGACGAGCAAAAAACCCGACGGCTTTATCTCGGCATTTGCAGCAAGCACTACCCCTTGCATCCCGGAGAGGGCGCGGACAAACCCCCGCTCCGCGCGTACCGTAAGACCGGAGGCGTTGTGATGGCAGGCCTTCCTGACGAATGCGAGCAGCTCCCTATCATCGGAACGCACTTCGATTGCGAGCGCGCCCTGTCCCGCCTGGGGGACGAATTTATCGACCGGCAGATATTCCGTGATCGTTTTTTGGATGCCCATGCGGATGGGACCCGCCGCGGCCATGATGACCGCGTCTATTTCGCCTGCGGAAAGTGCCCGAAGCTTCGCCTCCACATCCCCGTGCAGAGTCAGAAGCTCCAGATCCGGCCTTATTCGAGCCAGCTGAACGCCGCGGCACCTGCCGGTGATACCTACTCGAGCGCCCTTTGCAAGGGACGAGAGCTTGCGGCTGCGCGCAGAGACAAACGCCTCGCGCGGGTCGACGCGCGCGGGAACCGCTGCTATAGAGACGCCGTCGGGCAGCTCGAACCCCAGGTCCTTCACGTCATGCACGGCTACGTCGATCTCGCGGTTCTTGAGCGCCTCGTCGATCTCCCCCGTGAAAATGCCGGAGCTGCCTCGATCCTCGATCGCGGCTTCGAGGGTGTCCCCGATCGTAGCGAGCGGTCGTATCTCGACCTCCGCGCCCGCATTGGTTAGCAGCTGCGCCACTTCCCGCGATTGCAAAAGCGGGAGGTGCGATTTGCGCGTTCCGACGATTATCTTCATTATCCCTCGTCCTGACTTCGTCCGATTTCTTCTACAACCGCCTCGATGAGCGCGACCGCGCGCGGAGAGAGCTTCTGCATCGCCTCCAACACCTCGCTGTGCGAGATCGCGCCTTCGTGCAGATCCGCAGCGGCATTCGCGATGCAGGAGAAGCAGAGGACCTTGAGCCCCAGGAAGTTCGCGGCAATCACCTCCGGCACCGTGGACATCCCCACCGCGTCCGCACCCAGGGCCCTGAATGCGCGTATCTCCGCCTTCGTCTCGTAGCTGGGACCCGAGACCGCCATGTATACGCCCTCCCGAAGCTTCATCCCGAGCCTCTTCGCGACAAGGAGAGAAAGTTCCCGAAGTCCGGCGTCGTAGGCGTTTGTCATGTCAGTAAACTGGTTGCTCGTGCGGTGAAACGCGATGCCCACGAGCGGATTTACGCCCATCATGTTGATGTGATCCGTCACCAGCATGAGATCGCCGGGCTTGAACGATTTGTTGATCCCGCCAACGGCGTTCGTCACGACGACTATGCCGGCGCCCATTGCCGAGAGCACAAAGTAAGGGAAGATCACCTCGAGCAGCGAATGCCCTTCATAATAATGGAACCGGCCTGCGAGCACGGCAACGGGCACGCCCTTCATCGAACCGAAAATGAGCTCGCCCGAATGGCCCTCTGCCTTCAGTTGCGGGAAGTGCAGGATCTCGGCGAAAGGTATCCTGACCGATGACTCCATATCGCGCGCAAAACCTTCGAGGCCCGCTGAGAGCACGACGATCGCCCGCGGCGCCATCGCGGCGCGCTTTCGAAGCCAAAGGGCCGCCTCTTCGACTCGCGAAAAAAAGGTTTCAAAGTCCATCATGCCCCCTTCACGATCGTAACACCCGCTGAAGTGCCTATGCGCGTCGCCCCCGCGGCTATCATCGCCATCGCCTGCTCGCGCGTGCGTATTCCGCCGCTCGCCTTTATCCGGCAGCGGCCGTCCACTGCCTCCTTCATGGCGAGCACGTCCTCGACCGATGCGCCCCTGCTGCCGAACCCGGTCGAGGTCTTCACAAATGCGGCGCCGTTGTCCGCCGCTATCCTCGATGCCTCGATTATCTCTTCCCTCGTGAGAAGGCACGTCTCGAGGATCACCTTCACCGGATGAATGCCCGCAGCCTTAACTACAGCAGCGATATCCCGCCCCACGGCCGCGCGGTCTCCTCCCTTGAAGAGACCTATCGCCATGACCATATCGATCTCGCCGGCACCCTGCTCGATCGCATAGGCAGCCTCTTTGGCCTTGATATCGAGGGCTGTCGCCCCGAGCGGAAAGCCCACGACGGTTGCCGTGAGCACCCCGCTTCCTGCAAGCGCTCTGCTGGCCTGAGGCACAAAGACCGGATTCACGCAGACCGCTGCAAACCGGCATTCAAGCGCCTCCCTGCAGAGCTTGTCTATGTCGGCCGGCGTGGTCTCCGGCTTGAGAGCCGTGTGATCGATATACTTCGCAAGTTCCATGTCCCCTCCCTTACGTTGACCTCAAAATATAGAAAAACCCGCCTGACTGCAAACGACAAGTGTCGAGCGCGGTCCCAAGGGCAGCCCCTCGCAGACCAACACCGTGCCAAAGCACGCGGTGACCTACGGCTGGCTCCGTGCCAAGAAGTGCGCGGGGCACCCCCGTTCATCGCTCAGCAAGCCTGCTCCATGCCAAAGTACGCGGCGACCTGCGGCTGGCATCTCGCAAGCCGACACCGAGTTGAGCCCAGATCTTACGGCTAACGATGGATTTCCAGCCACCGCGGTCCCCATTGCTCGAAGCCTGCCGCAGGTCACCGCTCGCTTTGTGCCGCTGATCGTGACCCATCGATAAACGGGGGAACCCCGCTTTCTTCGTGCCACTACGCACGTTGTATCAAGGCACATGACGAGCGGGGTCCCCAGTCCAGCTTCGAGCAATGGGGACCGCAATGCTGGTGATTCACCGTTAGCCTTATAAGTTGAGCTAAACTCGGTGTCGGCTTGCGAGATGATGGACTGGGGACCCCGCTTGCGCAGTGGCGATGGACAAGGCGCGCGAGGACGGATGCCAGCGATGGAAGTATTTTCTAATTGACCCCTCGCATCAGCTCCTTTAGGATTTGCGGACTTTTTGGGGTATTTGGCATTACTATGAAATCGGAGGTACGGGCATGAACGATGCATCGGGCGAGGCAGGGATCGAGTTCCCAATCAATCAGACGCTTCTGGATGAAGCCACACAGACCAAGGAAGAATGGCGCGTGGTCCGCGATCGCCTGGCGAAGATCGAGGAGCACAAGAGCAACGTGTCGCCGTCGGTCTATGAGCGCGTGCGCACCGACTACAAGGCGCGCCTCAAGGTGGTCACGGATGCAGTGCTCAAGAAGAAGGCGGACGTGGACGAGGAGCTCGGCAAACTGCACGAGACTCGCTCGAAGATCGTGGCAGACCTGGAGCAACACCGCCATAGCCTCGAGGAGATCAAATTCCGCCATACGCTCGGCGAGTACAATGAGGAAGAGTACCAGAACCAGGCGCGCGTGGAACAGGACAAGATCAGCAAGTTCGAGACAGTGCTCTCCGCCGTGAACAGCAACATCCACCGCTACGAGGCGATCTATAAGGATGAACCCGGACTCTTCGCACCCCAAGAGCAACCCGCCGCAAAGGAAGAGACCTCCGAAGTGGTGGAGACCTCCGGCTTCACGCCTGCGCGCCACGAGGCAGAGCCTATGACAGACGAGGCAGGCTATGTCATCGAAGAGGGCGGGCCGGATTACTTCGGCGTCACGGATGCGGAGCGCACGAATCCGAACGTAGAGGAGAGTGCCACCGCAAAGGGCCCGCTGGGCCCGGTGGAGATGGAAGCTGAGCCGGGAGTGCAGCGCGGCCGCATAGTGGTCATAAATGGAGACGACGCAGGCGCGGCATATCCCCTCAAAGGGACCGCCTCTTTCGGCCGCGCGGAGTCGAACACGATCACGATAAGGGACGCAAAGGTCTCGCGCCAGCACGCCCAGGTCCAGCAGCAGGGAACCGAGTACGTGCTCGTGGACCTCAACAGCTCAAACGGCACCTACGTCAACGGCCAGCGCATAGAGGAGCACGTCCTGTCCAACGGCGACGAGATCCGCATAGGCGACTGCATCATGCAGTTTCAGGTGTGAGAATCGACTTTTATCTGAATTTTATTGAGTCTCGCATAAGGAATGGATACGCTGTTCTCCTCCCCTTTGTAAGGGGAGGCTGGGAGGGGTAGACCGCGGATGCAACCA
>JBBAAC010000043.1:0-14785 GCA_041658465.1 bacterium | reverse complement strand
CAAGAGCGGCTCGGGCCTCGAGGCGATCCGGCTCTGGCGCGAGGGCAGGATGGAGGAGCTCAAGCGCTACTGCCTGGACGACGTGAGGCTCACGCGCGACGTCTATGAATACGGTGCGGCGCACGGCGAACTCTTCTACGTACCCAAGTTCGGCGGCGGCAAGGCGCGCGCGAAGGTCTCCTGGAAGATCGAAAATCCACAGGATGAGTCTGATACCGCTCGCCAGCAGACCCTGTTTTAGTGCCGAGACAATTTAATATTTATCGGAAGTTCCAATATTCCCCTCCTTTGTAAGGAAGGGCTAGGGGAGGTAGATCATGGGTGTCCCATGGTCTACCCCACCCAACCTCCCCTTACAAAGGGGAGGAATTCAAATTGTCAGTACGCTAGGACGCGTTGACATCAAGGCCTCCCGCAGATACCATCCCGCCCAATCGAGAGGTCAAATCATGCAGACGAGCTGCGATGCCCTGATCATAGGCGGCGGTCCGGCAGGATGCTCCGCAGCCACATTCATATCCCGCTGCCGCTGGAGCGCTTTCGTAATGGATCGCTCCGCCTCCTCGGGCCACCTGGGGAGCCTCGGGACGGTCAGCTATTTCCCCGGGTTTCCAGAGTCGATAAGCGGCGCGGAACTCTTGAAGAGGATGCGGCGCCAGGCGGAGCTCGTGGGCGCGCACTTCTTGTCGGATGGCGCGATCGCGATCTCGGGCGAGGCCCCGGCATTCAAGGTCAGCACGGAGGGTGGCAAGGAATATCAGGCGCGCTCGATAGTCATAGCCACCGGAGCCGCCGCCCGCACCAACTACCTCCACGGCGAACGCGAGTTCCTGGGCAAGGGCGTGTCCTATGACGTGCTGGCCGACGGGCCTGCGGTGGCAAAGCGGTCCACCGCGGTGATTGGCAAGAATCGCCATGCGGCCGAGGAGGCCCTCGCCCTGGCGCGATTTGCAGAGAAGGTACACTTCATCATCCCCTCCAGCAAGCTCGACGTGGACGACAGCGTGCTCAAGGAATTACAGAATCAGCGCGCAATAGAGATGCACTTCTCCGTCAGCCTCAAGAAGATCAACGGCCAGGATCACGTCAACTCCATAACTGTCTTCACTGGCGGCCAGGAGAAGGAGATTCCGGTCGTCGGCGTATTCACGTATGTGCACGACTATATGGCCACCACTTCGTTCCTGGACAAGGCGGTGGAACTCACGCAGGCAGGGGCCGTGAAGGTTGACCGCTCGTTTGCCACATCAACCGAAGGGATCTTCGCGTGCGGGGATGTGCTCTGCGCCAAGCCGCAGTTGCCGGCGATATCCGCGTCGCAGGGCATGCTCGCCGGATTGAGCGTCGATAAACACCTCTCCTCTCTAAGGCATCAATAGGAGGCAGCATGGCGTCCGCCCTCATATTCGATTTCGACGGGATCATCACGGATACCGAGCCGGTCCACATGGAGGCGTGGCAGGGCGTGCTGGAGCCGGAGGGCCTCTTCTTCGACGAGGAAGAGTACCGCAAAGACTACGTGGGATTGAACGATCGCGATTTTCTGGACGCGGTCTGCCGCAAGCACAACAGGCACTTCTCGGACGGCGAGAAGCTGGATCTATTGGAGCGCAAGGCGATCCAGAGCGTGAGCCTCCTGGGAAAATCGATACCGCTCCTGCCGGGCGTGGCCGAATTCATCGCCCAGGCCAGGGAAAAATTCCTGCTCGCGATCTGCAGCGGGGCGAACCGCGGCGAGATCGAATTCATCCTGCGGCACCTGAAGTGGGAAGGGGTCTTCGATCCGATCGTGGCCGCCGACTCCGTGGAAAAGGGCAAGCCCGACCCGGAAGGTTACATCCGCGCGCTGGAAGGATTGCGCGAGCGGAATGGCGGCGTGATACTCGCGGAGCATGCGATCGCCATAGAGGACTCGCCCAGGGGAATTGCGGCCGCAAAGGCGGCCGGCATGCGATGCCTCGCCGTCAGCAATTCGTTCTCAAGGGATGAACTCCTGGGCGCCGACTGGATCGTAGAATCGCTCGCGGACGTTGACCTGAATGACCTCTGATCAGCGGACTATCTTCAGCAGCTCTTCGACCTTCTTGTAATCGCCGAACGGCGGAAAGATGTACGCGCCCCCCACCTGCTTCATGGAGCGCGCCGCGGCTAGCGCTTCCTTGGCCACGGCGAGCCCAACCTCATGCTGCGCCTCGCGCGTCTTGGCCGCGGCCATCCTCTCCATCACGGCTTTCGGTATCTGCATGCCGGGGACTTCGTTGTGCAGAAATTCCGCGTTGCGATGCGATGCCAGCGGAAGCACTCCCACGAAGAACGGTATCGGCGGCACATCAGCTATCTTCTTGAAAAAAGACTCGAGGAGCCTGGGGTCGTATATCGGCTGCGAAAATGCGTATTCCGCGCCCGCCTCTACCTTCTGGCGGAAGCGATCGGCCTCCAGGTCCGGATCGATAGCCCCTGGATTTACCCCGCAGCCTATCAGGAATTTAGTGGCCTCCTTGATGGGGCGTTCCGCAAAGTCGATTCCCCGGTTCAGGTTTGAGACAAAGCGGATGAGGCCGATGGAGTCGATGTCAAAGACAGCGGTCGCCTCGGGGTAATTGCCCATCTTCGGCGGGTCGCCCGTGATCACCAAGATATTGTGGAGCCCGAGCGCCGAGGCGCCGATCAGGTCCATCTGCATGCCGAGCAGGTTTCTGTCGCGGCAACAGTAGTGCACGATCGTGTCTATGCCGACTCCCGCCTTTATGAGGAGCGCCAGGGCCATGGGGCTCATGCGCGCCATGGCTCTGGGGCCGTCTGCGATATTGACCGCATCCACGCCCAATTCCTGCAGGAGCCTTGCGCCTTCGATCGATTGGCTCGCATCTATGCCGAACGGCGGATCGATCTCGACCGATATGGCGAATTTGGTGCCGAGCGCCGCGCCGAATGCGCTCTTTTCCGAAGGCGGCATGCGCTGCACCGGGGCTGCCTGCACGGCGGGGATGATGGGCTTGCCCGCATGGCGAGCGGCCGGCCTCATGGCCTTGAGGAATTTTTTCATCTCGCGGATGTGCGCGGGCGTCGTGCCGCAGCAACCGCCTATGAGCGCCACGCCGAGCTGCGCATAGCGCCTGGCATACTCCGCAAAATACTCCGGGCTCGCGAGGTAGAGGAGTCTCCCCTGAACCATCTGGGGCAGCCCGGCGTTCGGCATGGCGGAGAGCGGCTTGTCCGTCACCTGGGCCATGCGCCGCACCGCCTCGAACACTCCCTGCGGTCCGTCGCAGCAGTTCACTCCGATCACGTCGGCTCCCCACTGATCGATGGCGACCGCGGCATATTCCGGCAGCAGTCCTTCGAATTCACCCTCGCCCACGTGCTTGAGCGTGACCTGGGCGATCACCGGAAGATCGCAGACCTCTCGCGCCGACCTGTACGCGACGTGAAGCTCCTCCAGGTGCGTAAACGTTTCGAGGATGACGGCGTCCACCCCGCCCTCGGCGAGTTCCGCGATCTGCTCGCGAAAGATCCCGCGCATCTCGTCTACACCCATCCCCTCGGCGTCCTTCTTGGTCCAGGAGATGGGGCCGACCGCGCCTGCCACGAACGCGCGGTCCCCCGCCGCCTCACGCGCAAGCCTGGCCCCTGCGCGGTTGATCTCCACGACCTTGTCCTCCAGGCCGAATGCCGCGAGCGCCGGACGGTTCGAGGAGAAAGTGTTCGTCTCGATGAGAGTGGAGCCTGCTTTTATATATTCCCTGTGGATATCCACGATGAGCGCGGGGTTGGAGATGTTGAGCTCGTCGTAGCAGCGGTTGATGAATATGCCGCGGCCGTAGATCTCCGTACCCATGGCGCCGTCGGCCAGGATGCCCTCGTTCACTAATGTCTCGAGAAATTTGGACATGGTCACCTTACAGGAGCATCTCTTCGTTTGTGGCGCGCAGATACGAGTTGATCTTGAGCAGCTCGCCTATGGTGGCGAATGGCATGTTGCCGTAATCGTGCCCGGGATAGACCACGATGTCATGGCTCAGACCCGCCAGCCTGCGCAGCGATTCGATCATCTTCCCGGGGCTGCCGCCCGGCAGGTCCACGCGACCGCAGCCGTCCACGAAGAGCGTGTCGCCCGTGAGCACGGAGCCGTCGACCAGGAAGCACTGCGAGCCCGGCGTATGGCCCGGCGTGTGCATGCACTTTATTTCGACCCCGCCCACCGCTATGGCAGTGCCGTCCTCCGTGGCGATGGCAGGCTGCTTGATGTCGCCTATGTCGTCGCGATGGACATAGACTTGAGCCTTGGTAAGGCCTGCGAGCTCATCGAGGGCTCCGGTATGGTCGAAGTGCGCGTGCGTGAGGAGGATCTTCTCTATCCTCCACCCGTTGGCATTGGCCGCATCGGCGATGCCGGCCGCATCCCAGCCCGGGTCAACGGCTGCACAGAGCTTTGCCTCTTCATCCGCCACAAGGTAGACAAAGTTCATCATGGGGCCGACTGCGAGCTGTATGATTTTTGGTCGCACCCTTGTCATCCCTCGCTGCGCTCCGGATCCAGTGGATTTCTCGGGATCCTTCGGCATAAAATTGAAATGTACGTGGCCTCAGGATGACATACACGGCGATTGGGTCAAGTGGTAATTTCCTCGGGGAGGGGCGCTGCTGCAACGGTTTGGGGCGCGTCGTGGGCATGAAAAAATGCGAGGCGTTCGTCGCCCAGCCGCCAGGCGAACCAGCCGTCGCCAGCGTCAAAGTCAACGAGCCAGATGCCGCGAGGTTCGCAACCGAGCTTCGATATCTTGATTGCCCAGCGGCGAATCTCCATTTCTACCTGAGAATAGAGCCGCTTGTGCATCGGCTCGTCGTGCGGAACGAAACGCAGCTGCTCCTGCAGCGACTCCACCTCGGAGGCAACCCTCTCGGTGATGCGGCGCACGACCGGGAGCAGCGCCAGAGCTTCTTCTTCTGAAAATGTTCTGCGGGAGTGTATCGGTATGACGTCGCCCATGCATCACAATCTAGTCTCATGATCGAAATTGTCAACCCTTCGTCTCGCTCAGGGCAGGCGCCTTGCGCGACTTGACTGAATATATTTTTTCGTGATATGAGATTCTCGAAATCAAAAACCCGCCTCCGCGCAGATTTCAGCCGGAGGCGGGAATTGTTTTGAAAGCGCGGACTGTCTGCGCATGCGAAAGGTGATCTCATGACGATCAAACGGATTCCGATGACTCCCGACGGGCAGCGAATGCTCATGGAAAAGCTCAAGTACCTGAAGCAGGTGGAGAGGCCCCGCACCGTCGCGGCGATAGAAGAGGCGCGAGGGCACGGAGATCTCTCCGAGAACGCGGAATACGACATAGCAAAGGAGAAACAGCTTCAGATCAGCCAGCAGATAAAAGAGGTCGAGCACAAGCTTTCGCTCGCCCACGTGATCGATCCCAAGACCCTCAGCGCTGAGAAGGTCGTGTTCGGCGCTCACGTTACGCTTTCGGACATCGACAACGACGAGCACGTCACTTACTTCATCGTCGGCAGCGACGAGGCGGATATCTCGGCGGGAAAGATCTCGATCGAATGCCCGATGGCGAGGGCGCTGATAGGAAAGGAAGAAGGCGATGAGGTGAAGGTAACCACGCCGAAAGGGATGCGAACCTACGAGGTAATAGAGATCAAGTACAGCTGACAAAACACCCACTTCTGGGGTAATAAATACTCAAAATGAGAATAACGGTTGTCCGGCATTCTTGAAACCACTGGTTTTATAAAAAGATATTGTCGTCCATGCGCGTGCCGTCCTTGGCATGTTCTATGCATATTTATATGTCAGGAGGACGGAACATGGTACACGGACTCATCACAACCAAACACATAATCCTTCACCCGGTGACGATCATAAGCACCTGGGGTTTCAGGGCGTACCTTCGCATGCTCGCCTCCTGCTTCACATCCACTCCGCGCTGCTTTACTGATTTTCTCCACAGATAGTCCGAAATTCAAATCCATCTAAGGTCGGAAGAGCGACGGCAGCCACGTCGAGAGCCACGGCACGTAGGTGATGATGATAAGCGCCGCAAGGAGCACCGCGAGGAACGGAAGGACAGTTATGCATATCTCCATAATCGGCCGCTTGAACCGAATGCTTGAGATGAAGAGGTTGAGCCCCATCGGCGGGTGTATATAGCCGATTTCCAGATTGGTAAGGAAGACGATTCCCAGGTGCAGGGGGTTGACGCCGAATTCCTTCGCAATCGGCACGATCAGCGGCACCACGACGATGGTCGCTGAGAAAATATCCATCAGACAGCCCACGATCAGTAGGAAGACGTTGAGAATCGCCAGGAAGACCCACTTGTTCGTGATGAAGGTCCTCATCATCTCGATGATCTTCATGGGGACTTGCTCGTCGACCAGGTAGTTGGTGAGCCCAAGCGCGCAGCCCAGTATCACCAGGATGCTGCCCACCAGGACCATGGACTGGGCCGCGATGCGAGGGATGTCCTTCGTGATCTTGAGATCGCGATAGATGGCGAGTTCGACGAAGAGCACATAGACCACGGTGACAGCCGCGGCCTCGGATGCAGTGAATATTCCGCCGTATATCCCGACGAGGATGATAAATGGCAGCGGCAGGATCCAGAAGGCCTCCCTGAGCGCGGGCCAGATCGCCTTGAAATGGAACGGCTGGCGAACGACCTTTGAGCGCAGTCCTGCCCGCACGCTGAAGAGGGAGAGCAGTAAAATGAGCAGCGTGCCCGGGATGATCCCGGCCAGGAAAAGCGAGTCAACGTTCACCTGCGCGACCACGGCATATAGGATGAGCGGGAGGCTCGGCGGGAAGAGGAGCCCCAGGCTGCCGCTTGTTGTGATGAGCCCCATGGAGAAGCGCTCGGTATAACGCTCCTTTGTAAGCAGCGGATACAGGAGCCCCCCCAGCGCGATGATCGTGACGCCGGAGGCGCCGTTGAACGACGTGAAGAAGGCGCACGCGATAAATGAAACGATGGCCAGCCCGCCAGGGATCCAGCCGAAGATCACGCGATACAGGTTTACGAGCCGTTCCGGAGATTTGGATTCCGCCAGCAGGTACCCTGCAAAGGTGAAGAGCGGTATCGCGATAAGCGTCGGGGCGGAGGCCAGGCGGTACATCTCGATGATGACGGCCTGCGAGTCGATGCCGACCGTGGCAAAGAGGACGAGCGCAAGGCCGCCAAGAATGATGAAGAGCGGTGCACCGCAGATGGCGCAGAGGATCAGGGCAATAACGTATATGGCCGTCATCGCCGCCAACCCTTTCCCGCCACGTGGGCGCCCGAGGTGTCGGTGGCGAGGCGCCAGATATCCAGTCCGATCCCTATCGCGTATTCCAGCGATATTATTGCAAAGCCGAACGGGATGATGCTCTCGGCCACCCATGACGGGATATCGCCGAAGAGCATGCTGCCGGACGTTTTTTCGGTGAGCACGAAGGCGTACGCGGCCTTTGCGAGCAAAAACGCCACGGCGCAGGCGAGCGCATCCAAACCTATGCGCACTGAATTGCGCGCGCGCCGCGGAATCACCCGCATGAGTGCGTCTATCGCGATATGCTCGCGGCCGCGCGTGGCGAGCATCGCCCCCAGAAAAGCGACCCAGAGCACTAGATGGCGGGACGCCACGTCTGCCCACGAGATGCCGCTCGAGAAGACGTTGCGAAGGACTACCTGCGCGGCGACGAGGACCATCATCGCCAGAAGATATACGACGACAAGGGTCTCCACGCAGCGCGCGAAGATCTTATCGACGAAAACAAAGAGATTCAGGATTCGCTTCAAGGCCCCCCCGGAAAGGGATCGCTACTTGCCGCTCCGCTTCTCCTGCGCCGCGGCGACCGCCTCGTCCAGCAGCTCCTTTGAATAGAGCTTGCCAACGAGCTTTGTCCAAACCTCTTTGCTGGTGGTGCGGATCAATTCCTGCTCTTCCGGCGGGACCTTTACGATGGTGACCCCGGCCTTGGTGAGCGTGGCATAGGACTTGTCGTTGTCAGCGCGGGTCTGATCCACGAGCATCTTTGCGTACTTCTTCCCGGTGGACTTGAGCATCTCTCTATCGGCTGGAGAGAGCTCGTCAAAGGCCTTCTTGGTGATCACGATTCCGCCGGTTGAGTCGGCGAGCTTGAGGTCCGTCATGTACTTTGTGTGCGTGAACCACTGGAGCGCTATGGCGCCGAGCGGCGGGGCATAGACCGCGTCTATCAGTTTTGTCTGCAGGGATGTCATCACGTCCGTGATCGGCAGCGGGATCGGCACGATGCCAAAGACGCTGTACAACGCCTCCACCAGCTGGTCGCCTTCCCAGGCCCACATCTTCATTCCCTTCAGGTCCGCGCGCGAGGCGATGGGCTTGTTGGAGAATATATTCACAAAACCGGTCTCCGCCGCGCCCAGGACTACAAAGCCGTTTTTCTCAAATCCGGAATCGAGTTTCGGCCAGATGCGACTGGCCACGGCGTCTGCCTCATCATAGGAGTTTACGAGCATCGGGAGTTCCATAACGCGCACCGCGGGATTCATCACGCCAAGTCCCAGCCCCGTGAGCCCGGCCGCCTGGACCTGTCCGATCCGCATCTTGCGGACCACGTCCTTCTCGTCGCCCAGCACGCCGCCGGCATATATCTTGAGCCCAAGCTTGCCGCCCGACTTCTCGCGGAGCTCCTTGTCCCAGGCGGTCAAGACCTTGGACCATGTCGAGCCCTCAGGCGCGAGTATCGCTATCTTTATCTCGGTCGCGTTTGCCGCGGGCGTTGCGGCCATGACGAACAGAAACATGATGAGAAATGCGATGCGTTTCATAATTCAAGCTCCTTTAGAGAATGACAGGCCTCAATCCTCAGTCCTTATTGATCAAAACAGCGCCTTCTCTTTCTCCAGCAATAATTTGGCCCTGCGCTTTGCCAGCTCATTTGCCAGCCGTTCTGCGGGCAGGGCCGCCGCATCCGCCGATTCGACGCCTTCGAGCGTCTTGCGGAAGAGAGGCGCGTCGTTCATCTGACGCGCGTAGAAGAGGGCATAAAGCACGGGGGTCATGAGGTATTTGGGTTCTGTGCTCATCGCCTCGCGGAATTCTTTTTCCGCGAGTTCGGGCTCTCCGCCAAGGGCCTTGGGCCTCGAGGCAGCTATGATTCCGACCAGGGCGTGAGCCGATCCATAGTAAAAGCCGGGATCGAGTTCTATCACGCGCTCCGCCATCGCCTTTATGCGCGGGATGTCCACGACAGCGGAAGGATCGTCTCTATGCAGGTTGATCCAGTTTGCCCAGTTGAATGCGGTCCAGAATAGAGCCGGGACGTGTTTTTTGCCCAGGCCGTCCACAGCGCGCTTGAATTCGGGAAACGGCTTGTCGAACGCCTTGCGCATGCCGGAGTCGGAGATGAGGGCCGCGACGCCAAAATTTTTTCCCCTGTCATAGAAGAGGTCGGCCCGGGCTGCTGCAGCGGCGCGTTGCGGGTCCTTCTCCGGCAGGGCGATCAGCCGCTCTTCGAGGAATCCGAACGTATATGTGCCGTAAGCCTTTGAGAGAAGCACCAGCGTGCGCGGATCCCTGGTGTCGCCGTGGCGCAGTACCTCGAGGGTCTTGATGAGCGCGGGCATGGCTTCTTCCGCGAACTCCACGTCCTGTTCGCCCTCGATGGCAACGATCCCGCTCGTGGAGATATTGCCGATCACCCTTGTCGTCATCTTTTTCATTCCGCAGGCAGGTTGGATGAGGAGGACGACGAGCAATGCGATATATTTATGTCTCATGATGAGCGAGCTGTGTAACAGCTCGCATAAGGGAAATCAACTGTGACTGTCGCGGGTTATGACGCACCGCATCCACGAAACGGTATTCCGTCTCACTGCGCTGTGGATCAAATTGACTTGGATGCGGGGCCTACGAAGAATTCGATGGCGGAGATGAGTTCCTGCATGTCTATGCGCGTCTCCTTGCAGGGGCCGTTGGGCCGCTGGTTCGGAATGCCGATCACCGAGAAGCGCGCGCCGACATCCCTGATGCCGCTGACGAGGTCGCGTTCGCATGCGACGCCGATCACCGCGGTGGGCTTGAGCTCCTTCACCTTCTTGCGCGCGAGTTCTCCGCCGGAGACGGTGTGCACGGTGATGGGGTAGCGTTCCTTGAGCCCGTTTATTTTTAGCAGTTCTTCCTTGGCGAGACAGCGCGGTAGGAGCAGCAGGAGTTTTTCATCGCGGGTTGCGGGCTTTGCAGCGCGCGAGAGTTCATTGGAGACGCGCACAAAAGAGTGCCCCACCCTGTCGCGCGAAATGCCCAGGAGAGAGCCGACGCGGAATGTCCCCGAGAAGGTCAGGTTGAAGAGGGGCTTGATGCTGGCAGGCGCGAGGAGCGGGCGCCGACTTAGGGCCGCGGTGAATACGAGCTGCACAAACCAGAGCGCCGCGGCTGCAACGAGGATGAGGGCGAGCATCCAGGCGATCACAGGCAGGTGCGAATCCCAGAGCGCGAGCCTGGGCGTGACGAGATATACGAATGCAGCGGCAAAGGCCGTTGAGAGGATGAGCACTGCTGCCGAGAGCCAGAGAAAGAGACCCTTCCCCTCATTAATGGGGGAGTCGTTCCCGCCGTTCCAGTCCACCCATTCGTCGCCGAGGTTGCGCCCGTCCTGGGCGGTTGCGTCGTTCTGGTATTCCTTGAAGTGGCTCATGTGCCTTCCGATTGCGAGAATCAGGGCGATTAAGAAGAGCGCGCCCCTCTGATGTTGAAAAATGTTAATTCAGCTGCGAAACCTCACCCCATCTGCAATTATCACAAGGGCTGCCAGCGTCACGACATTATCCGCCGTTATTGGGCAAAACTATCACGCCGTCGAAGCCAGCAAACAGCGATAAGATCTGCTTTTCCCTAATGGCCGTATCTGTATCCAGCTTGATGCCGGCCCTGCCTCATAAATCACGGAACCTTCCTATATCGGCAATTTATCAAGGGGAGCAAGCCAAAACACAAGAGCGTGCCTTTTTCATTTGACACCACAATATATAGTGGCTTACTCACTTGTTAGGCCACTATATATTGTGGATAAAATGGTGGATAGGCAGGGGATAAGTTTGTAACCGATTGAATTTGTTGGAGGATCAATGGTAACAAAGGCCGCTCACCGCACCTCAAAGTCAGGCACAAAGCAGGCCGCCCATATTTCAGCGGCATCGCGTGGGCTTCATATGGAGAGGCGGTTCACCCGTCCGGGTGTAAGCCCGCTGGACGAGGTCAAATACACCAAGCGCGTCAGCCTCATCACCAATCCTGACGGATCGGTGGTCTTTCGCATGGAAGGCGCAGAGGTCCCGGAGTCGTGGTCGCAGCTGGCCACCGACATACTGGTCTCCAAATACTTCCGCAAGCGCGGGGTGCCGGGCAAGGGCCACGAGAGTTCGGTGCGCCAGGTGGTGGAGCGCATCGCGAAGACGATCGCCGACGGCGGGCTTGAGGCCGGCTGCTACTTTGCTTCAAAGGAAGATGCCCAGGCGTTCGAGGCCGAGCTTGCCCATATGCTGGTCAACCAGATCGGCGCGTTCAACTCGCCTGTGTGGTTCAACTGCGGGCTCTTTCACGAGTACGGCATAGAGGGGAGCGGCGGAAACTGGTATTGGGACAGGGCAAAAGATGCGTTCGCGCGCACGAAGAATTCCTACGAATATCCGCAGTGCTCCGCGTGCTTTATTCAATCCGTGTCGGACGACCTCATGTCGATATTCGACCTCGCGAAGAACGAGGCGAAGCTCTTCAAATACGGCTCTGGCACCGGCACCAACTTCTCCTCGCTGCGTTCCAAGTACGAGAAGCTCTCCGGCGGCGGGACGAGCTCGGGGCTTATGAGCTTCCTCGAGGTGCTGGACCGCGGCGCGGGCGCTACAAAATCGGGCGGCACCACAAGGCGCGCGGCCAAGATGGTCTGCCTGGACATCGATCACCCCGAGATCACCGACTTCATCGACTGGAAGGTGAGGGAGGAGAGAAAGGTTGCGGCCCTCATCGACTCCGGCTTTCCATCGGACTTCAACGGCGAGGCGTACCGCACGGTCTCGGGGCAGAATTCCAACAACTCCGTGCGCGTCTCGGACGATTTCATGTTTGCGTACCTCAACGACGAACCCTGGCAGACAAAACTGCGCACGACGGACGAGGTGCACGAGACCATCCCCGCCCGCGAGCTCATGCACAAGATCGCGGAGGCGACGTGGGCGTGCGCCGATCCCGGGCTGCAATTCGACAGCACGATAAACAAGTGGCACACGTGCAAGGCGTCGGGCCGCATCAACGCATCGAATCCCTGCTCCGAGTTCATGTTCCTGGACGACTCCGCCTGCAACCTCTCCTCGATAAACCTCATGAAGTTTTACGACGAGGCGACCGGCCACTTTGATGTGGAGGGTTTCAAGCACGCGTGCCGCATCTTCATCACCGCGCAGGAGATACTGGTCGATTTCTCCTCGTACCCGACGGAGCCGATAGCGCGCAACAGCCACCTCTTCCGGCCGCTCGGCCTGGGATATGCGAACCTGGGCACGCTGCTGATGGTGGGAGGCATACCGTACGACTCCGACGAGGGCCGTGCCATCTGCGCTGCGATCACCGCGATCATGCACGGCACCGCATATCGCACGTCCGCTGAGATAGCGGCCAACACCGGCGCCTTCTCCGAGTATGCCAAGAACCGCGAGTCGATGCTCGGGGTGATACGCATGCATCGCGACGCAGCTTACGAGATACCGGCGCGCGCGTGTCCTGAATATCTTGCTCATGCCGCGCGCGAGGAATGGGACAGGTGCCTTGCCGAGGGCGAGCGGACGGGTTTCCGCAATGCTCAGGTCACGGTGCTCGCGCCCACAGGCACGATCGGTCTGCTTATGGACTGCGACACGACCGGCATAGAGCCGGACTTCTCCCTCGTGAAGTTCAAGAAGCTGGCCGGCGGCGGCTATTTCAAGATAGTCAACCGCTCTGTGCCCGCGGCGTTGCGAAAGCTCGGTTACGCGCCGCAACAGATAGAAGAGATCGTCAACTATATCCAGGGCACCTGCGCGCTCGCGGGCGCTCCGCATATCAACGAGAAGAGCCTGCGCGACAAGGGCTTCAATGACGATGATCTTGCCCGAGTGAATCGCGCGCTCCCCGGCGTGTTCGACCTGTCGTTCGCGTTCAACGTCGGCACACTGGGCAAGGAAGCGATGGCGCGCTTCGGCCTTACGGAGGAGCAGTACGCGGCGCCTGGTTTCAGTCTCCTCACGGCCCTCGGGTTCTCAGAGTTGCAGATCGCGGAGGCCGGGCTCCACATCTGCGGCCGCATGACGATCGAGGGCGCACCTCACATAAAGCAGGAGCACCTGCCGGTATTCGACTGCGCCAACAAGTGCGGCAAGTTCGGGACTCGGTATCTGGCGCCGATGGCTCACATAAAGATGATGGCCGCGGCGCAGAAGTTTCTCTCCGGCGCCATCTCCAAGACGATAAACCTGCCTAACGAGGCGACCGTCGAGGAGATAGAGCGCCACTATGTAGATGCGTGGAGGGCGGGCCTCAAGTCCGTCGCCCTCTACCGCGACGGCTCAAAGATGGCGCAGCCGCTCTCCTCCACAACGGATGAGGTGAAAAAAAAACGGGTTTTGCAGCCGAACCAGGAGGGGATCGCTGCCCAATCGACTTCGACGGCACCTCAACCTGTTCTTAAGCGCCGTCGCCTTCCCAAGAAGCGCTGCGGATTCACGCAGGAGGCGCGCGTCGGCGGCCACAAGGTCTACTTGCGCACCGGAGAGCACGAGGACGGCACGCTCGGCGAACTGTTCATCGACATGCACAAAGAGGGAGCTGCGTTTCGCAGCATGATGAACTGCTTTGCCATCGCCATTTCGCTCGGACTGCAGTACGGCGTTCCTCTTGAAGAGTATGTCGATTGTTTCACGTTCACGCGATTTGAACCGCAGGGCGTGTGCGATCACCCCAACATCAAGATGGTGACGTCTGTCGTGGATTATGTCTTCCGCGTGCTGGGCATGGAGTATCTGGGCCGCACCGACTTCGTGCAGGTGAAGCCCACGAAGGACGACGACGTGAAGATGGAGATCGAGCACGGCGCCGCCATGAGCAGTGGCACGACACAGGCGCAGCAGAACCCGGTTCGCCAGGCCATGCCGGACGAGGAAGAAAGCGCGGTCTCGGCGATCGCAGCGGTCGGATCGCAGCAGGCGCAGGCAACAGGCGGCGGGCTGCAGGTGGCGACCGC
The DNA here is from genome assembly GCA_041658465.1 of bacterium. GTDB lineage: Bacteria > UBA10199 > UBA10199 > 2-02-FULL-44-16 > JAAZCA01 > JAJZQH01. The sequence continues at coordinate 531 of JBBAAC010000043.1, read as the reverse complement.
GGCCGCCGGGGTGGTGGTGAATATCGCTGATGCAAAGAAGCAGGTGAGCGCCATCGGCAGCCACCTCTCAAACATGATGGGCGATGCGCCGTTCTGCGACCAGTGCGGCCACGTCACGGTCCGCAACGGCGCGTGCTACAAGTGCCTCAACTGTGGAAATTCGATGGGATGCTCTTAAAGGCCGTGATTCGTGACTCGTGACTGGTGTGAATGACTAGATCTACCTCCCCTGGCCCCTCCTTATAAAGGAGGGGAACTTTTCCTCCCCTTTGTAAGGGGAGGGTCAGGGTGGGGTAGACCTTGAGCATTTGCCGCCAATCACTAATCACCAATCACCAATCACGAAGAATGATGAAAAAAAATCGCATTGTGACAGAGCCGCGCGTGTACCTCATCGGCCGGCAGCAGGTCAACGAGCGCATGCTCAAGGCATTTCTCGACGACGAGGGCCTGCGCTTTGAGACAGACACCGAGGTGCCCGCAGAGGTCATCGCGGAGATGGCAGGCCGCACCTGCTACATGTCGTTCGGC